>JBFWYV010000152.1:0-11364 GCA_050186055.1 Hyphomicrobiaceae bacterium | reverse complement strand
GTTGTGATGGACGAAGCGGTTTCCGGCCAGCCACATGGCCATGCCGATGGCGCCGACGGCAGGGGCGGCGCGCAGGAAACCAAGCCCTTCCGGCCCGACGTCGAGCACATCCTTGGCGAACACCGGCAACAGCAGGACGACGCCTCCGAACATGACGACGAACATGTCGAGCGACACGGCGCCCAGCACGACCGGCTTCGACAACGTATACTGGAAGCCTGCGAGCAGGCTGGACACCGTTACGGGCATCCTGCCTCCCTCCTGTGTCGATCGATGCCGGACGGCAAGCGCGGCGGCCGACGCCGTCGCGGACAGGGCGACTGCGATTGCGAACGGCAGCCAGGCGCCGATGGCGTACAGGATGCCGCCGAGGGCGGGACCGATGATCTGCGCCGACTGGAAGATGCCGGATGAAAATGCGATCGCGCCCGGCAGTTGTTGCGACGGCACCAGGGCGGGGACGATGGCCTGGCTCGCAGGCTGATGGAACGCCCGCCCGGCACTGATCAGCATGACGATCAGATAGACGGGCCAGACGATGCCGTAACCTGCTGTGATCAGCCACAGCAGCGCGAGCCCGGTCCCGGTCAGGGCCAGATCGGAGCCGAACAGGATCAGGCGGCGGTCGAAGCGATCGGTGATGAAGCCGGTGACAAGCGCCAGCGCCAATACCGGCACGATACCGGCGACTCCGAGAAAGCCGAGAGCCAAGGCGCTGCCGGTGACATCGTAGATATACCAGCCGATCGCCACGTTGGTGACATGCAGCGCGAGCGTGACGGCGAAGCGTGCGAAACAGACGAGCGCGAAGTCGCGATGGCGAAGGGTCGACCAGCCCCCGAGCATTGCGTGCGTTCTCCCTCGGCCGGTCCCGGATGGCTGGTTTCAGCCGTTGCGGCTCAAGGCCATGTCGTCGCGGTGAATGAGCTCGGTGCGGCCCCGGTGGCCCAGGATTTCGACGATTTCCGACGATCGCCGGCCGATGATCTGCTGTGCGTCGGCGCGGGCGTAGGCAATCAGACCCCTGCCGATCTCACGCCCCTGAGAGGAGCGGATGACGACCGCCTCGCCGCGATCGAAATGGCCTTCGAGGCGGGTCACGCCGGCGGGAAGCAGGCTCTTGCCCTGGCTGAGGGCCAACTCGGCGCCGGCATCGACGTAGACGGAGCCGTGCGGCTCGAGCTGCCCGGAGATCCAGCGCTTGCGCGCGGCTACAGGATCGGTGTGCGCAATGAACCAGGTGCAAGGCCCGCCTTCGCCAAGCCGGGCCAAAGGGTTCACGACCTTGCCGGAGGCGATCACCATGTCGGTGCCGGCCTGCAATGCGATGCGGGCGGCCTCGATCTTGGTCTTCATGCCGCCCCGCGACAGCTCCGAGCCGACATCTCCGGCCATCGCCTCGATCTCCGGGGTGATCGCCCTGACGATTTCCAGACGTTTCGATTCGGGGCCCGTGCCCGGCGGCGACGTATAGAGCCCGTCAACGTCGGACAGCAGCACCAGGACGTCGGCGCTGAGCATCGAGGCGACGCGTGCGGACAACCTGTCGTTGTCGCCGTATCGAATTTCGGTGGTTGCGACCGTATCGTTCTCGTTGACCACCGGGATGGCGTTCAGTTGCAGCAGTGTCTCGATGGTCTGCCGTGCATTGAGGTAGCGGCGGCGCTCCTCGGTGTCGCCCAGGGTCAGCAGCACCTGTGCCGCGGTCAGATCGCAGGCGCGGAACACCTCCTGGTAGGCGTGTGCGAGACTGATCTGGCCAACGGCCGCGGCTGCCTGGCTTTGCTCCAATGCCAGCGGGCCGCTGGGCAAAGTGAGCAGATGGCGGCCGAGGGCGATGGCGCCGGAGGATACGAGGATCAACTGCTTGCCGGACGACGTCAGCCGTCTGGCGTCATCGGCGAGCGAGGCAAGCCAGCTCGTCCGCAGCTTGCCGGTGTCGCGGTCCACGAGCAATGAAGATCCGATCTTTACGACGATGCGCTTGGCCTGCGCCCATTCCGGGCGCGGTGCGGTGAGCGGGGGTATGGCGGTGTCAGTCATGCTTTGCGGTCACGTGGGTCTTTGACGAGTGCTCTACCAGAAACCGAGCGGGGTTGGCAGCATCCTGGCTGCAATACCGGTGATTGCGGCAAAAAAAGCCGAGGGGGTGTGACGGGGTTGGGCGAAGGCCGGCGCTAAAGCGTCGGACCTTGAATGCGACCCACGCTGTTTTAGCGTTTCTTGCGAAGTGCGTCCCAATAGGCCAGCCGCTTCCTGATCTCGCGCTCGAAGCCGCGCTCCGGCGGATCGTATAACCGTTTGCGGCCCATCTCCTCCGGGAAATAGTCCTGGCCGGAGAAGGCATCGGGCGCGTCGTGGTCGTAGGCGTAGCCGGCACCGTAGCCCTGCTCCTCCATCATCGCCGTCGGCGCATTGAGAATGTGCTTGGGCGGCGCCAGGCTGCCGTGCTGCTTCGCGACCTTCATGGCGGCCTTGCCGGCGACGTAGACGGCATTGGATTTCGGCGCGGTCGCCATGTAGATCACGGCCTGAACGAGGGCCAGCTCACCTTCCGGCGAGCCGAGGAAATCATAAGTGTCCTTGGCTGCGAGGGCCTGCGTGATGGCCTGCGGATCAGCGAGTCCGATGTCCTCCACGGCCATGCGAACGACGCGGCGGGCGATGTAGAGCGGATCCTCGCCGCCATCCAGCATGCGGGCCAGCCAGTAGAGCGCCGCGTCCGGATCGGAGCCGCGCACGGACTTATGCAGCGCCGAAATCAGGTTGTAATGGCCATCGCGGCTCTTGTCGTAGAGCGGCGCGCGACGCTGAACCAGCCTGGCCAGGGCATCGCGGGAGATCGGCGTGCCGGTCTCCGGCACCGCGGCGTAGACCTCCTCGGCCAGGTTGATGGCCGCGCGGCCGTCGCCGTCGGCCATGGCGATCAGGGCCTGGCGGGCGTCGGCATCCAGCGGCAACGGACGCTTTTCGGCAGCCTCGGCACGGACGAGCAGCTTTTCGATGGCCTCGGCATCGAGCCGGTTGAAAACGAGAACGGCGGCGCGCGAAAGAAGAGCGGCATTCAGCTCGAATGACGGGTTCTCGGTGGTGGCGCCGATCAGCGTGATGGTGCCGTCCTCCATATGCGGGAGGAAACTGTCCTGCTGCGAGCGGTTGAAGCGATGGATCTCGTCAATGAACAAGAGCGTCCCCTTACCCTGCTCGCGTCTGATGCGGGCGCGGTCGAACGCCTTGCGCAGGTCCTGCACGCCGGAGAAAATCGCAGACAACTGCTCGAACTCGAGTTTCGTCTCGTCGGCAAGCAAGCGGGCGACGGTGGTCTTGCCGCTGCCTGGCGGGCCCCACAGAATCATGCTCTGCACTCGGCCGCTGGTGAGCATGCGCGTCAGCGTACCTTCGGGGCCGAGCAAGTGATCCTGGCCGACGACATCGGCCAGACGGGCCGGGCGCAGGCGATCGGCCAGCGGCCGCGGCGCGCTTTGCTCCAGACCGGCAGCTTGGAAAAGGTTGGTCATCGCGTGAACTTATCCGAAACCGGCGGTCCGGGTCGAGCGGATGCAAGCAGGCGCGATATTCTCACGCTCATCATTAGGTGGCCAAGGTCTGCCGTCTTGCCGCCACGCTGCGACTATCTTCCATTGCGTGATCCGGCTGAGGTCGCCAATATCCCTTCAAGATATGAGCAAAGCGGCGAATCAAACGCCGGGAGACGACACCATTCATGCAGGACAAGTTAAGCCGGTGGCTGGCCAAGGACGAGATCGACTACCGGCTGCTGGTCCCGATGTTGCTGCTGGCATTCGGCTGCCAGGTTTTCATCTCTCTGATCAGGGTGACGACGTCATACCGCATCGTCGAAATCGGACTGTCGGAGATCTGGATCGGCATTATAGCAGGCGCATATGCGATCGTGCCGATCTTCATGGCGGTGTGGGTCGGACGGTACGTCGACCGCGGCAATGACTGCACTGCCGCCAAAATCGGAAGCTGGATCTTCGTCGCATCTGCCGCTGGCTTTTATTTTACGCCCGCCGGCGCATACCACATGCTGGCCGCAAACATCCTGATGGGCGTCGCCTTCCTGTTCAATGCGATCGCTCTGCAAGTGATCTGTGTGCGCACCGCGACGGCAATTACGTCACGCGAGGCCGTGATCGGCCACTACATGGTGGCGAATGCGCTGGGACAGGGACTGGGACCGCTGATGGTGAGCTGGGTCGGCGGCTCCGCCCGTATTCCACCGACCGAGCCTCTGTTCGGTCTTGCCGTGATCGTCGCGCTTTTGTGCCTACCGGTCGCGTATTCGATCCGACCCGACCCCGACGCGGCCGGCAGGACGTCGTCGGCGCCGAGGCCTTCGATCAGCGACCTGCTGCACATCCCGGGGCTGCCGACGATGATGGTGGCCAGCATCATCATCATCACCGCGCAGGATCTGATAAGCATCTACCTGCCATTGTGGGGAACCGAGCGCGGCGTCTCCGTTGCCGTCGTCGGCCTGATGCTCGCAACGCGCTCGATCGCATCCGTCATCTCGCGGCTGCTCTATACGCCGATCGTGCGGCTGGTGGGGCGTGTACGTCTGACGGTGCTGACGATGGCATCGGCTGCTCTCGCTTATGCACTGATCGCCGTGCCGGTGCCGCTGTTCATCGTATTCATCGCCATCGCCTTCTCCGGGTTCGGTCTCGGCATCGCGGCGACGCTGTCGATCTCGAATACGGTAGGGCTGGCGCCGGCGTATGTGCGCGGAACGGTGTTGTCACTACGGATCACGGGCAATCGCGTGGGCCAGATCATAATGCCGCTGATGGCGGGCATGGTCGCTGCCGCGGCCGGCGCAGGCGGCATTTTCGTCGTCGTCGGAATCCTGCTGGCCGCTTCCGCTGCATCGGTGCAGGCGGCGCGGCAGAAGATCGAGGCGGCGGGGCGCTGAGCGCCGAAACTACGCCTTGTCGACATCGATGGGTACGAACTGGTCGGTTGCGGTGTCCAGCCAGTGCAACTCGCCTTGCGCGATGGAGAACCAGGCGCCATGCAGGACCAGGGTGCCGGCGGCGATCCGCTCGGCGACGAACGGGAATGTCTTCAGATTCGCCAGCGACTTCTGGACCCCCAGATGCTCCAGCGCAATCTGGCGCGCCGCCGGCTGGTCCGGGGCAATACTTTCAACGACCTGGTCCCTGACGTCGGACAGCAATTCCACCCAGGGCTGAATGAACCGGCCGACCGGGCGTTCCTGCGTGCCGGACAATGCAGCAGCGACGCCACCGCACATGCCATGGCCGAGGATGATCACATTCTCGACCTGCAGTATGTCGACCGCGAATTCCAGCGCTGCGGAGGTTCCGTGAAAGGACCCGGTTTGCTCGCATGGCGGGACGAGCGCGGCGACGTTGCGGGCGACGAACAACTCGCCGGGCGCTGCCGCGAAGATCGTGGCCGGGTCGACACGGCTGTCGGCGCACCCGATGACCATGGTGCGCGGATGCTGCTCGCGGGCCAGCGACCGATAGCGCTCGGCCTCATTGGCAAAGCGATCCTGGCGGAATCGGCGGTACCCTTCGAGCAGCTCAGGCGGCATGTTCATTTCATCGATCCTCAACTGGCATGTTTACGCATGTGCAGCATGCCGTGGGGTTTGACGCAACGGCGGCAGGAAATCAATCACTTGCAGGCTGTCGACCGAGGCCGGACCCGGGCATGTCCGGGTTACCCGTGGAAAGCTGCGCTGCTGCTATCCGACGGCCATTGCCGCGACGATCCGGCCGATGCAACATCGCCGGCATGCTGCGAAAGCTCCTCATAGCCAACCGTGGCGAAATCGCGGCCCGCATCATTCGGACCGCGCGCCGCCTGGGCGTCGGTACCGTGCTTGCGGTGTCCGATGCCGACCGGCACTCGCTCGCCGCGGCGCAGGCCGATGAGCTGGTCCTGATCGGGCCGGCTGCCGCGCCGGAGAGCTATCTGAGGGGCGACCGGATCATCGAGGCCGCGCGGCGGACAGACTGCGACTCGATCCATCCGGGCTATGGCTTCCTGTCGGAGAACGCGGACTTCGCTTCGCAGGTGGCGGCTGCGGGTTTGATCTTCGTGGGGCCAACGCCGGAAGCGATGCGCGTGCTCGGCAGCAAGGCAGAAGCGAAGGCGGTGGCCAGCCGCGCCGGTATTCCGGTGGTGCCCGGCTACCAGGGCGACGCGCAAGACGCAGCGACGTTCACAGCGGAGGCGGATCGGATCGGCTACCCGGTGCTGATCAAGGCGGTCCACGGCGGCGGCGGTCGCGGCATGCGGCGCGTCGGCAGGGCGTCGGATATGGCGGCGGAACTGGAAAGCGCCAAGCGGGAAGCCCTGGCAGCATTCGGCAGCGATGCGGTGCTGCTCGAGAAGCTGATCGAGCGGCCGCGCCATATCGAGGTGCAGGTGTTCGGCGACAGCCAGGGCAACGTCGTGCATCTGTTCGAGCGGGATTGCTCGCTGCAACGGCGCAACCAGAAGGTGATGGAGGAAGCGCCGGCGCCGGGGCTCTCGCCGGGGTTGCGCGAGAAGATGACAGCAGGCGCCATCGCGCTGGCGAAGGCGGTCGGATATTCGAACGCCGGGACGGTAGAGTTTCTGGTCGAGCCGCCGGCAGATCGGACTGTAACGCTGGGGCCCGATCGTCCGTTCTATTTCATCGAGGCGAATACACGGCTGCAGGTCGAACATCCGGTCACGGAGGAGATCACCGGGCTCGATCTTGTGGAGTGGCAGCTCAGGGTCGCGGCAGGAGAGCCGCTTCCGCTTCGGCAGCGTGAGATCCGCGCAAGAGGGCATGCCGTCGAGGTTCGGCTCAATGCCGAGGATCCGGCCAACGGCTTCCTGCCCAGCATCGGGCAACTGCATGCCTGCGAGATCGCGGATGCCGGCGGCTTGAGAGTGGAGACCGGCGTCGGTCCGCGCAGTTTCATCACGCCGTACTACGATTCGATGATCGCGAAGCTGATTGCAACAGGTCCGGATCGTGCCCAGGCGCTGGCAACTGTTTCGGGTGCTCTTGGCCGGCTGATGATTGCGGGCGTTCGGACGAACGCAGCATTCCTGCTTTCACTTGTTCAGCATCCGGATGTCGCGAGTGGGCGGCTTGATACAGGTTTCATCGAACGGCATCCATCGCTGACGTCGCAGGCGCCGCCGAGCGAGTCGTCGATTGCGGCGGCGGTTCGCGAGCTCATGCTGCGTCGTGCGCCGGGCGAGTTTCGGGGCCGGTGCATCATGGAAGGCCAACGCGTGCCATCACCGTGGGATGCAGGCGATGCCTTTCAGCTTGGCGGCGAGCGCCAGATCGAGGTTCCGTTCGTCATCGACGGAGAGCCCGATGCGGCGCGGGCAACTTGGCCCGACGGTATCCTGGCGGTTGTCTACGGGGGCGGGCGGTCAGAAGCTGCCGGTACGAAAGTGCGGCTGGTCGCCGCCGGCGAGCGCGTCTTCGTCGTGGATGGTCTGAGCCATGCCGAGGTCTCGTGGCCTGCGTACGGCGGGATGTCCGATGACGAGGCGGAGGGAGACAGCGGCGTTCGATCGCCGATCAACGGCAAGGTCGTCAAGGTGCTGGTCGCGGTGGGAGACAAGCTCGATCGAGGCGATCGGATCGCTATTGTCGAGGCGATGAAGATGGAGCATGTGGTGACGGCGCCGCGGACGGCCCGTGTCGCGAGGGTGCTGGTTTCCGAGGGGCAGCAGGTGAGCACGGGTACGCCGATGGCGACATTGGATGGCGGGGACGAGGAACGATGACGCTTCACCTGATCAAGCTCAGCGTCGGCACCGATTCCGTCGATGACCTCGCGCAATGGCAGTCGGAGCGGCTACGCCAGATGAAGGCCGCTGGAGAGAAGAGGCCGCGGCTGTTCCATCGCACCGGGCAGAAACCGAAGCGCGAGGCGGAACTGCTGGATGGCGGGTCGATCTACTGGGTGATCAAGGGCATGATCCAGGCCCGGCAGAAGCTTTTCGGATTTGGCGAGGGACAGCGGCCTGACGGGCGGGCCTGCTGCCTGATCTTGCTCGAGCGCGAGTTGATACCGGTCCGGCCGACGCCGCGCCGGGCGTTCCAGGGCTGGCGCTACCTGGACGTGTCCGAAGCGCCGCCGGACCTATCGGGGCGAATGGCGGACGATCTCGCGGGCATGCCGGCGAACATGCGCAAGCAACTCGCAGAGCTGGGGCTGATCTGACGGCGGGAGGGATCGCGGCGAACCCCGATCAATGGTCATGGTCGTCGTCATCGGGCGGCGGACCCATGGCTTCGCGCATGTAAGCGGGAAGCTCGTCCGAGATCGATTGCAGCTCGTCCTTGCCGGCGTCGGGGTCCGATGCCGCCATCAAAGCCTCGGCCTCGGCGAGAAGGGGTGCGATCTCGGCCTTGGTCAGCAGGCCACGCAGCATCAACATCGTGAGCAGCGATTTTACCGTCGCGCTGAGAGCCGCAACCCTGGCTTCGAGCCGGACGGCGCGAGCGTCGCCGCCGTTCATTTCATTGGGCATCGGGTCTCCTATCTCCGTGATCCTGCATGGGCCTTTCATCCAAGGCGATAGCGTAATTCCTAGGTTACAATTCTTTGTATTCCGCCGGAACTGTCCTTATTGTGGGCGCTGTCAGGCGCTGCTACCAGACCTCGTCCGGGCGGCGGAGAAACGCGGACCAGCGACGTGCCGGAACGGCACGAAATACCGGTGCCGCCAACATGGGAGGAGACGCATGCGCGTTCAACTTACGGCACTCGCTGTCGCGGCCGGGGCGACGGCGTTCATAACTCATATGGCCCGTGCCGACTCTGTCGCCGATTTCTACAAGGGCAAGACGGTAGAAATGCAGATCGGCTATTCGGCGGGCGGCGGCTATGACGTCTATGCACGGACAGTGGCGCAGTATCTGGCTGATCACATTCCCGGCAAGCCGACGGTGATTGCGAAGAACGCGCCCGGGGCGGGGAGCCTGAAGCTCACGAACTGGCTCTATTCGGCCGCCCCAAAAGACGGGACCGTCATTGGCGCAGTCGGCCGCGGCGCCGCATTCGAGCCGTTGATCGGAAATACCAAAGCCCAGTTTGACGCCACCAAGTTCAACTGGCTCGGAAGCGCCAACAACGAGGTCAGCGTCTGCGTCGCCTGGCATACGTCGGGAGTGAAAACATTCGAAGACACGCTGACCAAGGAGCTGGTTGTCGGCGGCACCGGGCCGAGCGCAGATACCGACGTGTTCCCGCAGGTCATCGCCGCTGTGTTCGGGGCCAAGCTCAAGCTCGTTACCGGCTATCCGGGAGGCAACGACATCAACCTGGCGATGGAGCGCGGTGAAGTGACGGGTCGCTGCGGCTGGTCGTGGTCGAGCGTGAAGTCGACGCGCGGGCATTGGTTGAGCGAGAAGAAGATTTCGGTGTTCGTGCAGCTCGCATTGAAGAAGCATGCCGACCTGCCGAAGATCCCGCTGATCATGGATATGGCCAAATCGCGCGAACAGACGCAAATGCTGAGGCTCGTGTTCGCCCGTCAGTCGATGGGGCGGCCGTATCTCCTGCCGCCGGGCGTGCCGGCGGACCGTGTTGCGGCATTGCGGAAAGCCTTTGACGATACGATGAAAGACAAGGCGTTCCTGGCAGAGGTCCAGAAGCGCGATCTGGAGCTCGATCCGGTGACGGGCTCTGAAATCCAGGATCTCGTCAAGGAGGCCATCGCCACCGACAAGGCGGTCGTCGATAAGGTTGCTGCGATCCTCTCCAAGGCAAAGGGAAGCGGGAAGAAAGGCAAGGCCAAGAAGCAGTGAGGCCGGGTGATCCTCAGTTCCATTGCGGCCGGCGGACGGATGTGTTCGCCGGCTTCTTGCTGCCTCAAGCCCTATTTCTCCGGAGCAGCTAGCGCGCCGCGTGATGCGGATTGCTGCAACGGCGAGGCCGATCCGCGCACGGTGATCTCCAGGGCTCGGCGGCGCCGGTACTGGCCCGGACTTTCTTTGTCTGCTAGGCAGCAATGGGAGAATGCCATCGCACGCGTGGCGGGGCATCGAGGAAGCGTTGCTTGAAGGGAACGATAATGGCCAAGACCGGAAGCAAGAAGGGCGCGGATGCAAAAGCAGGCGCCGTCGTGCCGAGCACAACGGCAAGCATGGCCGTCAACCGGAACTATCGCGGGTGGCAGTCGGACGTCATCGTCGATTGCATAAAGCAGTTCGAGTTTCCGCACATCACGCTCAATCCCGGGGCTTCATTCCGCGGCCTGCACGACAGTCTCGTCAACTACGGCAACAACGAGCCGGCGATGATGGCGTGCAACCACGAGGAGATCGCGGTCCAGATCGCGCACGGCTATGCCAAGGCGACCGGCAAGCCGATGATCGCGATCGTGCACAACCTGGTCGGACTGCTGCATTGCAATCTTGCCGTCTACTACGCGTTCATCGACCGGGTGCCGATCTTCATCATGGGCGCGACCGGTCCGATGGACGAGCACAAGCGGCGGCCGCATATCGACTGGACGCATACGGCGCTGGTCCAGGGCAACGCCGTGCGCGACTACGTCAAGTGGGACTATCAGCCGACGTCGGTCCACGGCGTGCCGGAGAGCTTCGCGCGCGCCTACTCGGTGATGATGACGGAGCCGAAAGGCCCGGTCTACATGTGCTACGACGCGGCGATGCAGGAAAGTCCGCTGACGGAAGAGGTGTGGATGCCGCCGGCCGATGCGGCGAGGGCGCCGTCGCCGCTGGCTCCGGACCCGGAGGCTCTGCGAGCGATCGCCGACAAGCTGCTGAAGTCTGAGAATCCGCTGCTGATGGCGGAATATGCGGGGCGCCGCGAGGGCGGCTTCGAGGCCATGGTGGAGCTGGCGGAGACCGTCGGCGCGCCGGTGTGGGACATCAACAACGCCCTGAACTTCCCGAACAAGCATCCGCTCTGCATGAGCCTCGACAAGACGATCTTCAAGGACCGCGACCTGATCGTGGGCCTCGACGTGAAGGACTACGAGAAGTCGACGCATGATCTCAACAACGCCATGCGGCAGCTCCAGCCTCTGCCGCCGGCGAGCTGCGATTTCGTCGAGATCGGCTTTGCGGAGCTCGGCATCTCGAAATGGTCGATGGACTATTGCCGCATCCAGCCGTGCTCGATCCGGGCGGTGGGCGATACGTCGGTCGGCATCCCCGAGCTGACGCGGCTGTGCAAAGACGGGATCGCCAAGAATCCGAAGCTGCAGACGAAGATCGACCAGCGGGCGAAGGATATCGCGGCACGGCACGAGAAGACCTGGGCGCGCTGGCAGGAGCAAGCGCGCGAAGGCTGGAACAATCAGCCAATAACAATGGCGCGACTAACACACAAAATC
>JBFWYV010000151.1:0-11418 GCA_050186055.1 Hyphomicrobiaceae bacterium | reverse complement strand
ACCAACGCTGGCAGTTTGCCGGGCTCAGGCTCGCGGAGGACAATCAATGAGAACTCGCCGCGCAGCCGCGCCAGTTGAAGCCAGCTCCGACTTTGCCGGCGCCATGCTCGATGGCCTCAGCGGCAAGACCAAGTCGATCCCTTGCCGCTTTCTTTACGACGCGCGCGGCGATGATCTGTTCGAGGAAATTACGCGGCTGCCGGAGTACTATCCTTCGCGGGCGGAGATCGAGGTTCTCGAGAGCCGCGCCGGCGAAATCGACAGCCTGCTGGCCGATGGCGCGGTGCTGATCGAACTGGGATCGGGCTCCAGCCGCAAGACCCAGATTCTACTCGACCGGCTGGCGCCGCGGCTGGCAGCGTATGTTCCCATGGATATCAGCCCGGCTGCCCTGGCGTCCGCCAAGGAGCGTCTCTCCGCGCGCTACCCGGACCTGGATATCCGTCCGCTGGAGGGCGACTTCTCCAGCCCCATCGAGCTGCCGAAGGATCTGGCCGCACGGCCCAAGCTCTGCTTCTTCCCAGGCTCGACGATCGGCAATCTTGAACAGCGGCAGGCGGTCGACCTGCTGCGCAACCTGGCTGTCCTCGCCCGGCCCGACGGCTTTCTGCTGATCGGCGTCGACCTGAAGAAGGACGCCTCGATCATCGTTCCCGCCTACAACGACGCCGCCGGCGTCACGGCCGACTTCAACCTCAACCTTCTCGTTCGCAGCAACCGGGAGCTTGGCTCGAACTTCGACATCGCCCAGTTCCGGCACGAGGCGACGTACGACTGGGTTGAGGGCCGGATCGACATGTACCTGGTCAGCAAGCGCGACCAGACGGTGTCGCTGCTTGGCCGCAGGATCACGTTCAAGGCAGGCGAGCGCATTCACACCGAGACATCGCGCAAATACGATCTCGAGGGATTTGCGGCCCTGGCACGCCGGGGCGGCTGGGAGCCGGTCGAGGCCTGGACCGACCGAAAGGGCCTGTTCAGCGTCCATCTGCTGCGCACATGAGAACCCATATACGGGGTGCTCACGCGCCTCAGGTGCGCAGCTTGAGCGCCTCGTATTCCCATTCGTTGAGGCCATAGGTCCATGCGACCGCCTGCCGTGCGGACCGCAGGTTGCCGGGCACCGTCAGAAAATAATGCTTCTTCGTGCCGTCGGGCTCGGGCGTGCCGTTGACCACCTCGACCGCGGCCCATATGCCGCCGAACCGCCAGCTCCGCTGCCATAACGTGCCGGTCTCGTCTGCGGCGACACGGCAGGCATAGCCGCTGCGGATGAACCGCTCCGGCGTCATGATGTCGACGAGGCAATGCCTGATCACCGGATCGGGCTCGCGCTCGATGCGCGTGAGGTCGATCCAGTCGGGCTGCTCGATCATCCAGGGCGAAAGCTCTACGCCTTTCCAGAAGTAGCGGAACCACTGATCCGGATAGCCCAGAGCCGGGCCGTCCGTCGCATGCAGGCGGCCTTCCGGATCGAGACGCAGGACATCGTGACGTTCCGCGAGGTAGCACACTTTCTCGTGTGGCACGAACCAGCCGACGCTGGATGCAATCTGCATCAGCCCCTGCACGGGTTCGATCAGTGCGCCCAGCCCATAGGCGCTGGAGAAGAAGTCGTAGACGAAATACGGCGGAGCATCGTGCTGGCTGAGACCGGCCTCAGTCAGGCTCTGGTCGCCGCGAGAGGTCAATCGCCGCCGTGTCAGCCAGTCGACGAACTGTCGCAAGGGCGCGCGGCGAACCAGCCCGAACTCGGCGTCTGCCGCCACTGCGCCCACGACCGACCGGCTGACGGGGCTCACCAGAAAGGGAGTCGAAACGAGCCGCACCTGAAACAGGATTGAAGATGAAACGGCATCCCGCAGCGCGCGGTCGACCTGCCGCAGCGGGGCTGCGACAAGCTGTGCCCTGATGTTCTGGCCGGCGCGGTTGTTTTTCAGATCGTCCGTACGCCGGCGCGACAACTCAACCGGGCCGGCACACCAGACGACCTCGTCGGGCGGCACAAGGCCGCCCGACCGATATGCTTGGATGACGCCTGCCTCCGCCGTGGTTCGATCAGCAGGCAGCGTGCAAGTCCGCAGCGCCTCCCAGCGAGATCTGCACGACGCGAGCTGCTCGGCCTCCGCGGCCGAGAGCCCGCCTGCAGAATTAGTCCGCAACAATGCGAGCCTCCCGCGGCTCCAATTCGCGCTGCCGCCGGACCCGATAGGTCCCACGCGGCAGACCGATCGGTGCGTGCTCCTCATGAAGGAGCGTTGCGCCATCACGGTCGACCCGGACATGACCGACGTAGAGACCGCCGGGAATGTCGCGCGCCAGGCCGTCGTCGCGGAAGAAGGTGACTTTGTCGTAGATCGCGTGCCTGTGACCCGTCAGCTCGCCTTCTGCCAGCACGAATGCACCGTCCGGCCCTGCGGGAACCGAAGTTCCTGACGGCCTGACGTCGGCCACCCGCTCAATCAACAGATCGCCCTGTGCATAAAGCTCCTTCATGGCATAGGCTCCTTTCAATACACATTTGAGCTGCCAAACCGAACGGCGACATTGCCGTCGGGTTCCAATCCGGAACAGGAATTCGATCGCTTCGAATTTATATCGGCGTAATGCTCATGCCGACGCTTATTGTCTCGACCGATAAAACTCCCGCAACCGGCCAGAAGCAACAATACGCCGTTTTTGTTTCCGAGAAAATGCTCTGCACCTCAAAAAGCTGCGCAACAGCCAATCGGCTGCAACATGGCACCCGTGCAGAAATAGCTATTTGGGTAATGGTTCTAAACAATCGATCAGGTCGCAATACTTCCAGCCTAGAAGTGCGGAGTCAGATCAGGACCGCGTGATCCCGCCCGAAGAAATCATGCTGCGCCGCCTCGTCGAGGCTGGTCCAGAAAATAGTGCCCGCGCCACCTTCCTCCTGGTGCAGCGGACTGTCCTGCAGTTCGAAAAGCACGCGCGCGATCCACAACGGAAGCTCGTCCCGGCCAAGTCCGGTTTCTTCACGCTGGCGCGCCCGCTGAACCGGCCGCGAACACGCACCCGCCGCATACGCATTTCCGTTGTCGACGAACACGGACAGATCGACACGACCGTGCGCGGCACGCGCCGAAATCCGCAGCGTTGCCGTTCGATCCGCGCGAGCCAGGGCGGCAGTCAGCAGATGTGCAATCGCACGCGGCAGGACATCAGCGTCTGCCCGCACCTCGAGTTCGACGGGGATATCGGCATCGACGTCGATCCCGTCCGCTTTCAGGCAGTCCGACACGTCCTCGACAGCCACCCCAATCATCTCGGCGAGCCGGACATCGCTCAGCACCGCGCGGCGCGGACGTGCGAGCAGAGATGCCATCGCAAGCGTATCCTGCGCGGCTTTCAGCAACCGGTCGCCGCTGTCCCGTATATGCCGTGCGTACTCCTGGTACCGGCGGTCTCCCAATGGTCCGAACAATTCATTCTGCATGACGTCGGAAAATCCGATGACGGTATTCAAAGGCGTCCGGAGATCGTGACTTATGCGGGCCAGCAATTCGATCCATTCGCCCACGGCTACGCCGGCGCGCCGGTCAAGCGGCGCCACATTGCCTTCTCCCCTGAAATGCTCGCCGGCATGCTCCCGCTGCATACCGGTGCCCGACCTGACCACCATCCGATTCCCCGCCGATGTCCGTATAGCCTTGCGCCCGCCGCACCCGGTGCCGGAATTGACGTCGGCCCCGAATCGCAAATCGACTTTGGCTTGATTGGCGTTGCCGTGTCGAGGGAGAATAAATGCGAAGTTAAACTGAAAAATCAAATGCGTACAAAGCGCAACATAATACGATGGATTTAGATGAAACCGCATTATCCGTGGACGCAATTATACGCCCTTTACGCAGGTAAAATCCGACTGCGTCCTATTCAATCATGCGGCTGGCGATTTCGAACACGTCCCGCGAAAGGCCGTCGGTCCCGGCGAGCTTCTGGAGGACGCGCTTGGCCCGGCGCCGGCGCACGGGCTCCAGCGACCGCCAGCTCCGGAAGGCGCTCAAGAGCCGTGCCGCGACCTGAGGATTGAACCGATCGAGTGCCAGGACCTGGCCGGCCAGGAACTCGTAGCCTTCGCCATCGGGCCGATTGAACTGGGACGGGTTTGCCATCGCGAAGTTGCCGATCAAAGCCCGCACCTTGTTGGGTGTCGTGAGCGAGAACAGCGGGTGCCCGGTCAGCGCCCGGACACGGCTCAGCGTCGCAGCCTGCGGCGCCGTCGCCTGTGCCGCGAACCAGGTGTCGATCACGAGGTGGTCGCTCTGCCAGCGATCGTGGAACCTCTGCAATATCGCCTCGCGTTCCGGGATCCGGCTGGCTGCGATCAGGAACAGCGAGAAGGCCTCATCCGTCATATTGGTCGCGTTGCGATGGTGCGCGACGAGACGCTTGCGGTCGGACGCCGAGTCGCGTGCAGCAAGCAGGTTCAAGACCTGATTGCGCAACGACCGCCGGCCGGCGCTCGCGGGATCGGGCGAGTACGGAGCGCTATCGCTATAGCGCTTGTAGATGCGCTCCAGGCTGTCGCCGAGCGCCGTGCCGACCAGCCGTATGAGCTGGCGGCGGGCGGCATGGATGGCGCCGGGATCGACGTCGCTGGCGATCTCCCGGGCAATGTCGGATTCGGACGGCAGACGCAGCAGCTCGGCAAGGTAGGCCGGCTCCAGGGCATCTTCCGCCAGGATGGCCCCCAGGGCACGCACATAGCCCATGCCCTTGCTCGAGCGCTTGCCTGCCGTGCGTGCACGGACCAGATGGAACAGCGTGCGCATCGCGTAATCGGTTGCGGCCTGCCAGCGGTTGTAGAGATCGCTGTCATTGGCCACCAGGAACTCGAGATCGCGGTCGGAGAGGTCGATGGTCAGCCTGACGGGGGCGGAGAAGCCCCGGAGCAGGGAGGGAACAGGCTGCGACGGTACATTGACGAAGCGGAACGACTGCTTCTGGCCTTTGATGTGCAGGACGCCGTCCTCCACCTCCTCGCCGCTCTCGAGCTGCAGCGGGATGTCATGGCCGTTGGCGCCGAGCAGGCCCATGCGCAGCGGGATATGCAACGGCTTCTTCTTCGGCTCGCGCGGGGTCGGCGGATTGATCTGCTCGACGGTCAGAACAGCGGATTTGCCTGCCCGGTCATAGTCGAGCGAGCATACGAGTTGCGGCGTGCCGGCCTGCGAATACCATTGGCGGAAGTGCTTGAGGTCGGCGCCGGTCGCCTGCTCGAAGCTGGAGACGAAATCCTCGACCGTCGCAGCCTCGCCGTCGTGGCGTTCGAAATAGCGGTCCATGCCGGCACGGAACCCGTCCTTGCCGAGAATGGTCTCGATCATGCGCACCAGTTCGGCGCCCTTCTCGTAGACGGTGGCGGTGTAGAAGTTGTTGATCTCGATATAGCTGTCGGGCCGGACCGGGTGAGCGAGAGGACCGGCGTCCTCGGGGAACTGCGCGGCTTTGAGCTGGCGCACGTCGGATATGCGCTGGACCGTGCGTGAACGCTCGTCGGCGGAGAACTCCTGGTCCCGATAGACCGTCAGGCCCTCCTTGAGGCAGAGCTGAAACCAGTCGCGGCAGGTGATACGGTTGCCTGTCCAGTTGTGGAAGTATTCGTGCGCGACGACGCTCTCGATCGCCTCGTAGTTGGTGTCGGTGGCGGTCTCCGCCGAGGCCAGGATCAGCCGGTCGTTGAATATGTTCAGTCCCTTGTTCTCCATCGCTCCCATATTGAAGTCGGAAACGGCAACGATATTGAACACGTCGAGATCGTACTCGCGGCCGAACCGCCGCTCGTCCCAGCGCATGGAGCGCTTCAGGCTGTCCATGGCCCAATGGGCGCGGTCCTCCTTTCCGGGCTCGACATGGATGCCGAGATCGACCTTGCGGCCGGACATCGTGCGGAATGTGGAGGTGATCGAACCGAGATTGCCGCCGACCAGGGCAAAGAGGTAGCAGGGCTTCGGGTGCGGGTCGTGCCACACCGCGAAATACCGGCGGCCCCGATCCAGTCTTCCGTGCTCGACCGGGTTGCCGTTGGCGAGCAGCGTCGCGGCCTCCTCGACATCCGCCTCGACCCGCACCTTGTACACGGACAATACGTCCGGGCGATCGAGGAAATAGGTGATCCGCCGGAACCCCTCAGCCTCGCACTGCGTGCAGTAGATGCCGCGCGACCGGTAAAGACCGGTCAAAGCCTTGTTGGCCTCGGGGTCGACGTAGGTCACGATCTCGAGCTCGAATGGGGATTTTGCAGGCAGGCGTGGAATGGTCAGCATACGTTCAGTCAGCTCGTAGTCGCGCATTTCGAGCGGCTTGCCGTTCAGCCTGACCGACTCCAGCTCCAGATGCTCGCCATCAAGCCGCAGCGGCCCCGGATCGTCGCCTGCCGCCGGATTGGGCCGGACCGCCAGGCGCGAGCGCACGCGCGTGCGGTTGGGATGCAGCGACACCTCGAGCGCCACGCTGTCGATCAGGTGAGACGGCGGACGGTAGTCCTTGAGCCGAATGGGACGTGGCGTATCGGTTTTCATCAATCGGTCTCCATGGGCATGAACCGGCCGGAATGCGCCATCGGGCGGGTATGCTGGCGACAGGCCCTTGCCTGGCTGGATTGGAAGACGCTGCGCAGCCTCGACAGGGACGCGCACCTTTTTGAAATCCTAGCGTGGAACGCCGGATGACAGAAGTGCGAAGGGCATATCGGCGCTGGAGAGGAAAAGGCGCGCTCAATTGTCGTAGTATTTTGCAGGATCGACCAGCTCGTTGACCTCCAGCCCGCGCAAGGCGGCCTCGACCATCTGCATCCTGATCTCGTCGGACCCCGCCCCCAGATGTGGCGTGGCGAACATGCGCGGGTGGCGCAAGAGCCGGTCGCATTGGGCGGGTTCGACAGCGAACACGTCGAAGCAGGCCGCCGTCAGCCGGCCGTTCTCGAGCTCACGCAGAAGGGCGTCCTCGTCGACGATGCCGCCACGGCAGATGTTGATCAGCACCGCGCCCGGACGAATGCGAGAGAGAACATCGGACGAATAGAGGCCGCGGGTCGTCTTTGTCTTCGGCAGATGCAAGCTCAGCACGTCGGAACGCTGGAGCAGCTCATCCATCGACACCGCTGCAATGCCATTGGCGGCATAGAAATCCGTATAGTCCCTGATATCGCAGGCGAGCATCTCGCAATTGAACGGCTTCAGCAGGCGCACGACCTCCTTGCCGATATTGCCGCAGCCGTGAATGCCGACCGTCCGCCCCGTCAGCAGACGCCCGATCTTGAACAATGGACGCTCGCCGGCCCGCATCGCCAAGTTCTGTTCCGGCAGCATACGCAGGCCCGCGATCATGAACGACAAGGTGAGTTCGGCGACCGACAGCCGGTTGACGCCGAAGGTATAGCCGAAGCGCACGCCATGCTTTTTCAAGGCGTCGAAGTCGATATGCTCGCACCCGGCGGCCATCTTGCCGATCAGCTTGAGTTCGGGGAGCGCCGTGAGCACCCCGTTGGTGACGGGCTCCATTGCAATGATCGCGGCGTCGCAGCGCTTGAGAAAGCCGATCAGCATGTCCTCATCGGTAATGCGTGGGCCATGCCACAGTTTTGCGTCGGGATACTTTTCGAGCACGCGCTGGCGCAGCGGCGGATTGCTGACGATGGAATGCGCGGCAACGCCGAGCTGGCGGAACGTCATGTGTCTGCTCCCTCTGAGGCAAGCGGGCGGATGGCAGGCTGATAATCTCTAGCGCCCCCGTATCCATTGTGACAGCTTCGAAGCGGGAACGCCGGAGCGGCAGGCGCAGCGACGGCCGCGTCCTGCGGAATAGGCACACACAGTGGGAGGCAAACGATGACAGCCGCCGACGACGAATTGCGCGCATCCATCGGCAGGAGCCAGACCAGCCACGACGTCGTGACGGCGTCCCAGATCGGCCGGCTGGCGTCCGCACTCGGAGTTGCGCACCCTGCGCCTTCGACGGGAGATGCGATCCCTCCGGGCTGGCAGGACGTATTCTTTCCTCCGCTGACGCCCCTTGCCGAGCTGCGCGAGGACGGCCAGCCCGCCGGCGGCAGTATTATGCCGAAAGTGGCTCTGCCAAGCCGGCGTCTGGCGCGCGTGTCCACCCGGTATTTCGCGCCGCTTCGCATCGGCGATACCGTCTCCAAGGTGAGCGAGATCGCCGATGCCCGCACCACCGGCGAAGGCGCACAGGCGACGGTCCTCGTTACCGTCAGGGCGACCATCTCCAATGCCGGCGGTCGCGCCGTCGTCGAGGAGCGGGACTACGAGTTCTTCACGCCCGGCAGCCAGACCGCGGCCCGCAGCGTCCCGCCCGCGCCCGCCTCTCCCGCCTGGCAGCACACGCTGACGCCGACGCCGGTCATGCTGTTCCGCATGTCCGCCTCCTCGTTCAACAGCCACCGCGTCCACTATGACCGCGACTACACGGTGAAGAAGGAGGGACATCCGGGCCTCGTGGTCCCGGTCACCCTGGCCTCCTGCCATATGCTGGAGCCGTGCCGGCGCGAGAGGCCTGAGCGCCCTGTTGCCAGCTTCTGGTTCAGCTCGGCAAAGCGCCTCTACGACGATGGCGACATCCGGATCCTAGGGCAGCCGGATGCCGGCATGGCACGGTTCTGGGCATTGAATTCCCGCGGCGAGACCGCCGTCGTTGCCGAAGCCCAATTCGGCGGCTGAAGGCCCCATTTGCACCTCCGCGAGAACCTGTTTAGCTTTCGAGTTTCCGCAAAGGAGACGCTCATGCATCGATACGAGATCAAGCCGGACGTCCGCGAACGCGTGATCGCGCGCCAGGGCAAGCTGTTCAGTCACGACACCATCGAGGCCGGCCGGACGGCACTCGTCGTGGTCGACATGCAGAACTACTTCTGCGCCGAGGGCTTTCCGGCCGAGGTCCCGCCCTCGCGCGGCGTCGTGCCCAACATCAACCGGATCGCCAGTGCCATGCGCAGCGCAGGCGGCACCGTGGTATGGATCCAGACCTCGTCGGCAGGAGCCTGCGAGCGCTGGAGCAACTTCCAGAACCGCATGCTGATTCCGGCACGGCATGAGAAGCGGATGGAGCAGCTCGACGAGGGATCGGAGGGCTTCAAGCTGTATCCGGCGCTCGACGTCAAGCCCGGCGACATCCGCGTGAAAAAGCTGACCTACAGCGCATTCCTGCCGGCGCCGTCCGAGTTGGATGCTGCGCTCAAGGCGCGTGGGGTCGACACCATCCTGATCGTCGGCACCGCCACCAACGTCTGCTGCGAGTCGACGGCGCGCGATGCCATGCTGAGCAACTACCGCGTCGTCATGGTGTCGGACGGCAATGCGACATGGACCGACGAGGAGCACGCCAAGACGCTCGATACCTTCTTCATGTTCTTCGGTGACGTCATGAGCACCGACGAGGTCCTTGCACGTCTCACGGCGACCCAACAGCGCAAGAGCGCCTGACGATCACGTACGATCCGCCTGCGGGAGCGGCGATGGGCCGAGATCCGCGCCGCCTTCGCCCATGAATAACGGTAGCGAAAAGAACCAAAGATCATGAAAGTCAAAGCCGCGATCGCCTTCGAGGCCGGCAAGCCGCTGGAAATCGAGATGGTGGATCTGGACGGCCCGAAGGCCGGCGAGGTTCTGGTCGAGCTGAAGGCGACCGGGATCTGCCATACCGACGAGTTCACGCGTTCGGGTGCCGATCCGGAGGGACTGTTCCCGGCGATCCTGGGCCACGAGGGTGCGGGCGTGGTGGTCGAGGTCGGGCCCGGGGTGACGACCTTGAAGAAGGGCGATCACGTCATTCCGCTCTACACGCCCGAATGCCGGCAATGCAAATCGTGCCTGTCGCGAAAGACCAACCTGTGCACGTCGATCCGCGCGACCCAGGGCAAAGGCGTGATGCCGGACGGCACCAGCCGCTTCTCGCTCAACGGCAAGCCGGTGTTCCACTACATGGGGTGCTCCACGTTTTCCAACTACACGGTGCTGCCTGAGATCGCGCTGGCTAAGATCCGTGCGGACGCGCCGTTCGACAAGGTCTGCTACATCGGCTGCGGCGTGACGACCGGAGTCGGCGCCGTCATCAACACCGCCAAGGTCGAGCCGGGCGCCAACGTCGTCGTCTTCGGCCTCGGGGGCATTGGGCTCAACGTGATCCAGGGCGCCCGCATGGTGGGCGCCAACATGATCGTGGGCGTCGACATCAATCCCAGCCGGGAAGCGCTCGCCCGGCAGTTCGGCATGACGCACTTCGTCAATCCGAACACCGTGAAGGGCGATCTCGTCGGCCATCTGGTGGAGCTGACGGGAGGTGGCGCCGACTACAGCTTCGAGTGTGTCGGCAACGTCGACCTTATGCGGCAGGCGCTCGAATGCTGCCATCGCGGCTGGGGCGTCTCCGTCATCATCGGCGTTGCAGGCGCCGGCCAGGAGATCAAGACGAGGCCGTTCCAGCTCGTGACCGGCCGGGTGTGGAAAGGCTCGGCTTTCGGCGGCGCGCGCGGACGCACCGACGTTCCCACGATTGTCGACTGGTACATGGACAAGCGCATCAATATCGACGACCTGATCACGCACACAATGCCGCTCGAAAAGATCAATGAAGGCTTCGACCTGATGCATAGGGGCGAGTCGATCAGAAGCGTCGTCATCTATTGAGCGCCGCCGCCCGGACATAGTTTGACCTCAAGCACAGGCTTTGACCCCAAGCATGGGGCTGGCGGGATAAGGGGCGAAGCCGCAACCCGGGGCCCGGACGAATTTTTCTGCATCCGATGCCTCGGGCCGCGACGGTTTTCGACCTTCTCCGGCGTTTCAGGTTCACGTACGCCCCCAGCGACGCTCCGATCCCGAAATGCGGCCGTTCATGGGCGCTTCAGGACAGCGGGCGCCAGATGAGTGTGGCAAAGTGGAATACCCCTGGCCGCTTGAGAGGTGGACCGTGTCCAAGATCGGAAAACGCCTGGTCGCCGTTGCGCTGGTGGGCGGTCTCGCGGCCGCGATAGCGTACGTCGTGATGGCACCGCAGGGATCCGATCATCAAGGCGGCCGCCGTGCGTTCAAAGGGGCATTGCGCGGACCGGTTCCCGTGATTGCGACACCGGCCAAGCAGGGGGACGTGCCGATCTACCTGGAAGGGCTTGGAACGGTCCGTGCGCTCAATACCGTGACCGTGCAACCGCTGGTTGACGGCCGCCTGATCAGCGTCCAGTTCGTGGAAGGCCAGAACGTCAGGAAGGGTGACGTGCTGGCGCGCATCGATCCCTCGATCTACGAGGCCGAGCTCGCACAAGCCAACGCCAAAAAGGCCCAGGACGAAGCCCAGCTTGCAGATGCCCGTAACGAGCTGGAGCGCGTCTCGAACGTGGGACGCATCGCGACCCTGCAGAAGTCCATCGACACGGCCCGG
>JBFWYV010000150.1:0-11450 GCA_050186055.1 Hyphomicrobiaceae bacterium | reverse complement strand
GCGGGTCGCGAGATACTGCGGGTCGACTGGCTGCCCGAAGAGCCAGGATTGCCCTTCGCTGGGAGGCAAGAGGCCGGTCAGCATATTCATTGTCGTTGTCTTGCCGCAGCCGTTCGACCCGACAAATCCGAATATCTCGCCGCGCCCGATGCGAAAGTTCACATGATCGACTGCTGTGAAGTCATCAAAGCGCTTCGTCAGGTCTTTGGCTTCGATGGCGACCACGTGGTCGTCTTCCGTTGGCCGCGGGGGGATGGTCACCGCCCGATGCTGCCGGCGCTTTTCTTCCGGCAATAGCGCGATAAAGGCTTCTTCCAGAGTGGAAACACCGGCCTGATCAAGGAGCCCTTGCGGACTTCCGGACGCGAGCACTCGGCCGGCATCCATCGCCGCCAGCCAGTCGAAGCGCGCCGCCTCTTGCATATAGGCTGTTGCCACCAGCACGCTCATGCCGGGTCGACCGGCGCGGATGCTTGCGATCAGCTCCCAGAACTGCCGGCGCGAGAGTGGATCGACCCCGGTGGTGGGCTCGTCCAGGATGAGCAGATCGGGATCGTGGATCAGTGCGCAGCACAGGCCGAGCTTTTGCTTCATGCCGCCCGACAGCTTGCCGACTGGCCTGTCGGTAAAGGGCGCAAGCCCCGTGCTCTTGGTGAGCACTTCGATGCGTCGCATCCTTTCGCCACCGTCGTGGCCAAACAAACGACCGAAGAAATCAATATTCTCATAGACCGACAAGGTGGGATAAAGATTCTTCCCAAGCCCCTGCGGCATGTAAGCGATACGCGGACACGCCGCTCGGCGGTGGCGCGCCTTAGTCATATCGCCGCCGAGCACGTCGATTTGCCCCATTTGGGCGGCGCGCGCGCCGGCGATCAGCGAAAGCAGGCTCGACTTGCCTACACCGTCCGGGCCGATCAGGCCGGCCAAACAGCCTGCGGGCACGTCGAGGCTGATCCCGTCCAGAGCGTGCGTTTTGCCGTAGCGCAGCCTGACATCCCGAAGTTGCGCAACCGGCGCTATTTGGGCTCTTATGTCTGCGGGGCTGGGGTCAGTCATTGCGGAAGCTTGGTCCGAAGTTGGGCGGGCCACTCAGCCTTGGCGTCGAGACGAACATAGGCCATGCCCGGCAGGCCGGTCTTGACGTGGGTGATGTGCTTGCGGAGGAGTTCGGGAGAGATCTTCGCCTTGATCCGGAACATCAGCTTCTGCCGTTCCTCTGCCGTCTCCACGGTCTTCGGCGTGAACTGTGCAACGTCGGCAACGTAAGAGACGCTCGCCGGAATGACATATTGGGGCGCGGCGTCGAGGATAAGCCGCACCTCGGTCCCGAGCCGCACGCGGCCAGCGGCGCTCGTCGGCAAGAAGAACGTCATATAGACGTCGCCGAGGTCGACCATGTTCAAGACCTTGCCGCCGGCTGAAAGCACTTCGCCGGGCTGGGCCACACGGAATTGGACGCGTCCGTCGCGCGGCAAGCGCAGCGCGCTGTCGTCAATGTCGGCCTGGATACGCTGGATTGTGGCGCTGACAGCGTCCGCTTCGGATCTGGCCGCGATCACCTGGGATTTGGCAAAGCCGATGGCCGCGTCCGCCGCCGCCATCTGCGCTTGCGCCGCACTCAGCGCGGCCTTGGCTGCCTGGAACTGGGCGCGGTCGTCGTCCAGCCTCTGAATTGGCGCCGCGCCCTTGGCGGCAAGTTCCTCGGTCCGTGCCAGTCGCTTCTGCGCGGCGTCCAATTCGGCTTGCCGTTGCGCGATAACCGCCTGAGCCGCCTCTCTTTCGGCCTCGCGTTGCTTAACCAGATTTTGTGCGCTTTCGATACTAATTCGCGCGCGTTGCAACTGCGCCTCTGCCTCTCGCAACTGGGCTTCCAATACCGCGGTATCCATCCTGGCCAACAGTTGACCAGCCGTGACGAAATCGCCTTCGTCGACCAGAATCTCTTTGACCCGACCGGCCAACTTCGCGGCAATGTCGATCTCCACCGCCTCGATGCGGCCGTTGCCGGCGGCGAACCCATCTGGCAGTCTCTGTGGCTGCAGAGCGCGCCAGGCAAAGAAGGCGATACCGGCGAGGCCCGCAACAAGCGCAATCCGCAGCAGCCAAGTCTTGTAAGATAGTTTGTTCATCGGATTTTCAAGGACATTTGTTCGCTCACTCTGGCTCAGTTGTTCAATTCTGCGGAAAGACACAGCGATAGCTTCCCGCTCCGTTGCCTCCGCAAATGACCGCCTCTCCCAACCCCGTTCAGCGCGACATCAAGACGGGAATTGTGGCATGGTCGAGCACGTATTGTGTGACGCCACCAAGCACCAGCTCACGCAGCCGCGAATGGCCATAGGCGCCGAGAACCATGAGATCGGCCCCACGCTCGGTGGCGCGCGCGAGAAGCCGCTGTCCCACGCTCTCGTGGAGCGCTTGTTCCCGATGCACCTCGGCGGAAATGCCGTGGCGCGCCAGATGCATCGCAATATCGGCGCCTAGCTCTTCGCCATGGTCTCGCACGCCGTGGCGGTCGGAAGTGGGATTGACCACCATGATGTCGACGCTCTCGGCCGTCGCCAGCAGCGGCAGCGCATCATTGACCGCCCGCGCTGCTTCCCGGCTCGGTTTCCAAGCAACGAGAATTCGCTGCCCGATCGTGTCGGCTTGCGAGTCCCGCGGTACCAGGATTACAGGCCGCCCCGATGCGAATACGACCTCGTCCGGTTGCAGCGTAAAGGATGATGGCAGCACATGTTGGTCAGGTGGACCGATGATTGCCAGGTCGGAATAGCGCGCGTGCAACGTCGCCTGCTCGCTTGGGACCCCGGTCGCGACTCGCCATTCAGTGTGAATGCCGTAGCGCTGGCTGATATCTTCGAACAGATGCCGCGCTTTCAGGGCATCAGCCTGCGCTTGCTCGGCTTCCTCGCGCATGACGCGTTCGAGTGTGAGTCCTCCCGCGTAGCGGGGTCCAACGATCGGCGCAATGATGTAGAGCCCAACCAAGGTCGCGCCGAACCGCGCGGCGAGCTCCGCCGCGCGAAGCGTCCGATGTGTCCCCGACGAGCTGCAATCCACCAGGACCAGCAGGTTCTTGCAGGATAAGCTCTTCCCAAGGTCTCGGTCGGAGACTCTTTTGTTGCTCGATCGCGCGGTCATTGTCACGGCTCCGCGCTGTCGGCTCGGTCCGCCGGAGGATTGCCGACGGTCCCTGAGATCGGTTCGATCCAAACCAGGTGATCATGCACCGCCTTCACCCCGGGAACATTCTCCACCAGGACGCGGACCGGTTCGCGCTGGCGTTCATCGGTGATCGAGCCCCAAAGATCGACGATGCCATTCTTGACATCGACTGTAACGAGCGCTGCTGGCGCCCAGCTTTGTGCCCGGAGCTCGGTGAGAATGTTGGATCGGATCTCTTCGTCTGTTCGGCTGACAAAACGGCTCTCCCCAGCGCATTTTACAAGGACGCGCACAAGGTCGGCACGGCTCAGCACACCGATCGGGCGGCGGCCGCGCATCACCGGCAGCCGCTTGATGCGATTCTCCATCATTAGCTTCACCACATCCTCGATCGGCATGTCCTCGGTCGCCGTTATGACGTCGCGGGTCATCACATCTTCGACTCTGCAACTATGCGATCGCAAATACTCTCCCGTGAGCCGGCCGGGCCGAAAGAGCATTTCGAGCCACAAATGCTTCTTGCGTTCGGTGCCCAACTCACACCGCTCCAGCAGGTCGCCTTCCGACAAGATTCCGACCAGCTCTCCTGAGCGATCGATAACCAGCAGTGCGCTGACGCCATTTTGCAGCATCAAGGCTCCCGCCTCGGCGATGGTCGCCGCAGGATTGATCCCGATGATCCGGGCGGTCATGACATCGCGAACGTTCACATACCCTCGCTCACAGTTTTCTCTCTGACGACTGCAACGTTGGCGATCTTCTACATTTTTTAAGACTACCAACGGCCGCTTCAGCTATCTTGATTCAGGTCAAGCTCTTGCCGGAACAAAATTGGTGGCCCTGACAAAATAGAGGAACGCCCATCGCTGGCCGTTGAGCTGCTGGGCGGTCGGCCGAAGCGCCTTGGTTCGCGAGGCAGGCCCGCATGCCGTGTAGGTCCTCGTCGTCCTTCGCAAGTCGAAGAGTCGCCTCCTGCACGACAAATACCGGTGGGACGTATTCCGCTGTCCCCATACGCACCTTTTGTGCGAACAGCCAGAAAATGAGCAAACCCGCAATCGCAAGAAGGACCATCGCGACGAACAATGCGCGATACATGGACCCCTCATTCGAAAGCCGCCACATAATCAATACAGTGTGCGGTTCGAGTCACGGTGGGCGCCGTCGCGGAATTGGTTGGAAATGAGGGTGGCGTAGTCTCCGGGGTGTTCAACCTCGAATCATCCGACGTTGAAGCGTCGGACTGGAGACCACGCCATAACGAGCATTACCACGGGGCCTGATTCCTCGCAGCCTTTGGCCGAGATAGCTGTTGACCTTTTCGCCAACTGGTTTGATCCGATCGAGACCGAAGTGCGGTCTCGGGCACGCGAGTTTATCGAAGAGCTGATCCGCGGCGAACTTGATGCTGCACTGGCACGCCCGCGTTACGGGCGAAGCTAGATGGCCGGCAGTGAAGAAAGAGCGGGCGTCGCGGGCCACCGACACGGCCGCCGGACGCGGTCGCTGATAGGAACGCTCGGACCGATCGAGATCGCGGTGCCGCGCGCCCGGCTGAACACTCCTGAGGGCAAGACGACGGAATGGAAGAGCCAGGCACTGCGGGCGTATCAGCGCCGTACACTTGCTGCTGACGCACTGATCGCGAGCACGTATCTCGCCGGCACCAATACGCGCCGGGTGCGCCGTGCGCTTGCGGCCTTGTTCGGCGGGGCGGTCGGCAAGGACACGGTGAGCCGGACGTGGCGCAAGGTAAAGAGCGACTGGGACGCCTGGAACGTCCGCTCGCTGGCCGAGGAGCCGATTGTCCGGCTTATTCTCGACGCCACTGTCGTTCGCGTGCGGCTCGACCGCAAAGCCACCTCGATCTCGCTGCTCGTCGTTATCGGCGTGCGCGCGGACGGCCAGAAGGTGCTGCTGGCGATCAAGAGCATGGGCGGCGAGAGCGCCGAGGCCTGGCGCACGGTGCTCGACGATCTCATCCGGCGCGGGCTGCGGCGGCCCGAGTTCCTCATCGTCGACGGGGCGCCGGGGTTGGAGAAGGCCATCGCCGTCGTCTGGGACGGCGTGCCGGTCCAGAGATGCACGGTTCACAAGCACGAGAGTTACGCGCGCACCCTCCTCGTAGGCGCGTTTTATCAAAATCCCGCCGACCTGCGCCCTAACCTCGACATCCCGAAAACCGGCAACCCGGCCTGCATACAGCAGGGGAAGCGGAACAGAACGGGGCGTTGCCGTCGTTCCGGTGACTTCAGGCGGCGGCGGAGCTGGTCGAACGGTCGCCATCGCCGGCGGAGTGCGAGCCCAATACCAGTAGCCAGCCGTGGCGAGGACGGCGCCCGTCACAACAATCAGAACAAGGCGCCTGGCCATCCCGAAGAACCGGACCGGTGAGCATATTGCGTCCTATAAGTGAACTTCTTATAAGCATGCTTACGATCTCCGGTCAATGAGCTTCACCGCCTTGGAACAGCTCGAGAAAACGATTGGTTTTTTGCTCAACGATGTCGCCCGCTTGCTGCGCACGCGCTTTGAGCAGAACGCGCGCGGGTTGGGGCTAACTCGTTCCCAATGGCAGGTGCTGGCGTACCTTGCCCGCAATGAGGGCATCCAGCAGGGAGGGCTGGCTGAACTGCTCGAGATCGAGCCCATCACCCTCACACGAATCCTCGACAAGCTGCAAGCTTCAGGGCTCGTGGAACGTCGACTGCATCCACGCGACCGCCGGGTCTGGCAGCTTCATCTGACACCCGAGGCCACGCCGATCCTGGAGGAGATGAAACGCATCGGCGCGCTTACGAGAGAAGAGGCCCTGCAAGGCATTTCGGATGCCGATCGCGACCGGCTTATCCGCGTGTTGACCGAGATGAAAAACAACCTCGTCGAGGTGCTGGCGCGGCCCTCTGTCACTCGGCGGGTGAGCCATGGCTAGGGCGCAGGCGAGGCCACGCGGCTATCCGCAAGTATCGCCGCCCGACGAGGATCGAGAGCCGGTTGGTCCCGCCGTGCACGACTTGAGGGAAGCCGACCAACCCGCCGGAGAAGCTCCTCCGGAGCCGGTCGATCGCAAGACCGCAGTTGACCTCGAGACCAGACCTTCCGAAGCCTCGAAAAAGGAAACCAAGCGACCACGGAGGCTCAGACGGGTTCTGCTAGTGGCCGGCCCCGCGGCTGTCGTGATTGGGGGTCTTTATTTCTATCTCGCCGGCGGACGCTACGTCTCGACCGACAATGCTTACGTCAAGATGGACAAGCTCAACATTACGACCGACGTGTCGGGAATCATTGCCGACATCCCTGTCAAGAATAACCAGCGGGTGCAAAAGGGGCAGGTTCTCTTCCGCATGGATGATGAGCCTTACCGCATCGCGCTCGCTGCTGCCGAGGCGCAACTCGGAACGGTTCGCACCGAGATTGCCAACCTCCAGGCCACGTATCGGCAGAATCTGGCGCAGATCGAGCAGGCGAAGAGCGACCTCGTGTTCTTCGACGCGACCTACAATCGGCAGCTCGATCTTGCCAAGCGCAATGTCGCCTCGCAGGCTGCGCTCGATCAGGCCAAGCGCGACTTTGAAGGCGCCAAACAGCGGCTCGCGGCGGCACAGCAGCAGGCGGAAGCGATCCTTGCACAGCTCGGCGGTAGCGCCGAAGGTCATGTCGACGATCACCCCAGGGTCAAGCAGGCGCAAGCTCAGATCGACAAGGCGAAGCGCGATTTGGCGCGCACCGTCGTCCATGCTCCCTTTGCAGGGATCGTCACCAACGTCAGCGCCTTGCAGATTGGCGCCTATCTGCAGGCAGGGCAGCCTGCATTCAGCTTGGTCGGCACGGATCGGGTGTGGGTTGAGGCGTCCCCGAAAGAGACCGACCTTACTTTTGTTCGGCCGGGCAATCCGGCGACGGTCACGATCGACACCTATCCGCATCGCATCTGGCGCGCGCGCATCGACAGCATCAACCCCGCCTCCGGCGCGGAATTTTCTGTGCTTCCGGCCCAGAACGCATCGGGCAATTGGGTCAAGGTCGTGCAACGCATTCCCGTGCGCTTCGAGCTCGAGGTTCCGCCCGATGCTCCGCCTTTGCGCGCCGGTATGAGCGCGGAAATCGAGATCGACACCGGACACCAGCGCACGCTCGGGGACTTGTGGACCACGATCAAAAGCTGGACGGGCCTGTAGCCATGGCCGCGCAGGCGCAGGTTCAACACCGCGGCCTGCTGACGATCTGCGTGATGCTCGCGACCATCATGCAGGCGCTGGACACGACGATCGCCAATGTCGCTCTTCCCTACATGCAGGGGTCGCTGTCGGCGACGCTCGACCAGATCAACTGGGTCTTGACCTCCTATATCGTCGCGGCCGCGATCATGACGCCGGTGACCGGATTTCTCGCCGCCCGCTTCGGGCGCAAGAAGCTTTTCCTGGTGACGGTCATCGGGTTCACGGTGGCGTCCGTGCTTTGTGGCATGGCAGCCTCACTCGAACAGATGGTTATCTTTCGGCTGCTGCAAGGCGTATTCGGGGCCCCGCTCGTGCCCATGTCGCAGTCCGTCCTGCTCGACAGCTACCCGAAGGAGCAGCACGGCTCAGCCATGGCGATCTGGGGCGTCGGCGTCATGGTCGGCCCGATCCTTGGGCCGACGCTCGGTGGCTATCTCACCGAAGCCTTCAATTGGCGCTGGGTCTTCTACATCAATCTGCCGGTGGGGATCCTGACGTTCCTGGGCCTCTCGGCGTTTCTGTCGGAATCCCGTCTTCGCAACATCCGCTTCGACTGGTTCGGTTTTCTCGCGCTCAGCGTCGCCATCGGCTCGTTGCAGATGATGCTCGACCGCGGCGAGCAGCTTGACTGGTTCTCCTCCACTGAGATCGTGCTGGAACTCGTCCTGGCGGGGCTCGCGCTTTATCTCTTCCTTGTGCATACATTCACGGCGGATCATCCCTTTATCGTTCCGCACATGTTCAAGGACCGCAATTTCTCGCTCGGTCTGATCTTCATCTTTATGGTCGGCATCATCCTGCTTGCCACCTTGGCGCTGCTCACGCCCTACCTGCAGAACCTGATGGGATATCCCGTGCTGACCGCTGGCAGTGTACTGGCGCCGCGCGGCATCGGAACAATGGTGGCCATGATGGCGGTAGGCCGGCTCATCAACGTGGTCGACGCCCGGCTGCTGGTCCTGACCGGACTGCTGCTCACTGCCTTCGTGCTGTGGGAAATGGCCGGATACACGCCCGACGTGTCGCAGCAGACGCTGGTCGTCCAAGGCGTCCTGCAGGGCGTTGGATTGGGCCTCATGTTTGTGCCGTTGTCGACCATCACGTTTGCCACCTTGCCCGTACAGTTTCGTACCGAAGGCACGGCACTGTTCAGCCTGTTGCGCAATATCGGCTCAAGCATCGGCATCTCGCTCGTCATCTTTCTGCTCAGCCGCAACACGCAAGTCATGCATTCCGCGCTGGTCGAGCACGTTACACCTTTTAACATGGCATTACGCGATCCTGCCGTCTCCCACATTTGGGACATGGCGACTATGACCGGTCGCGCAGCGCTCAATGCCGAGGTGACGCGGCAAGCCACGATCATTGCTTACAGCAACGACTTCAAGTTGATGATGATCATTGCGCTGGCATCGGTGCCATTGATCTTTTTGTTGCGCCGCGCGCAGCCCAAGGCCGATGAGGCCGCGGTGCTGGAATGAGTTTGCGGGGAAACCATGGCGCCCCCGTGGTTTTTCCGCCTAGCCCTCCCGCGTCTTGCTGGCGCGGGAGGGCGCCATTGCGATGGAGGTTAAGATGATGGTTGTTGCCGGGCCGGGGCAAAAATCAAAAACCGGGGCGGAGGCCGCGAGCAAAGGTTGCAAGTCGCTCATCGCGGTGAGGCTTTTCGCTTTTGCTTGTTGCATGCTGCCGTTGACCAGTCTGGCGCAAACGAAGACCATCGTCGCACTCGGGGACAGCAATACGTCAGGTCTTTGGGTTGCCCTCCGGGGCAGCTCTCGTTATCGTACAAGGTGGCTATAACGATTTGGTTGATCGTGTTCCTCCCGCCCAAATCGTCGCGAGTTTAAACGGGATTTTAGCGCGCCTGCGCGGTCGTCGCGTTCCGGCAATTTTGTGCGGTTTTTTCGACAGACAGTGGGACGCCATCAGCCGCCGGCTTGCTGCTGGCCCAACCGAATGTCGAGGCCCGCCGAGAATATATCGTGCCGCAGCAAGTGAGCGATCCGGTCGTGCAGAGCGGAAGAGACCGCGACCTCTCCCGGCGGCTTCGGGCTAGCGCAATGCGGACCTGCCGGCATGCCGCCCTCATCACCTGACAGCCACTAGCTAGCCCCCCCTAGGGGCCCACTCTGGGCCTCGAGGCGAGCGTAGCGCTTCTTCCCGACGGGCGTCAGGATGCCATTCAGCAGGATGTCGAGGTTCTCCTGCGTGTACTCATCGAGCGATAGCTTGTCCTTGAAGTACCAGCTTTTCAGAGCCCAGCCGTGTGCGATGAGGACGATTTGATACGCCAGTACATCGGCGTTGACATTGCGAATGATTCCAGCCTTTACGCAGTCTACTATGGCGGCCACAATGAACTGGTTCGTCTCGACCTCTCGCTGCTGGATCAGCTCGCGCCGGTTCGGCGAGAGCGATTTGGTCGACCGGTAGGCCAGAACGGTCGCCGCCCGATGCCGGTCGACGACCCGACAATACGCGCGCACGGCCGTCGCCAGCCGATCGAGCGGATCCTCGACGCCTTCGAGCGCCTTCGGGATCTCCCGCGCATAGGAGTCGACCACTTCCAGAAGCACTAGAAGCAGAACGTCCTCCTTCTCGCGCACATACTGGTAGACCAGGCCCGAGCTGATCCCGGCAAGCTGGGCTATATCCTTGATGGTCGTGCGGTAGAAGCCCTGGCTCGAAAACAGCTTGGTTGCAGCCGCAACGATCTGACCTCGCCGCTTCTGGATTAGTTCAGGAACCTCGACGACGCTGGTAACATTCGGTTCCATTTTGGAGCTCTCAAAGGTCATAGGTTGACGCCTTTGCTCGCGGGAGGTGCGAGGTTGAACGGTGAAAACTCCCCGGACGCGTCGAAAGGTCCCCCAAAGGCGGTATAACCGCCGTCCACCGGGATCACGGCCCCGGTGATGTAGGAGGCCTCCTCCGAGGCCAGGAACGCGATGACGGACGCGATCTCCTCCGGTCTTGCGAGGCGTCCCATGGGCGTCCTTCGCTCGATCCGGCCCGCGTCAATCGTCCCGCCGTCGATCAGCCCGTTCACCAGGGGGGTCCTGACATATCCGGGGGCCACGGCGTTCACCCGGATCCCGTGGGCCGCCCATTCGCAAGCCAGCACGCGGGTCATCATTGCAATCCCGGCCTTGGCCGCGCTGTAAGCGGTTCGCGCCGGAATTCCAACCACCCCCGCGACCGAGCTAAGATTCACGATTGCCCCACCTCCCAGATCCATCATATGTGGCGCCACTACCTTCGAGACCAAGTAAGTTCCCGTCATGTGGACGTCGACAATCCTTTCCCAGGAGGAGAAGGTCTGCTCCACTGTCGGCGGGCCGCCGCCGGCGATGCCGGCGTTGTTGATTAGGATGGCAAGGCTCCCGAATGCATCGAGCACCTCGCCTACCATGCGCTGCACCTCAGCTTCGCAGGAGACGTCGGCTTGGACGGCAAGATGGTCCGGGCCGATCGATGCGGCTGCCTTTCGGGCCGCATCGCGGTTGACATCATTCAATGCGACGCGAACGCGCCGGCCGGCGAGCAGCGCCGCCGTCGCGAAGCCGATCCCGCTGGCCGCTCCGGTGACCAGCGCGGTCGGGCCGAGGTGCCGACGCTCCTGCACGGGGTGGCTTCCGGTCGCCCCGGTCAGCGAAAGCGGGAGAAATCGGGCTGCCGCTTCTCCAGGAACGCGGTTCTGCCTTCGATCGCCTCCTCGCTGTTGACGAAGGCCGCCAATCCGTCGGCCGCCATCTTCACCTGCCCGAAGATATGCGCCGAGTCCGCGTTGAAGGCATGCTTGAGGAACTTCAGAGCGGTGGGGCTGAGCGCCACCGCTTGTTTGCCTAGCGCGCGCGCCACCTCCATGAGGCGGTCGCTCGGCACGACGCGGTTCACCAGGCCCCATTCGAGTGCCGTCTTGGCGTCGTATTGCTGACAGAAGAACCAGATCTCACGGGCGCGCTTCTCGCCGACGATTCGCGCCAGATAGGCTGAGCCCCAGCCGGCATCGAACGAACCGACACGCGGCCCAGCCTGGCCGAACTTCGCATGCTC
>JBFWYV010000149.1:0-11490 GCA_050186055.1 Hyphomicrobiaceae bacterium | reverse complement strand
TGCGGCGCTCGCCGATATACCGCACGATGGTGTCGAGCGTCAGCGCCTTGTCGATAATGTTCCACGACACCCCGACATTTCCGGTCCACCGGGATACGAGCGGAACCTCATTGCCGGCGTTCGGCCCTTCCCGGAACACGGCGTCGGTGTAGGTGAGATTGCCGTAAAGCCGGACGTTTTTCATCATCTGCCAACTGGCGATGGTCTCGACGCCACGGCGGCGCGTCGGATCGAGATTGTGATTGATGAAGTTCACCGGATCGAAATGCAATTCGTCCGTGAGCCGCATATCGTAGTAGGTCGACTGGATCTGAAACGGCCCGTAGTGCAGCCTCACGCCGGCTTCCCAGTCGTGCGATTTCTGCGTACGCAAGTCGAAATCGGTAGGAGAGCCGAAAAGCGCGGAACCGATGCGCTCGTCGATATTGGCGACGCGGAAGCTTTGCGCCATGCGCCCGATCAGCGTCATGCCCGGCAGAAGCTTGTGCTCGAGGCCCAGATGCCAGGCATGATTGGTTTCGCTCTGGTCGAGCGGCAAGCCCTCCAGACCGGGAAATCCCTGCGGCGCGAGCGGATCGTAGGTGTCGCGTGCCGTCGTCTTGTTGCGTTGGATGCGGCCGCCGGCCGAGAGATCGGTCGTCGGCAGGATGCTCACGGTCTGCTGCCAGTAAGCCGCAAGCGTCTCCTGTCCGCCGACATACTTATGGATCGGCGCCAGGCCTTTGAACATGCTGCGATGCGAATCATAATCGGTATCGTAGAAGTCGAAGCCGGCGACAATGCGCGACGGCAGGCCGAACAGGGGCTGAGTTATGTTGAAACGCGGCGTCAGCGATGCGGTGGTGAGGTCGGTATCGACATATGCTTCTTGAAACAACCTGAAGAAGCCGGCCTGCTGCTGCTTGTTCCGGATACCGCCATCGACGATGAGCTCGATATTCCGGCTGAGCATGTAGGTGAAGCCCAGGGTGCCGCGCAGCCCCTGCTTGTCGGCATAGTCGAAGGGTGCGCTCGTGCCGCGCCGGTCGTTGCGCAGTTCGTCGATGCCCGATGCCGGCCGCACGATACGCTCGCTGGGAAGACCGAGCTTTTGGTCATCGGCGGCGAGGTTCAGGTAAACGCTGCCCCTGGCAAACGTCCACCGGAAGTCACCGACGGCGGATCTCTGCTGCAGCTCGTTGTTGTCCCGGTATCCGTCTGACTGGAACGCATTGCCGTTGACGAAATAGGAGAACGCGCCCGATGAGCCGTTCGCGGAGACATTGCCTTCCCGGCTTGCGAACGAGCCCAGCCCGCCCCCGATGCGCAACTGGTTGGGCTGCGCTGCGCCGCTGCGGGTGACGATGTTGATCACGCCGCCGACAGCGCCGTCACCGTAGAGGACCGCCCCGGAATTGCCGCGCGTGATTTCGATGCGCTCGACCGACTCCTTGGCGATCGTGGAGAGATCGAACCCGGCGGTGTCCCAGTCGTTCAGCCGGCGTCCATTGATCAGGATCAGCGTATTGGAGGTCGCGGTTGCGCCGAACCCGCGCAGGTCGACGGTGGTGCCGGCGCCATTGACACCGCCGTAAAGGCTCCGTGCTTGTACACCGGCCTCGCGGCCGATGATGTCGGCGAGCGACGCCTGCGGTGCCCGCTCGATCTGCTCGCGTGTGATGACGGTTGTGGAAGCGCCGGTGATGCCGAGACCGTCCGCCGCCATGACAGTGGCGTCGGTCGTCGCCGGCACAGCGGAGTCTCCAGCGCTCGCTGCAGCTGTGCTCGCTGCAGCGGCGCCGCCGTCATCGATCCGCGTATTGGTTGTGCTGACCTGCTTCTTGCGCGCCTTGACAACGACGCTGGGAAGCTCTGTCGCCTGCTGAGCGCGCACCGGCTGAGGTGCGAGCGTAGCCACGGAAATCAATGCAATCAGGAAAGGGCCCAGGGCCCAGGCAACGGATTGGGAACGCACAACGGAACCTCGGGCGCGACGTCAGTGGCACGTCACCGCGAACGAGGTCTTCCCAGCGCAGGTTCTGCGTCAGTCAGTCCACTGCCAATTCACCCCGACCGGCATGCTCGCGTGTGACCACGTCTGACGGCAGGTCTCCTGGCTTGCGGATCATCACCTCTCGTCGCCTTCCCAGAACCCGAGTTCCCAGTGGCTTGATGACGAGAAGTTCACCGCTCACAGTTGCGGGGGCAGCTGCGGATTTGAGGCGGGCCGCCCCTCGCCGCATTCCCATTTTCACCCGTAAGGGAACCGTCGCGAACATGGTATGGGCCGCGTCGAGCACATGTCAACGCGAGTCACGCCCACGAAACCCGCTCAGGCACCGATTGTTGTGAAACCGCCACGCTGCCGGCCAAGCAACAGCGCTCCCAGACCACAACCCCGCCTCACCATGGCGATGGGCGCGGTTTTGCGGGTGCCAATTCAGATCCGCGGAAAGTATTCCGGGAGCTTCCGTTCGAAGTCCGGGAAATAGTGCGATATGCGCTCGATGTCGAAGCTCGGAAGGATCGAGCCTTTCGGCTCGCGGTCCAGAAGAAATCGGAAGGCGGCTTCGACACACGTCTCCGGAGCGTACCGTTCCTCGCTCAGGCGCACATAAGTGCTGCGTGCAAGCGCGACATCATGGCGGCTTTCCCCGTCGATGTCCCTGACCTGCACGAGGAAGGCGAAGCCTCCGTTCTCCTTCGTCCTCACGATATCGATTTGCGGCACGTCGGCCATGGAGCCTCCAGTCAGCTTACTTGCATAACGCGAACGTGTCCGCTGAGGTTTCCCTCCGATGCTGCAAAATGTGCATCCGCCGGGTCTGGAACGATAGCGGAAGCCGACACAAGGAAGCGGCCAGGACAGCGGGGTGCAGGCAGAAAAGTGGCCCCCGCAACCCAAGCGACGTGAGTAACACCTTTAGATAATTTGTCTGAGTCCCCGGTGCAGATCTCTTGTTCCAGGATTTATCCGGATTGAACCGGCGCACAATGGAACCAAGGTCTCCAGAATATTTTTATGCCTGATGCACGGTCCAATTGCCGCGAGCAAGACGATCGGTGGCAGCGTGATCCCTATCGATACTGAAATTTCGAGGTTCAGATATGACACAGGTTGAGATGCCCGCGCTGCGGCCGCCGTTTCCGGCCCTCCACGCTCTCGCAGAAAATTGGTGGCTGATCCTGCTCCGTGGCATTTGCGCCATTGTTTTCGGAGTTCTCACGCTGCTGTGGCCCGGGCTACCTCTCGTCACGCTGATACTGTTCTTTGGCGCTTTCGCATTTGTGGATGGCGTCCTTGCAATCATCGCCGCGATCCGCGGTGACAATCCCGCTCCCCGCTGGTGGCTGGGGATTGTAGGCCTGCTTGGCATTGCTGCCGGCGCGCTCACGTTCCTGTGGCCGGGACTTACCGGACTGGTCCTGCTGTTCTTTATTGCCGGCTGGGCAATTGCCGGCGGTGTCATGCAGATCATCGGCGCCATTCGCCTGCGAAATGAAATCCCGGACGAATGGTGGCTGATCGGCAGCGGCGTGCTCAGCGTCGTGTTCGGCATACTGGTTCTGATGTATCCCGGTGCAGGCGCGCTCGGCCTTTCGCTGGCAATCGGGGCATTTGCATTCGTCTACGGCATCATGCTGATCCCGCTGTCGCTGCGACTGCGGAAACATATTCACGCTCCTCCGCACAAGGCTTGATGGAAAGGGCCTGATGGAATTGTACACGTGCAGGCACCGGCGCGGCGCGCAAGGCAATTTCATGGCTCAGGCAATGCACGGATCAGCATTCCAATATTGAACCTGGAGAAGGCGAAATGACCTTTCTGGATTTTTTCGCCTGGTTTGTGCTGATCGTGCTCGCCGCCACTGCAGTTGCGATATTCGTCGCACTTGGCATGGCGCCCGGCCATGTCGCCTGGAAGCGTAACCATCCCTGGGCCCAGGCCGTCGAAGTGGCCGGCTGGATAACGCTGATCTGCGGCTTCGTCCTCTGGCCCGTCGTGATGATCTGGGCATTTGTCGATGTGCCGGCGCGCGGCATACGTGAGGTCGCGCGATGATCGTCGTTTTATTGAACGCCTACCTCGTCATCCTGTTTCTGCTCGTCTGGCTCAAGGTCGTACCATTCAATCTTTTTTGGAAGCTCTCGCCGCTTTTCGTTCTGGTGCTATTGCTGGTCGGACTGTTCATTCCGATGAATTGGGGCGCCCCGCAGGGTCCCACGCTCGTCATCCGCAATTCTGTCGCCATCGTGCCGAATGTCGCCGGGGAAGTGATCGACGTCACGGCCCAACCCAACACGCCGATCAAGGCGGGCGACACGCTCTTTCGAATCGATCCCGCGCCGTACTCGGCCCAGTTGAAGGCGCTCCAGGCGCAACTCACGTTTCAGGAACTGCGCCTGAAGCAGATGAAAGAGCTCGTGCATCGGGATGCAGGCCGGGGCTTCGATGTCGATCAGCATCAGGCCCAGGTCGACCAGCTCCGGGCTCAGGCCGAAAACGCCAGATGGAATCTGGACAAAACCGTGGTTCGGGCTCCGGCCGACGGCTACGTGACGAACCTGGCGCTGCGAAAGGGCGCACGCGTAACCAGCCTCCCGGTCGCTGCGGTCATGGCCTTCATAGATACATCCGAGACGATCATCGGCATCGAGATCGCGCAGAACGACGCACGCTATGTGCAGCCGGGCCAGCTTGTCGAAGCCACCTTCAAGTTCCTGCCCGGCCACATCTACACGGGGCGCGTCGTCAGCGTCCTCCAGGCGGTGGCCGGCGGTCAGGTCCAGACCTCCGGCAGTGCGGTCGAGCCGAGGCAGGTTCAATCCACGCCTTTCGTTGTACGCGTGAAGCTGGACGACGATGCAGTGGCCCGACGGTTGCCTGCAGGGGCGGTCGGGGCGGCCGCCATCTTCACCGAGCACGTGAAGGCAACCCATGTCATTCGACGGGTGATCCTGCGCCAGTATGCAATTCTCAACTACATCCTGCCGTAGTAATCGCCCCCGGCCCTGCCAGGCGTTGCCGTAGGAATTTATAGGCTCGATCTTACCGGGGGCGCTGGAGTAGCATCCGCGTGAGGGGGCGCCGACGATTCGCAGTGCCCGTCCGCAGCTATCGACTCTCTGCACGTGGGGCCATGTTTCCATTATCCAAGCTCTTGTCCCGGCTGATTCGGATTGGCACGCTGACCGTGATCGACGCGGAAGGCCGAAAGCACACGTTCGGCGCCGCACCTGGGCCGGCCGCGACAATGAAACTGGATGATCCCCGGCTCTACCGCGCCCTGTTCTTCAGTCCCGAGCTCGCTGCCGGTGAAGCCTACATGGACGGCCGGCTCTCGTTCCCCGGCTCCTCCCTGCGAGAGTTCCTGGCGCTCGTTTCGCACAACCAGAACCGGCCTGGAGGCGCCCCGACCCCGTTTCATCGCGCCGTAGGCAACATCTCGCGGAAACTCAAGCGTTTCCAGCAGTCCAATCCGATCGGCAAGGCGCAGCAGAACATCGCGCACCACTACGACATCGGCAACGCGCTCTATCGCCTGTTCCTGGACGCCGGTCTGTTTTACTCCTGCGCATACTTCGAACAGGATGACGACACCCTCGAAGCGGCACAGCGCGCCAAATGTCGCCTGATCGCCGCCAAGCTGGGGCTGAGGCCCGGCCAGAAGATCCTGGATATAGGCTGCGGCTGGGGCGGTCTCGCCATTTACCTCGCGCAGATCGAGAACGTCGAGGTGCTTGGCGTCACGCTCTCGAAGGAGCAGCACGCGGTGGCTGTTGAGCGCGCCGAAGCCGCTGGCCTCACCGGCCGCGTTCGCTTCCAATTGCAGGACTATCGCAACCTGGATCAGAAGTTCGACCGTATCGTTTCGGTCGGCATGTTCGAGCACGTCGGCGTTCAGCGCTACGATGAGTTCTTCGCAAAAGCGAACCGGCTGATACCGGATGACGGTGTGATCGTCCTTCACTCCATCGGCCATATGAGCCCTCCGAGCACGGCAAGCCCCTGGCTCAGGAAGTACATCTTTCCGGGCGCTTATTCGCCATCGCTGTCGGAAGTCTTTCCGGCGGTCGAGCGCAACCGGCTTTGGGTCACCGACTGCGAGTTCCTTCGGCTGCATTATGCGATGACGCTACGCCATTGGCACGAGCGCTTCGAGATCAACCGAAAGCGGATCTCGGAGATGTACGATGAACGTTTTTGCCGCATGTGGGAGTTTTATCTGATCAGTGCCGAGATGATGTTCCGCACCGGCGCGCAGGAAGTCTTCCAGATGCAGTTGTCCCGCAAGCGTGACGCCAGCCCGATCCGTCGCGACTACATCATCGACATTCAACGAGATCTGAAGCGCCGCGAGCAGGAGCTCGGCCTCACCGTGTGATTGCCCAGGGCTGAGCCCGATCCCATAAATACGCGAGCCTGCCCGCTTCGGACTGCCACGACAATTTGATTTCCTCGCTGGCCCGCCGTCCAGAATTGAGCATCGCCGTGTGCCGCCCGCAGTGTTCCCACCGGCGGTCGGTTGGCCGCTGTGACGAAGCAATGGGACTTCCGGGTTTCGCCAATCATGGGCCAAAGGGCGATACGTGAGTATGTATTGCACCTCGCGCACATACGGTCACATTTGGGGACGACCTATTGAAATTGCCGACAGCAACCGGAGAGATCAGAGGATTAACAGATGAGCACGAAAGCAAAAACCCTGAGAATGGCGCCGCTGGCCACACCGAACCGGTTGGGCGAAAACGCGGCCAAGGATATCTCCGCTGCATTGACGACTCTTTTGGCCGATGTTTTTGCGCTCTACATGAAGACGAAGAACTTTCATTGGCATATCTCCGGACCGCATTTTCGTGATTACCATTTGCTTCTTGACGATCAGTCATCGCAAATCTTCGCCATGACCGACGCGGTTGCCGAGCGCGTGCGCAAGCTGGGCGGTACGACATTGCGTTCGATTGGCCACGTGAAGAAATTGCAGCGCATTCTCGACAATGATGCCGAATTCGTCACGGCACAGGACATGCTGGCGGAGCTGCGCGAGGACAATGTCCAGCTCATATCGAGCATGCGGCTGGTGCACGATCTCTGCGATGAACACGGAGATGTGGCGACGGCAAGCCTGCTCGAGAACTGGATCGACGAGGCTGAAGGCCGGGTCTGGTTCCTGTTCGAGACCGGGCGCAGTGGCGCAGGCTGAGCCTGCCGCTCAACCAGGCCTCGGCCGCAGCCGGGAAGGCGGACCCGACTGGCATATGAGAGAGCACCAGCCGATGCAGGCGATACTTCTGCCTCATGGGCGCCGACGCGCGAACCGGCGATAGGAACATTGACAAATTGTAACGGGATGCGAGTTGGCGTCAGCAGACTCGCTCACCCATATCCAGGGAGTTGGCGCCGAGGATTGCCGCATGTCGCTTGTTCAACAGGCAGTGAGTCACCACCGCTCATTTCGAGGCCAGTACACCAACGTCGCGCTTGTCCTTCAGGGCGGCGGTGCATTGGGCGCCTATCAGGGCGGCGTTTATCAGGCCCTCTCCGAGGCCGGATGCGAACCCGATTGGCTATGCGGAATCTCGATCGGTTCGATCAATGCCGCGATCATCGCAGGCAATCCTCCCGATAAGCGCGTGAGCGCTCTGCGCTCCTTCTGGCATCGCGTCACTGGCGGCTTTGTGCTTCCAGCCCCGGAATACGGGGACGCTTCGCGGCGGTATTTCAATGCCGTGAGCGCGGTTGCCTCGCTTCTCGGCGGACAGCCGGATTTCTTCACGCCTCGATTTCCGCCCGCGATCCTCCGTGCTCATGGCTCCGACGGTGCCATCAGCGTATATGATACGTCCCCGCTGAAAGCGACGCTCGAGGAGCTTATCGATTTCGATCTCCTGAATTCGGGACAACTTCGGCTGTCGCTCGGTGCAGTAAATATACGTACCGGAAATTTCATCTACTTCGATACGCAGAGCACCCGCATTCGCGTCGAGCACGTGATGGCAAGCGGGGCTCTGCCGCCAGGATTCCCGCCGGTTGAGATCGACGGGGAGCACTACTGGGACGGCGGCCTCGTCTCCAACACGCCGCTGGTTCAGGTTCTGGACGGACACGTCGAAGAGAACACGCTCGTCTTCCAGGTCGACCTGTTCAGCGCGAGAGGTGATCTGCCGGGAGATGTCCTCGAGGCCGAGGAACGCCGAAAGCATATCTCGTTCTCGAGCCGGACACGTTTGAATACGGATCAGTTCCGCGAGAAGCACCGCTTGAGGCAGGCAATCGTCAAGCTGTTCGAGAGACTGCCCTCCGAGGCCAGGCAGGAAGAGGAGATCCGGCGGCTGCGCGATATGGGCAACGATCACGAGGTGGCCATCGTCCATTTGATCTATCGTCGAAGGAGCTACGAGGGTCAGGCCATCGATTTCGAGTTCTCGCGCGCGTCGATGCTTGAGCACTGGGCCGCCGGGTTGAACGATGCGCACCAGACACTCCAATCGCCCCAATGGCTCGGGGCTCCCAACAGCCTTGATGGGGTTCAGGTGTTCGATATTCTCCGTGACAAAGTAAAATCCGAAGACTGACTATCAAAAACAGAGATCGAAAACAGAGCCAGCAAGGAGCACGATCATGACACTGAACGGCAAGGTTGCTCTGATTACGGGAGCAGCCAGAGGAATCGGGTTCGGCATTGCCAAGCGATATATCGAAGCCGGAGGCAAGGTCGCTATCGCCGATCTCGATGAAAAGTCCGCATCCGAGGCGGCCGCCTCACTGGCCGGAAAGGACCGCGCGACCGGTTTGAAGATGGACGTCACCAGCGAGGCGCAAGTGAACAGCGGCGTCCAGTCCGTCATCGAAACCTTCGGCAAGATCGACGTGCTCGTCTCGAACGCTGGAATTCAGATCGTGCATCCGATCGAGGAGTTCCCCTTCCAGGACTGGAAGAAGCTTCTGGCCATCCATCTCGACGGCGCATTTCTGACGACCAAGGCGGTCCTGCCGCACATGTACAAGCAGAAGTCCGGCAGCATCATCTATATGGGATCAGTTCACTCGAAAGAGGCCTCGCCGCTGAAATCGGCATACGTCACAGCCAAGCACGGACTATTGGGCCTGGCTCGCGTCGTGGCCAAGGAAGGCGGGACGCACGGTGTGCGCTCCGGCGTCATTTGTCCGGGCTTCGTCAAGACCGAGCTGGTCGAGAAACAGATTCCGGAGCAGGCCAAAAGTCTCGGGATCTCGGAGAAAGAGGTCGTTGAGCGGATAATGCTCGGCGAGACGGTCGACAAGCAGTTCACGACGATCGAGGACGTCGCCGAGGTCGCACTGTTGTTCGCAGCCTTCCCGACCAATGCACTGACCGGTCAGTCGCTGGTCGTGAGCCATGGCTGGCGGATGAACTGACGAAGGCTATCGGGAGACAGCGACGGCCGTCGTCCCGCATGGTCAAGGGCGCCGACATGAGCCGGCGCCCTTGCTTGATGCCTTGCTTCCGAAGCGCGATGCTCGGGGTCAGGCGAGGTCGAAGCGGTCGGCGTTCATGACCTTGGTCCACGCCGCCACGAAGTCCTTCACGAACTTCTCCTTCGAATCCGCGCATGCATAGACTTCCGCAAAGGCCCGGAGCTGCGAATGCGAACCGAAGATCAGGTCGCAGCGCGTGCCGGTCCACTTCGGCTCATTCGTCTTGCGGTCACGGCCCTCGTACACGCCCGCGTCGCCGGCGAGCGGCGTCCATTGCGTGTCCATGGTGAGCAGGTTGACGAAGAAGTCGTTGGTCAGTTTGCCCGGCTCTTTGGTGAAGACCCCGTGCTTGGCCCCGCCGGCGTTGGCGCCGAGGACACGCAGACCGCCGACCAGCACCGTCAACTCGGGTCCTGTCAGCCTCAGCAGTTGCGCCTTGTCCACCATAGCCTCCTCAGGCTTCATGAACTGGGCCTTCTTGCTGTTGATATAGTTGCGGAAGCCATCGGCCCGTGGCTCCAGCGGCGCGAAGGATTCGACGTCGGTCTGATCCTGCGACGCGTCCATGCGTCCCGGCGCAAAAGGCACCTTCACGTCGACCCCGGCGTCCTTCGCCGCTTTCTCGACCGCGGCGCAGCCGCCGAGAACGATCAGGTCGGCAATCGAGACCTTCTTGCCGCCTGAGGCGGAGCCGTTGAACGCCGCCTGGATCGCCTCGAGCTTCTGAAGCACGGTCGCGAGCTGCTTCGGCTCGTTGACCTCCCAGTCCTTCTGCGGCGCCAGACGAATGCGTGCGCCGTTCGCGCCGCCGCGCTTATCGGAGCCGCGGAACGTCGACGCCGATGCCCAGGCGGTCGAGACCAGCTGCGATACCGACAGGCCGGACCCGAGGATCTTCGCTTTCAGGGAAGCGACATCGCTGTCGTCAGCCGGCGGATGATCGACGTCCGGGATCGGGTCCTGCCAGATCAGCACTTCCTTAGGCGCCAGCGAGCCGAGGTAGCGCGCGCGCGGACCCATATCGCGGTGCGTGAGCTTGAACCACGCGCGGGCGAAAGCGTCAGCGAACTGATCCGGATTCTCCATGAAGCGGCGCGAGATCTTTTCGTAGATCGGATCGAAGCGCAGAGAGAGGTCCGTCGTCAGCATCTTCGGCACATGCTTCTTCGACGGATCGAAGGGGTCCGGTATCGTAGCTCCCGCACCCTTCGCCCGCCATTGCTTCGCGCCAGCGGGGCTCGTTTCCAGCTCCCATTCGTAACCGAACAGGTTCCAGAAGAAGTTGTTGCTCCACTTGGTCGGCGTGGTGGTCCAGGTGACTTCCGGACCGCCGGTGATGGCATCGCAGCCGACGCCGGTCTTGTGCTTGCTCTTCCAGCCGAGGCCCTGGTCCTCGATCGACGCACCCTCAGGATCCGCACCGATCAGCGACGGGTCGCCCGCGCCGTGGGTCTTGCCGAAAGTATGCCCGCCTGCGATCAGCGCGACGGTCTCCTCATCGTTCATCGCCATGCGGAAGAACGTCTCGCGGATGTCCTTGGCCGCCGCGATGGGGTCCGGATTGCCGTTCGGACCTTCCGGGTTGACGTAGATGAGACCCATCTGCACAGCACCCAGCGGCTCCGAGAGCTGGCGCTCGCCCGAGTAGCGTTCGTCGCCGAGCCAGGTGCCTTCCGGACCCCAGTAGAGCTCCTCCGGCTCCCACGCGTCCACGCGGCCGCCGGCAAAGCCGAACGTCTTGAAGCCCATCGACTCCAGCGCGACGTTGCCGGCAAGCACCAAGAGATCCGCCCAGGAGATCTTGCGGCCGTATTTCTGCTTGATCGGCCACAGCAGGCGGCGCGCCTTGTCGAGGTTGGCGTTGTCCGGCCACGAGTTCAGCGGCGCGAAACGCTGCTGACCGGCGCCGGCGCCGCCACGGCCGTCGGTGATACGGTAGGTGCCCGCGCTATGCCAGGCCATGCGGATCATCAGGCCGCCGTAATGACCGAAGTCCGCCGGCCACCAGTCCTGCGATTCCGTCATCAGTGCCGTCAGATCCTTGATCACG
>JBFWYV010000148.1:0-11491 GCA_050186055.1 Hyphomicrobiaceae bacterium | reverse complement strand
GATGCTGGAAGGTTCGATCGACAGCGCGCACTCGTCGAGCCAGCACTCGTCGGACATGGTGCCCGCGCGCGTGACTGGCGCGGAGTCGACCGTCACGCAATGGCAGCGGCCGTCCACCGACAAGTCGCCGCGCCTGCTGGTTCATCGCACATCGTATGGCTTCCGCTACTCGGCAATCCGGCGTCCGATCAAGGATGCTTCGACGCACGACTATGTGCGCACGACGCTGTTCGTTGCTCCCTACACGGTACATATCCCGCCCAACAACCTGCATCGGAGCTGTACCGTCCACGTCCCGCGCGACGATCACTCGACGACGTTCTATTTCGTGGCCTTCGGCGACAAGGATGTTCCGAGTCAGGAGGACTGGCGCAAGTTCCAGGCGAATCGCGTGGGAATCGATCTCGATCCGGCGTATCGCAATCTGCGCAACCGGGCCAACAACTACAAGCAGGACCGCAAGGCCATGAAGCTCGGCAACTTCACGGGCGTGGAGGGCATCACCAACCAGGACATCGTGATGTGGGAGTCGATGGGGCCGATCGTCGACCGGCATCTGGACCGGCTCGGCGCCTCGGACATCGCGATCGTCGAGTTCCGCAAGCAGATGGTCGAGGCGGCAAGGACCGTGGCGTCCGGCGGGCCGGCGATCGGCACCACGCAGCCGCGCATCCCGCTTGCGGCGCTGGAGTCGTTCCAGGGCATCGTGCAGAAGGGATACGACTTCAAGACGCTGGGTGCGAGCGACGAGGAACTCCGGGTCACCAACCTGCAGGATGCAGCGAGCGGCCGGACGGAGGCGGCGGAATAGCGCCTGACCGGCACCGGCATCCCCGCCGCCACAGCCGCACGCCCCTCGCCACACGCCACCTAAAGGCCTAAGTTGGCTGCAAGATCAAACCACTTGCAGCCGACCGGCATCTCGCTCCGTCAATGGCCCGCCTGTCCCAATATGCTCTCGTCATGCTGGTTTGCGCAGCAGCGCTGCTGAGCGACATGGCATGCGCGCTGGCCGAGGACCGCCTTCGTCTTGCCGTCACGCGGCGCGGGAGCTGGGATAGCGCGGTGGCCGAGATCGGCCAGCGCACCGGCATCATGGGCGGGCACGGGCTGGAACTCGACATCAACTATGTCTGGACCTCGAACGAGGCGTTGAAGTCGGTGACCTCGGGCAGTTCCGATATCGGCGTGGGTATCGACTTTTCGGATGCGCTCGCCGCCTATGCGCAAGGCCGGCCTTTTCGCATCATCGCCAACCAGTCTGCCGGGGCCCATGACCTCTACTGGTACGTGCGCGCTGACAGTCCGCTCCACGGCTGGGGCAACACCAAGGGTCGGACGCTGGCGTTCTCGACGGATTGCTGCACCCGGGCGATCGTCGATGCCATGGTGCGCGAAAAGAAGCTCAAGGTCAGACGCGTTGCGACGGGATGGCCTTCGCCGACGCTCACGCAGGTGCTGACGGGACAGATCGATATCGGCTGGGCAACTCCGCCGTTCGGCCTGGAGCACATCGACAGCGGCGAGATCCGGGTCCTCGCCCACGGCAGCGAAACGAGCTTCGGCTCCCGCACCATGCGGATCATCGTTTCGCGGCCCTCACTCATTGCAAACCGGCCCGACGTGTTCAATCGCTTTGCCCGCTCCTGGCGCGAGACCGTAAATGCGATGTATTCGAATGCGAAGACCGTCGAAACATATGCGAACTGGCGGCGGATCACACCCGAGGCGGCGATGCGACTGCGCGACGACTTCTTCCCTCGTTCGTCGCTCGATCCGGATCGCCTGATCGGCGTGGATGCCGTTGTCGCCGAGGCCGTGGCCGCCGGAAAGCTCGCCAAGCCCCTGGACCGGGCGCGGCTTGAAGGGCTGATCCGCCCGTTGCCGAACTGACGACTATCGGGCCGGCGGTCGTGTCGGCGTACCGTCGGCAGGCCGCGCTAGGGCCCCAAGCTCATCGACCACGGCGCGGTAGACGTCGCGCTTGAAGGGAACAATCGCTTCGACAAGGCGGTCGATCGCGACCCACTGCCAGGCTTCGAACTCGGGAGGACTGCCGTCGTGCCCGGCAATGTCGATCTCCCGATCCTCACCCTCGAAGCGCATGGCGAACCACTTCTGCCGCTGGCCCCGAAACCGTCCTCCCCAGATCACGCCAAGAAGCTCCGGAGGCAGATCGTAAGTCAGCCAGCCCGACGTGTGTCCGATGATCGACACGGAACGGATACCCGTTTCTTCCCGCAGCTCGCGCAACGCCGCGAAGGCAGGATCCTCATGCTCATCGATGCCGCCCTGAGGCATCTGCCACCACTGGCCCTTGCCTTCAAGGTCTCCGGGCATGTCGGCCCGCCGGCCGACCCAGACCAAACCGTTCCGATTGACCACCATGATGCCTACGCACGGACGATAGGGCAGTTGAGGAGGGCTCATCAGTTGCGTTCTCCATCCGTATGGGACAGGCGACGGGACATGTCGTCTACCCGGCAACATAGCGTTCTCGAATCAGGCTTGAGATCTGCGGCGCGAGGCGCGAGAATGCAACCACTACCTGCAGTGGAACGATGTCTTACGGCCCCGATCAGTGCGCCGCTGCACCCTGTGCTCGTTGCGACGAGCAACGTCTCGAAATAGTATTGGAATTTCAACGTGGCCGGTCTATTTCGATCATCAATGGTTGAGCATTAGTCGCCTTGTACGCAACTATCGATCAGCGAACCCATGCCACAACCGCCCTCCGCAAAGCGGAGCAGCAAATCCGCAGGGACATCGGACTGGCTGCCACACAAGCCGGTCACGGACGTGAACGGCCGGCCGCGCTGGAAGCGGGCCGCCGACGCCATTGAAGCCGAGATTACGCACGGAAGGCTCTCGGTCGGCACGCGCCTGCCGAGCGAGACGATCCTTGCCAAGGGCTTCGGCATCAATCGCCAGACAGTGCGCAGAGCCGTGGCCGAGCTGACGAAAAAGGGACTTTTGAGGACGGCGCCGCACACCGGAGCGGTCGTGGCTCCGATCCGGATTTCAATCCCGCTGGGGGCCACCGATCGCGTGTCGACGGCGCTTGAGGATGCGGGCTTCACGGTGGCCGGGCGGCTGCTCGCATCGCACACCGAGACAGCGCCTGCGGACGTCGCAGCCGAACTCAACCGGCCGGCACTGACGTCGGTGGTCAAGCTCGATCATCTGCATCTTGTCAACGGATTGCCGATCGCGGTCACGACGACCTATGCGCCGGCCGACAGGTTCGCCCGTCTGCCGGAGTTCTACCAGGCGACCGGGACCATTCCGAAGGCTTTCTCGCAGCTCGGCCTGGGCGACTACAAGCGGAGCAAGGTGATCCTCTCGAGCAGGCCGGCGGACGCCACGGAATGTCAGCTCCTCGACCTGCCGGCGAACGCCATCATCACCGTGCTTCATAGCGTGTATGTCGATGCAGACGGCGAGCCGATCCGATATTCCGTGTTCAGATTCAGCGCCAACCGCGTCGAGTTCGTGCTCACGAGCTGATGTCCGGCGCCGGCGCGAAGCCTGCCTCGATGGCCAGCAGGCGATAGCTTTCGAGCCGCACTGCCTCGTCGTATGTCCAGGTGACGACGGCGACCTCATCAAGGGATAGCTGATCCGCGAGCGCGGCAATCCCGCCGGCAACGGTTGCAGGCGCACCGACGAGAGCGGTCGCGCGCATCTCATCCATGCGCCGACGCTCGGCATCGGTGTAGTCGTAGCCCGCGGCGACGTCAGGCGGCTCCAGCGGAGCGAACACGCCGCGGTCCCTGAGCAGGCGGGAACGGGCTCGTGACGCGTAATGAAAGTCGGCCTCTTCCTGGCTCGCTGCCGCAAGCGCCCAGACGCAGATGGCAGTATGCGGCTTCGGATGTCGCGCGCTCGGCTTATAGTTGTGCCGGTAGAGCTCGAGCGCCTCGCGCCCGCCGCGACCTTCGGTGAAGAACCAGGCAAAGGCATAGGGCAGGCCGAAATGAGCGGCAACCTGTGCGCCGTAGTCCGAGGACCCGAGTATCCACACCTCGGGCACCGTTTCGCCTTCGGGATGGGCCTTGACCTGGCGGAACGGGTGACCTTCCATCAGGGGCGTGCCGTCCAGCCACGCCAGCAGATCACGCACATCGGACGGAAAGTACTGCGGCCTCTCATTGGCCTGCGGATTGAGCGCATACGCAGTACGGCCGTCGGAGCCGGGCGCGCGTCCCAGGCCAAGGTCGATGCGGCCCGGCGCGATGGCATCGAGCACGCGGAACTGCTCGGCCACGTGATAGGGTGAGTAGTGCGGCAGCATCACCCCAGCACTGCCGATGCGAATGGCCGACGTGCGGGCAGCAATCGCGGCAATCAGCACTTCCGGAGCGGTCCCCACGATGGTGGCGTGGTTGTGGTGCTCCGACACCCAGAAGCGCCGGTAGCCCAGCGCCTCGCAGGCCTTTGCCATGGCGATCGTATTGCGGATCGCCTCGCCTTGCGGACGGCCGGCGATCGCCACCGACTGATCGAGGACGGAGAGCGGAACCACGCGTCGTCTCCTTGTTCGGAGCGGATCGCCGACAATGGATTCACTGCGACCGATGATGCCCCGGATGAACCCCTCTCAACCGCTCAGGCGGGCCCGCACTGAGCCCGATGGCGGAGGAAATGATCCGCCAGAACCAGCGCCAGCATCGCCTCGCCGACCGGCACCGCACGGATGCCGACACAAGGATCGTGGCGGCCCTTGGTCGAGATCTCGGTCTCATTGCCATGCCGGTCGACGGTCCGGCGCGGCGTCAGGATGGACGATGTCGGCTTGACGGCAAAGCGCACCACGACCGGCTGACCGGTCGATATGCCGCCAAGGATGCCACCGGCATTGTTCGACAGATACACGGGCCGGCCGTCGGCGCCGATGCGGATCTCGTCGGCGTTGTCCTCGCCGCTCAGATCGGCTGCGCCGAAGCCGGCACCGATCTCCACGCCTTTGACGGCGTTGATGCTCATCATGGCCGCGGCGATGTCCTGGTCGAGCTTGCCATAGACCGGGGCACCCAGTCCCGCCGGCACGCCTTCGGCCACCACCTCGATCACGGCGCCTGCCGACGACCCGGCCTTGCGCCGTTCGTCGAGGAACCGCGCCCAGCCTTCGACGCTATCCTTGTCGGGGCAAAAGAACGGATTGCCGTCGACCTGGGCCCAATCCCAGCGCCGGCGATCGATCTTCAAGGAGCCTATCTGAATCATGGCGCCACGGATGGTGACGCCATCGAGCAACTTGCGGGCGATGGCGCCCGCGGCCACGCGCATGGCGGTTTCGCGCGCCGAGGACCTGCCGCCGCCGCGATAGTCACGGATCCCATATTTCTGCCAATAGGTCAGATCTGCATGGCCGGGGCGGAACTTGTCCTTGACGTCGGCGTAGTCCCGCGACCGCTGATCGACATTCTCAATCTGCAGGGCAATCGGCGTTCCGGTCGTCACCTGCCGACCGCCGTCGTCGGCGAAAACCCCCGACAGAATGCGGACGGCGTCGGGCTCCTGCCGCTGCGTCGTGAACCTGGACTGGCCGGGCCGGCGCTTGTCCAGCCAGCGTTGCAGATCGGCCTCTGCCAGCGGGATGCCCGGCGGACAACCGTCGACAACGCAGCCGATGGCAGGGCCATGGCTCTCGCCCCAGGTAGTGACGCGAAACAAATGGCCGATCGAGTTGTGCGACATCATCCAATCCGCATTGCGGGACGACAGACGGATCCATGGGCTCACCGTAGGTCCGGCCGGTCCGTTATGCCACGGACCGTATCCCTGCTGCCACCTCTCTACCTAAAATCGCCCGCGGCGGCACACAAGGCCCAACTGACTGAAAAGCCAGGATGACAAGCCGCGGCATGAGAGCTTATCACTGGCTGGCTGGCGTTGATTCTGACGTCGGCACCGTTGATTTGCCAACCGATTCAAACGCGCAATCACGGTTTCCACAACCTCGTCCGGTGTGTGGCGTCGGTCGCCGTCGCGCTCGAGCAATCGCTGCGAGCACGATGCAAGCGGCCGCTATCGTACAATCGTTCAATGTTTCATCGGCGTATCCGACACCAAGGCTCCGGGTGCTGGCAAGCGTGGCCGGAAGGGGTTCTGCCGAACTTCCGATGGCGGATAAGCTTGCAGGCATGCGGGCCACTGTTCGTGCAGGATATGGATTGAGCACCCGTGTCTTGCAGGAATTCAGAACCTGATCAAACTCTGGAGCCGAAGCTGCCGCTGCTTCGGCTCCTTTTCATTGCAGCGCCAGATCATTGCGGTGCCGGCATGACCCTTTCGCAACACCAGATTGACTGTTTCTGCTTTGCCACATGACCGAATCAACTTTCGCATTCGCTTAGGCTCAAGATGAGTACCTGAGTGACATTCCCCATCACGCGTCATAGGACGTTTCCCGGGTGGGTCACCACTCCGTATAGGACAGCAAGGGAGTCCAGTCATGATGCGGAAGCTTGCCATTGCAGCAATCGTTGCTGCATTTGCCGCCACGTCCGTCAGCGTGCCGATGTTCTCGGAGCCGGCGTACGCGGCATCCAAGAAGAAGGCGAAGAAGAAAGCCTCGGCCGGAAAGTGCGGCACCTACATGTACTACAGCATGAAAACACGGAAGTGCTCCGACGCCCGCAGCAAGAAGTAGGGCACGAAATGCGGAAGGCGCTTCGGTGGCGGTCGAGGACGGCAAACGAAGCGCTGGCGTCGTGTGGCCTGTGAACAACTTCATCAGAACTACTGAGAGCTTTCCCCGAGACAAACTGTTTGCCGATGGCTAATGTCTCTCGCCGGCTTGCAGAACAAGCCGGGGGGAAGATCACTTCGATCCACGAATGAAAACTGGAGGAAACCCATGAAGAAGCTAGCAATGCTTCTGCTCGCTGCGATGTTCGGAACTGCAACGGTCGCACTGCCGCTGGTCAGCAGCACGCCGGTCGAGGCCGCAACCAAGAAGGCCAAATCAAAGTCCAAGACTGCGAAAGCCAAGAAAAAAGCCCCGAAGAAGAAATCTGCCAAGCGTTCAGGCAAGAAGAAAAAGGTCGCGAAGACTTGCGGCACCTATAAATACATGAAGGGCGGCAAGTGCATGGACGCCCGCGGCAAGAAGGGCTGATCGAAGCCCGTTTCGCTCAAGCGTCATTCATAGGTGCAACGAACAGCGGCTGCGACCAACGTCGTGGCCGCTGATCTGTTATTTGCGCAGGGATACGGAAGGTCCGCCCAATTTCCGGGGCTCCGATGTGGCTGCTATAAGACGGCGCTGAACACGCTGCCGCGCCGAACTGGAGAATGCGATGACCGTCACGCTCGCCGATTACGAGGGCAAATACAAGCACATCGAATTCCGCCGTACGGACGGCATTCTGGAGATGACGGTGCACTCGAACGGCGGTCCGCTGCGGTGGGGCCGCGAGCCTCACGGCGAACTGGTCGATGCCTTCCTCGATGTCGGTCGCGACCGCGACAACCACGTCATCATACTGACCGGCAGGGGGGATGAGTTTTCGGGCCCCCAGCCGGAGATAGAGGCGAATCGCCACTATCACAGCATGGGCCCGGAACAATGGGGCGTGCTCGGCTGGGAAGCCAAGCACCTGCTCACCAATCTCCTGCTGATCGATGTCCCGATGATCGCGGCCGTCAACGGCCCCGCGTACCGGCACGCCGAACTGCCGATCATGTGCGACATCGTCCTCGCCGCCGAAACAGCCGCGTTCCAAGACTCAGCGCATTTCATCGGCGGCCTCGTCCCGGGTGACGGTGTCCATGTCGCCTTTCCGGCCGCCATGGGCCTGAACCGCGCCCGCTACTTCCTTCTCACGGGCCAAGTCATCAAGGCGAAGGAGGCCAAGGAGATCGGCCTCGTGAACGAGGTCTTGCCGGCCGACGAGCTTCTCCCGCGCGCGTGGACCCTCGCCCGCATGATCATGCGCCAGCCCGAGCTGAACCGCCGCTACACCCGTATCCTGCTGACCGAGCAGCTCCGCCGCCAGATGAACGACCTGCTGCCTTACGGCCTTGCGCTCGAAGGGCTGGCGATCACTGCCATTCCGCGCAAACCCTGAGCTGACCGGATCACCTGTTGCAGTTGGGACGGCTTGCCGATCGCCCTACGCCGTCCGATGCCTGCATGCATTGCTTGAACACAGCCGGCATACTATCTGACAGGGCATGGCCGTGTTCTGCAAGGTCCGCGCCGGTTTGCGGATCTGCGACGACCCTCCCAAGGTGCAAGAGCTGTGATAAAGTGGCTGCCCCTCCTTCTCCTCGTCATCGGCGGCATCGTGCTCGTCTTGCACGGTGGCGACGGCAGCACGATTGCCGGCCTGGAGGCGTCGACATTCTCCAGCATCGTCGCCTTGGGCGCCCTCGTCCTGTTCATCGGCGGCGCTGCCGTGGCCGGTTACAACGGCCGGTTCTTCAAGGCCCTCCGCGACATGGCCGCATGGGCCGTCCTGGTCCTGGCACTGGTCGCCGGCTATACTTATCAGGCCGAGTTTGCCGAAATCGCCCACCGCATCACCGGCGAGTTGATGCCGCCCGGAGAGGGCCAGGTCGTCGAGTCGAACCGGACCGGCGAACGTTCGATCCGGTTCAGGCGTCGCGCCGACGGTCACTTCGTCGTACGCGCCTCGATCAACGAGTCCTCGGTGAATATGCTGGTCGACACCGGCGCTTCAACAGTTGTATTGCGCGCCGAGGATGCCCGCCGCATCGGCCTCGACGTCCGCAACCTCGACTATTCCGTGCCGGTGCAGACCGCCAACGGCATGAGCTACGCTGCCGCCGTCAGGCTCCCGAGCATCAGCATCGGCCCCTTGCGTCTCGACGGGGTCGAGGCCCTCGTTGCGCGCCCTGGCACACTCGGCGAAAGCCTGCTCGGTATGACTTTCTTAAGGCGTCTCAGATCATATGAATTCTCTAGAGATTTTCTGACCATGAGAGGCTGAGCCGGCCGCCGGACCTGCGCACCCTCTGGAGCGGGCGTGGAGAGCAGGCGATGTCAGGTTCGGCCCTGAAAAGCGCGCTGGGCACTGCCGCGACGTGGGTATTCCTTGCCCTTGCCGGCTATCTCTCACTCAACCATGTGACCGAGATCCGGCAGACCGGCTATTGGTTGCTGGGCATTGATCCGGAGGCAACCGCAGCCGCGTTGCACACACCCATCACGCACGCGCCGGAGATGGAGCCTGCCAGACCCGATGCTCCCACTGGAAGCGTCATCCTCGATGCAAATCGGCACGGGCACTTCATCACGAGCGTTGCCATGAACGGGCGCGACATCGAAGTCGTCGTCGATACGGGAGCCTCATTCGTCGCGCTGACCTACGAAGATGCCGGGCGCGCAGGCATTTTCGTCAGTCCCGCTGACTTCACCCACAAGGTCAACACTGCAAACGGCATCGCCAGGATCGCGCCGGTTACGATCGACAGCATTTCCATCGGCGATATTCAGATCCGAAACGTCCGCGGCGCGGTATGCGAACCCGGCCGCCTGCGCACGAGCCTGCTCGGCAATTCCTTCCTCAGCCGGCTGAAGCGCTGGGAGATGCGTGACGGCAAGCTGGCGCTGGAGCAATAGCCCGGCTCACGCGTTAAGCACGCAGCGCAGCGACCGAAACAACCTGCCGCACGTTGGCACTGCGCGTGATCTCGACTAAGAACACGCCAGATTTCGTAGCTCCCATCCAATCGATCGGGGATCCCCACATGCTGCCAAAGCCGCGCGCCGACCTGAAGCCGAACACGGCGGAGTTCGAGCGACTGCCGCTCGTCAAGCCGACCGGGTTCAGGGAATACGATGCGCGCTGGCTGTTCCCAGACGAGATCAACCTGATGGGGCTCAACGCCGTCGGCCTCGGCCTCACCCGGCTGTTCGATGAGCGCGGCGTGCCGAAACGGTTCGTGGTCGGTCACGATTTCCGCTGGTATTCCGCCAGTGTGAAGCAGGCTCTGATCACGGGCCTGCTGGCCGGCGGCGCGGAGGTCTTCGACATCGGTCTGGCCCTTTCGCCGATGGCCTACTTCGCCCAATTCGACCTCGATGTCGAAGGCGTCGCCATGGTCACCGCCAGCCACAACGACAACGGCTGGACGGGGATCAAGATGGGCCTGACGCGGCCCCTGACATTCGGCCCCGACGACATGTCGGCGCTCCGCGATATCGTGCTCGCCGGCAACTCCCAGACCAGGCCCGGCGGCGCATACACATTCGTGCCCGATATGGCCCAGCGCTACATCGCCGACCTTACCGACCGGCCCAAACTGAGGCGTCGCCTCAAGGTCGTCTGCGCCTGCGGCAACGGCACGGCAGGCGCCTTCGCGCCGCAGGTGCTCGAGGGGATCGGCTGCGAGGTCATCCGCCTCAACTGCGACCTCGACCATTCATTTCCCAACTACAATCCCAATCCCGAAGACATGAAGATGCTGCACGCCATTGCCGATGCCGTGCGCGAGCACAAGGCCGATGTCGGCCTCGGCTTCGACGGCGATGGCGACCGCTGCGGTGTGGTCGACAACGAGGGCGGCGAAATCTTCGCGGACAAGGTCGGCGTCATGCTCGCGCGCGACCTCTCCGCCATTCACAAGAATGCGGTGTTCGTTGCCGACGTGAAGTCGACCGGCCTGTTCCTCACCGATCCGGTGCTGAACAGCAACGGCGCGAAGGCGCTCTACTGGAAGACCGGTCACTCCTACATGAAGCGCTACACGAACGAGAAGAGCGCGCTGGCCGGCTTCGAGAAATCCGGACATTTCTTCTTCCGCCCGCCGCTCGGCCGCGGCTACGACGACGGCCTCATCACCGCGCTTGCCGTTTGCGACATGCTCGACCGCGCGGGCTCGAAATCGCTGGCGGAGCTACAGCGCGAGCTGCCGAAGACCTGGCAGTCTCCGACCATGTCTCCTCACTGCGCCGACGAAGTGAAGTATGACGTGGTCGACAAGATCGTCGCGCTCTACAAGGCACGCGCCGGAAAGGGCGAGAAGATCGCGGGCCAGAACGTGCGGGACCTGATCGACGTCAACGGCATCCGCGTGGTGCTGGAAGACGGCACATGGGGCCTCGTGCGGGCCTCCTCCAACAAGCCGGAGCTTGTGATCGTGGTCGAGAGCCCGACCTCGGAAGCCAACATGCGTGCGATCTTCGCCGATATCGACGGCATCCTGTCGGAGAAGTTCCCCGAGGTCGGCCCCTACAATCAGAAGATCTGACTGAAGCGCCTTTCGACAGCTCCAAGCGAGCCGCGGCATCCACACCGGAAGCCCACCGGCCACGGATTACCGGGGAACCTGATCCCGGAACACGGCGGAAAGATCGGCGGAGCTTTTCGCCGCCGTCACCTTTCCGTGGTGTCTGCGCGTTGGCGTGGCGGCCCTGGCTACAGACTTGCGCACCTCTCGATGGCCGGCAGCAGCCGTCATGCCCGATCCGGCCCCCCCGGCAGGCCGCGCCCCAGCCCCGGCATCGACCGCAGTCGCA
>JBFWYV010000147.1:0-11591 GCA_050186055.1 Hyphomicrobiaceae bacterium | reverse complement strand
CGACCTCCGGCTCCCGTGCGGCATTGTCGATGATGGTCTCGCCGCGCGCCAGGCTCGCCGCCATCAGCGCTGCATGCGTCGCCCCGACTGAGACCTTGGGGAACACGATCCGTCCGCCCGTGAGGCCGTTGCCGGCACGCGCCACCACGTAGCCGCCGTCGATTTCGATCTCGGCGCCGAGCGCCTTCATGGCCAGCAGGTGAAGGTCCACCGGCCGCGTACCGATCGCACAGCCGCCCGGCATGGACACGCGGGCCTGCCCGCACCGCGCCAGCAGCGGCGCCAGCACCCAGAAGCTCGCCCGCATCCGGCTGACCATCTCGTATGGCGCGGTCGTATCGACGATGTCGCGTGCCGTCAGATGATAGGTTTCGCCGATGTGCGCCGTCGGTCCGGCCCGCTTGCCCTCGATCGAATGGTCGACGCCATGGTTGCGCAGGATGCGCGCCAGCAAGCCGACATCGGCGAGGTTGGGCACGTTCTTGAGCGTGAGCCTGTCGGATGTCAGCAGGCTCGCGATCATCAGGGGCAGGGCCGCGTTCTTGGCCCCCGAGATCGGGATGCTGCCGCTGAGCCGCTGTCCACCGACGATCCTGATACGATCCATGTCAGTCCCCGTACCGCCGGGCCGGACGGTTGTCCCGGCGCCGGCATGACGCCGCCGATCCGGCGACTCACCCACCCGTTATCCGTGTCTAAGCCCGCCGCTGGTGCAGCGCAACCATTGCTGCCGGCTGCGCCTGACCCTCGCGCTGATGGAAGGCTTTTTTGTGCAACCTAACGGCCTGCAGCATCTTCGCCAGACCCGCCGACGGGGTTCGGCTCAACCCGGCCATCCTCGGCGCGTGCACGCACCTGGGCCTTTCTTTTCTTGAGATTGGTGCGCAGTTCCGCCGCAAGCCGCTGGTGCCGCGCGGACTGTTTCGTTCGAGCGGCCGCTTGACCGCCGGTGTTGCTGGAGCCTTCTGACATCAGCGCGCCCTGCCGCCGGAGAAAACCAAGCCGTAGTCTGCTCATAAGCACGCAATGCCTGCCGGTCAAATCCGCCATCGGAGCCGGCTATCTCCTGGCAAACAGCCGCTCGATGTCGCTGCGCTTCAATTCAACGAAGGTCGGGCGCCCGTGATTGCACTGCCCCGCCTTCGGACACGCTTCCATATCGCGCAGCAGGGCATTCATCTCTTCCGGCGTCAGACGCCGGCCGGCGCGAACGCTGCCGTGGCAGGCCATGGTGGCGGCCACCGAGTCGAGCTTCTCCTTGAGCAGCAGGTTGCCGCCGTCGTTCAGGAGGTCGGCAGCGATATCCTTCACGAGCCCGGCAATGTCCGTCTGTCCCAGCAGTGCCGGGGTTTCCCGCACCGCCACCGCCGTCGGGCCGAACGGCTCCAGGACCAGTCCGAGGGTTTCCAGGTCCTCCTGGGCGGCAGCAAGCGCTTCGACAGCCTCCGCATCGAGCTCCACCACCTCCGGCATCAGCAGACCTTGGCGCGCCACGCCTTGCCCGGCCAGGGATTCCTTGAGGCGTTCGTAAACCAGCCGCTCATGTGCCGCATGCTGGTCGACGATAACGATGCCGTCCCGTGTTTCGGCCACGATATAGGTCTCGTGCAACTGGGCCCGCGCCGCCCCCAGCGGGTAGTCCAGATCGGCCGGGTCCGGCCGGGCAGCGGCCGCGGCTGTGTTGGCGCTGGGCTGGTCCAGCACATCGAACGGCGCCTGTATCGCCTCGGCAAGACCTGGACCGAATGCCGACAGGTTGCTGCGGGCGTCACCGTGATCGGATGAAGGCCAACCGCCTGTCGGGCCGGGGGTCACGTTTGCGGGCGCGTGCTCGGAACGCCGCGCCAGCAGGTCCAGTGTGGCATGGCCGCCCGCCGACGTGGCGCGTGAACCGGCGGTGCCGAGCGCATCGCGCAAGCCGCCGATCAGCAGGCTGCGCACCGCGGCTGGATCGCGAAACCTCACCTCCGCCTTGGAGGGGTGCACATTGACGTCGACAGCCCGCGGGTCGAGGTCGATGAACAGCGCCAGGAGCGGATGACGCCCTTTCGGCAGCATATCTCCGTATGCTGCACGCACCGCACCGATCAGCAGCTTGTCGCGCACCGGCCGCCCGTTGACGAACAGGAACTGCATCGACGTATCCGGCCGGTTGAGCGTCGGCAGGCCGGCGAACCCCGACACTGCGATGCCTTCGCGGCCGCCCTCCAGCAGGATGGCATCTGCCATGAAGTCCCGGCCCATGATGCGGCCGAGCCGCTCCAGCCGCCCGGCCGCGTCATCGGTCTGCCGGGCCAGCTTCAGGCTGGCGCGCTCCCCCGTGACCAGCGTGAAACCGATCGCCGGGTGTGCCATCGCGAGCCGCTTGACGACATCGGAGATCGCCCGGTTCTCAGCGATCTCCGAGCGCATGAACTTGAGGCGGGCGGGCGTTGCGGAGAACAGCTCGCGCACCTCGACCCGCGTGCCGCCGGTGTGGGCGGCGGGTCGGATCTGCCCTTTGATGCCGCGATCGACCGTGATCGACATCGCCTCCCGGCTGTCGCGCTCCCGCGTGGTGATGGTCAGGTGAGCGATCGAGCCGATCGAGGGCAGGGCCTCGCCACGGAACCCGAGGCAGCGGATGTCGAACAGGTCTTCTTCGGAGAGTTTCGACGTCGCGTGGCGTTCGACCGATAAGGCGAGATCGGCCTCCGTCATCCCGGACCCGTCGTCGCTGACCCGGATGAGCTGGATCCCGCCCCCTGCGCATACGACTTCGATATCGCACGCACCGGCATCGACGGCATTCTCGACGAGTTCTTTGACCACGCTGGCCGGACGCTCGATCACTTCGCCGGCGGCGATCCGGTTGACGGTCTCAGGCGAGAGCTGGCGGACAGGCATGGCAGCGGTCTCGACACACGGGCCCCGGCATGAGCTGGAGCAGCGTCCGGCCGCGAATCATCACGCGACCCTCACACCATCAAGTCGTGTGGACGTCCGGCGTCAACCGCATCGGGCGGCGCCGTGCACATCAGCCCGGCGTCTTGACCTTCGGCTTTTCCTTGGACTCGACTGCCATCGATTTCAGCCCTTCGGGCTTGCCGACCACCGTGATGACAAGCTCGTCGACCTTCAGGAACCGGGCCGCCACACGCTTGGCGTCGGCCAATGTCACCGCCTTGATCAGCTCGTTGCGCTTGTGAAAATAGTCGATGCCGAGACCTTGCACCATGGTGCCGAGCAGTTGATCGGCGATCTTGGAGTTGGTGTCGAAGCGCAGCGCGTAGGAGCCGATCAGATAGCTCTTGGCATTGTCGAGCTCGGTCTGTGTCGGTCCCTCCGTGGCCATCCGGTTGAGTTCGGCCTTGATCACATCCAGCGACTGCTTGAGCTCGGAGTTCTTGGTTGCCACGCCTCCGACGAAGGCGCCCGCCTTTTCCATCGGGGACAGATAGCTGTAGACGGAATAGGCGAGGCCGCGCTTCTCGCGTACTTCTTCCATCAGCCGCGAGGCAAATCCGCCGCCGCCCAGGATCTGATTGACCACATAGGCCGGAATGAAGTCCGGATCGTTGCGCAGCATGGCGCCGTTGCCGAACCTGGCGACCGATTGCGGCATCGGCATCTCGATGACTTCCGTCGCCGGACTATGCAGTTTGACGCTCGGGATCGGTGTCAGCTCGGACTTCGCCGGAAGCGCGCCGAACACATCGTCGAGCAGCTTGCCGAGCGTGGCCGCGTCGATATCCCCGACAGCGACGACCATCAGGTTGTCGCGCGCAAACACCCGATTGTGAAACGCCTTGAGATCCGCGCTGCCGATCTTTTCCACCGTGGCCAGCGTTCCCGACGGCGGCCTGCCGTAAGGGTGGTTGGGGAACGCCAGCTTGCTCCATTCCTTTGACGCAACCCGCTCGGGATCGCGGTCCGAGAATGCGATATTGGCGCTGATCTGCTTCTTGATGCGCTCGACCGCATCGGGGTCGAAACGCGGCCGGGTCACGGCCAGACGCAGCAGCTCGACAGCCTTCTCCCGGTGGATGGTCAGGGTCTCGAAGCTCCCGTAAAGGTGGTCCCGGCCATCCTGGAAACCGAGACGCATGGCGATTTCTTCCATGCGCTCCTGGAAGGCGGCGCTGTCGAGGTCGCCGGCGCCTTCGTCCAGCATCGCGGTCAGAAAGTTTGCGGTGCCGTCCTTTCCGGCCGGATCCTGGGCGCTGCCGCCTTCGAATGCGAACCGCAGGGCCATCAGCGGGACATTGTGGCTCTCGACGAGCCAAGCCGAAATGCCTCCGGGACTCTTGACCTCTTGAATTTTCATTGAACCGCTTTCGGACTTTCGAGTGGACGCAACGGAGGCCGGCGATGTCTTGCCGGTTCCCGGTTCAGGGGCTGTCTGGGCAACTGCGGGAGAGACAAGAGGCGCCAGCGCGAAGCCGAGAAGGCCGAGCATGGCAAGGGCGCGATGCGGCCAGGCAACCAATCGGATCGAGGGCATGTGCATCACTCTCCGGGACGACGCGGGGGTCTGCGGCTGCGATAGCGGGTCGGGATGTTCTGCGCGCATCACGAGCGGTGGGGTTTGGCCGCCGCCTTCTTGTCGGGTGCATCCGAATTATCGGCCGTGCTCTTCGGCGCTTCGGGCAGCAGCGTGCCCGTGACGGAACGACGGATATTCAGGTACTTGCGGGCGACGCGCTGGACATCGGCGGGCGTCACCTTCGCAATCTCGTCCGGCCACGCATCGATGCTCTCTATGGTCCGGCCGACCACGAGGCCCCAGCCGTAGCGCCGCGCCAGTTGCGACTGGCTATCGCTCTCGTAGACGTATTGCGCAATGTAATTCGACTTGGCGCGGTTGAGTTCCGCCTCGGTGACGCCCTTGGCGATCACCTCTTCGAGGACCTTGTCGATCCCTGCTTCGAGCCGGTCCAGGCTCACGCCATCGGTCGGCACGCCGTAGACCGCGATCTTCGAGGTATCGAGACCCGATCCTCCATAGTAGCCGCCGGCGCTGGAGGCCAAGTGGTCCTCGACGACGAGCTTCTTGTAAAGCCGGCTGGTCGGACCGCCGCCGACGACCTGCATCAGCAGGTCCAGCGCTTCGGCCTCGCCCGGGGCTGCGGTGACATAGCTTGGAACGATGTATTGCCGCTGCAGGACCGGCTTGCCGGCACGCGGGTCCTTCAACTCGACACGAACGGCGGCAACCTGCGGCGGCTCCTGTGGTCGCTGCCGCGGCTTGATCGCGGAACTCGGCTTCAGCTTGCCGTAGGTCTTTTCCGCCAGCGCCTTCACCTCTTCGACCGTCACGTCTCCGGCGACGACCAGAATGGCGTTGTTGGGGGCGTAATAGGCTTTGTAGAAGTTCAATGCATCGGCCCGCGACAGCTGCGCCATCTCGTGCTCCCAGCCGATCACGGGAACGCCGTAGGGATGATTCCGGTAGAGCGCCGCGCTCATCTGCTCGTCGAGGATCGCTGACGGGTTGTTGTCCACCCGCATCCGGCGTTCTTCCAGGATCACGTTGCGCTCGGTCAGAACTTCCTTCTCCGCCAGCCGCAGATTGACCATGCGGTCGGCTTCCATCTCCATCACCTGCCCGAGCCTGTCCCTGGAGACGCGCTGGAAATAGGCGGTCGCGTCGTGACTGGTGAAGGCGTTGTCGTTGCCGCCGATCCGCGACACGATCTTCGAGAACTCGCCGGACTTGAGCTTTTCCGTCGCCTTGAACATCAGGTGCTCGAGGAAATGGGCGATGCCCGACTTTCCTGGCGGCTCGTCGGCCGCGCCGATGCGGTACCAGACCATATGCGTCACGACGGGCGCGCGGTTGTCCGGAACGACCACACCGACCAGCCCGTTGGCCAGTTCGAAGCGTTCGACTTTGGCGGCAGCGGACGGACGGGACTGCTGAAGGAGTGCGAGCATCAGGAAGACGACCAGAATTGTGAGACGGAAGGGGAGGACCCGGGTTGGCATCAAGCTTGTCCTTCAAGCCGCGCGGATACGGAAGGGCTGGTGAGGATTGCGCCTTTATCTAGTGTGGCCGAGCATTGTGGCCAACTCCAGGGCGATCCATCTTTATTGTGCATATCCATGGTTTCGCCGGCCGTTGCTGGAAGATCAGCCAGATCCGGCCATCCTCGGACATGCAACATTTTGACGCTTACGGTTTTTTAATGCGTTATTTCTTGCCTTTTTCAGGGCGGAACCTGCTCGCCATTGCGGTTTCCAGCAGGGAAAGCTACACCGATGAGCGACACCGAAAGCCGCAAAGGATTGCCGCTGGAAGCGACATGACCGACCTCAAGCTCATTGCGTTCGACGAGGGCGATTTGGATGTCCTCTCCGCACACCTGCAGGATTCGGTCGTTAAGGTTTCCGATCTTGCCTGGCTGCCGCGGGAACGCCGCTTCGTGGCTTTGCTGAACAGGTTCGACTGGGCAAGTGCGAACGGAAAGAAGGAGCGCCGTTCCTTCATGCGCAAGCGCACGGCGCTCCGCTTCGAGCGCGTGGAGAGCGCGCAACTCAAGGGAATCGATCCGAAGTCGAAATCCTCGGTGCTCGAGCTGCTGGCGATCGGTTTCCAGCCGGGGCATTCGCCCGCCGGTGTGGTGACGCTGATATTTGCGGGCGGCGCGGCAATCCGCCTCGATGTCGAGTGCATCGAGGCGGAGTTGAAGGACCTGGGCGCGGCTTGGCGTACGCGACGCAAGCCGGAGCACGGAGTGCCGGGGCACGGAGAGCCAGGGCACGGAGAGGATGAGCCCTCTGCGTCCTGACCACGCGTATCGCGCATCGCGTTTCCCACCAACAGCCGCGCTGCGGCCGGCAATCTGAGGCAGGCCTGACCAATGCCATACAGGCTCGACACGGCTGATCCCGACTTTGAAGCGAGGTTCGCGGAGTTTCTCGGCGCCAAGCGTGAGGTCAGCTCCGACGTCAACGCGGCTGTTGCCGCCATCATCGCGCGTGTCCGCGCCGAGGGCGATAAGGCGCTTGTCGAGCTGTCCCGGCAGTTCGACGATATTGATCTGCATAAGTGCGGCATCCGCGTGCAGCTGGCGGAGATCGCGGCGGCCAGGGGAGCCGTGACCGCCGAGACGTTCGAAGCGTTGCGTTTTGCCTGTGAACGCATCCAGGCCTTTCACCAGCGGCAGCGCCCCGCCGACGACATCTATTGTGACGACACCGGTACGGAGATCGGATCGCGATGGACGGCGGTCGAATCCGTCGGCCTCTACGTTCCGGGAGGCAGTGCCTCCTACCCCAGCTCCGTGTTGATGAATGCCGTACCGGCCAGGGTTGCCGGCGTGCCACGTATCGTCATCACCGTGCCGTCGCCGCGCGGTGAGCTCAATCCACTGGTGCTGGTTGCTGCTGAGCTGGCAGGGGTCTCGGAGATTTATCGCATAGGCGGGGCCCAGGCTGTGGCCGCGCTTGCCTATGGAACCGAGACCGTTGCCCCCGTCGTCAAGATCGTCGGTCCGGGCAATGCCTATGTTGCCGCCGCCAAGCGTCAGGTCTTCGGGCAGGTTGGGATCGACTCGATCGCCGGACCATCCGAGGTCCTGGTGATCGCCGACCGCGACAACGACCCGGAATGGATCGCCGCCGATCTGCTGGCGCAGGCGGAGCACGATCCGGCCGCGCAGTCGATCCTGATGACCGACGACCGCGCATTCGCCGCCGCGGTCGAGGAGGCCGTCCGCCGCCAGCTCGCGGGGCTCGCCCGCGGCAATATCGCGGCGCAGAGCTGGAACGTGTTCGGGGCCGTCGTTCTTCTGCGTTCGCTCGATGAAGCGCCCGCATTGGCCGACCGGATCGCGGCGGAGCACCTGGAGATCGCCACCCGGGAGCCCGATCGGCTGGCGCAGCGCATCCGCAATGCCGGCGCAATCTTTCTCGGCCGCTATACGCCTGAAGTCATTGGAGATTATGTGGCCGGTTCCAACCACGTGCTGCCGACCGCGCGCAGCGCCCGCTATGCCTCCGGCCTCAGCGTGCTTGACTTCATGAAACGGACTTCGATGCTGAGGCTCAACGAATCTGCGCTTGCGGCGTTGTCGGGCCCGGCCATGACGCTGGCGCGCGCAGAAGGGCTGGAGGCGCATCTGAGGTCGGTGGAAATTCGCAGTCCGCACACTCGAAGCTGAGTCTGCGGACCGGGAACCCGCGCTGCACGGGCAGCCATGCTTGGGCAGCGGGATGGTCTGCCGGGACGACAGAACTGGATGTGCTTGTCATGGATGATCCAGCTTCGCCCGCATCGCCGTCCGCCCGCCTGATCGGGATCGAGCTCGATCCCGGTTCGATTCGGCGCGGTGCGCCGAATATCGATCACGAACGGGAGGTGGCGATCTATGATCTTCTCGATGCCAACTCGTTCGCCCTGCCCGAGCGGGATGACGGCCCCTACCGGCTGCGGCTCTCCATATCCGGTGACCGTCTGGTGTTCGGCATCGGCAATGAGGACAGCGACTCGCTGGTCACGCACATGCTGTCGCTGACCTCGCTGCGGCGCGTTGTGAAGGACTACTTCATCATATGTGACAGCTATTACGCCGCGATCCGCCAAGCGCCTCCCTCCAGGATCCAGGCGATCGACATGGGACGCCGCGCTCTGCATGACGAGGGCAGCCGTCTTCTCACGGAGCGGTTGAAGGGCAAGATCGATGTCGATCACGACACGGCGCGCCGGCTCTTCACATTGATCTGTGCCCTGCACTGGAAAGGATGATCGGTGTCGGCGCAGCGCGGTGATCGTCCCAGGTCAGTGCTGTTCGCCTGCACCATGAACGCGGTGCGCTCGCCCATGGCCGCCGGCATCTTCCGTCATCTGTCCGGTCATCGGATCTACGTCGCATCCGCCGGCATCCGGCGTGGAGAACCCGACGCTTTCGTGGAAGCCGTGATGGAGGAGATCGGCATCGACGTGAGCCGGCACACGCCGCGGACCATCGCCGACCTCGGCGACGGCTCGTTCGATCTCATCATCACGCTGTCGCCGGAAGCGCACCACCAGGCGTTGGAGCTGACCCGCACGTACGCGGTCGAGGTCGAATACTGGCCGACGTTCGATGCCTCCTTGATGGTCGGCTTCGGCCCGCGCGAACAGGTTCTCGATGCCTACAGGGCGGTACGCGATGCCCTGTTCGAACGCATCAAGGAGCGGTTCGGCTTCGCTGGCGGCCCGAGCGTATAGCGGTGCGGCAATCCTGTCGGGCTCGCGGCTGAGTTGGCAGAATCAAACGGGTCGCACCTCTCTCAGAAACGGCTTGCGAAATCGGCAGGGCCGTCCTAGGAAGCACCTCCAGGCCGCGCCGGATCGGCGCCCGGCTTGTTCCCAAGGTTCGGGGCCGTAGCTCAGTTGGGAGAGCGCTTGAATGGCATTCAAGAGGTCAGGGGTTCGATTCCCCTCGGCTCCACCAAGACCCAACAATCACGACATTGAAAATACTAGCTAATTCGGCGCCGACCGCAGGGCAGCCCTGAATTTTGCCGTTTTCGTATCCAACAATCTATCCAACAATCAACTGCCGTTGGAGCCGTGTCGTGGCCCCTCGCCGCCAGTGCGCGCGACCGCACAAACGCTATGGCTATTGGTATCTCGTGCGCCGTGTGCCGCGGCAGTTCTCCGCCTGCGATGCACGCAATCCCGTGATGCTGAGCACCGGCATCCGCATCGCCGACGATCCCCGCGCGGTGGTCGCCAGCGCGGCGGTGCAGAAGCTCGACAAAGGCCTGGAGCGGTATTGGCACGAGAAGAGCGCAGGCCGCGACGTCGATGCCGTGGACCGCTACGAGCACGCGCTCGCAGCGGCGCGCAGGATCGGGGTTTCATACATGCCGGCCGGTGCGCTGGCGGCATCGCCGGTCGAGCACATCGTGCAGCGTTTCGAGCTGCTGCAGAACAGCAATGCCATCGAGAAGCCGGTCGAGGTCTCGGCCGTTCTCGGCGGGGAGGACGTACCGCCGCTCATGCTGTCGCAGATGATGGACGAGTTCGAGCGCATGTCCTCGGCAAGCCTTGCCGGCAAGTCGCAGGCGCAGAAGAAGCGCTGGCGCACACCGAAGGACACGGCGCTTGCGACGTTCACCGACGTTGTCGGAGGGGACCGCGCGATGTCGACGGTGACCCGCGTCGAAGTGCTCTCGTTCCGGCAGCATCTGCAGGATCGCATCGTGGGCGGCGAGATCGAAATTGATACCGCCAACAAGCTCATTGGCCACGTCGCTGGAATGTTCGTCACCATCAACGAGGTCAACCAGTATGGTCTTCCCGCCATCTTCGCCAAGGCACGGATTTCCGGCGGCAAGGACAAGCAGCGCGTGGCCTTCGATCCGAATTTTGTCCAAAAGCGGATCCTGGCGGATGGGCTTTTCGACGACCTCAACGACGAAGCGCGCGGCATCATCTATCTCGTGGCCGAGACCGGCCTGCGGCCAGCGGAGGCCTGCAACCTGAACCGCACCACTATTCGCCTGCAACACACCGTTCCGCATGTCCAGGTGCGCCCCGACGGGCGGCAGATGAAGACGGATGACTCGCGGCGCGATATTCCACTGGTCGGCGTGGCGCTCAAGGTGATGCGGCGGCATCCGGATGGCTTCCCACGCTATCGCGACAAGGCGGACTCGCTCTCTGCGCTGGTGAACAAGGCCTTCGAAGCCAGGAAGCTGCGTCCCGAGCCCGGTCAGTCCTTCTATTCGTTGCGGCATACGTTCGAGGACAGGCTGACGGCAGTGGAAGCGCCGGAGAAGGTTGTTGCCTCCTTGATGGGCCACAAGTGGCACCGCCCGCGCTATGGCAAGGGGCCGTCGCTGGAGCTAAAACGCAAGTGGCTCAAGAGGATCGCCTTCGACGCACCGGCGTCAGTCTAACTGCGAGAATTCGTATCGTCCTTGTATTGCGCGAGACGCCGGCCCGCGGCAGCTCCAGCTCGGGATCGCGTGCGTCCAAGGCCAGGGCTTGTCACGCCGGCTGACATCTGCTTCTCGTCGACCGGATAGGCAGCAAGGATGCACTTGGCCCGCTCCGTCGGATCGTTCCGGCGTGCTGCCTCGAGCTCCTGTTCGAGACGATCCAGTAGCGGCGCATAGGCAGGCCCGTGGCGAACAACAACGTAGGCAGCCAACACGAGGGCGCGTTCGATCCTCTCGACGAGCGGAGCGGCTAGACTACGCCTCGGCGCAGACATCTTCCTGCCGCTGTCTGCCTTGCCCGACAGAACCGGAGCCCTCGGAGGGATCGATTGCACGCGTGAATGCGGGCGCACACAAACCCCACTCGTGGAAGCCCCGGTGCGAAGAGGTTTGTCGTCACCTCGCTTCAGTGCATCCGGGGACCGCTATCGATTTTGTGCGATCAGCATCGTCGGTCGCCGTCCCGAAGTTCAATTGGGAAAGCCGGGAACGCGGGGGAAGCACAAGGATAATGGAGGAGCCAGCGGGAAGATGCGCGGGAGCCCAGACGGCTCGTCACTCCGCTGGCCCTTCGTCTAGCGCAAGGTAGTATCTCGTGTGCCGCAACTCGCTGCCGCAAAGCGCATGTTCACCGATCCCGCTTGGATCCGCATCAAGGGCGACAGTGGCTTGCCAGC
>JBFWYV010000146.1:0-11607 GCA_050186055.1 Hyphomicrobiaceae bacterium | reverse complement strand
TGGGCAGTTCTCACCGTTGCGCTCTGGCTCCCGCTGTTGTCCGGCCGATTGACCATTCCGAGCTCGTTTGCTCCGATCGAGTGGCATGCTCACGAACTGATCTACGGATACGTCCCCGCCGTGGTCGCTGGCTTCTTGCTGACTGCGGTTCCCAATTGGACCGGCCGCCTCCCGGTTACGGGCACTCCGCTGCTGGCTCTGGTGCTTCTTTGGCTTGCCGGCCGCATCGGCATTCTTCTGTCAGGCTGGATCGGGTCAGTTGCAGCGGCGGCAATCGATATCGCATTTCTCATGGTGCTTGGCGCCGTTATTGCGCGCGAACTCGCCGCTGGAAAGGATACGCGCAACCTGAAGGTTTTGATTGGCGTATTGGTTCTGCTGGGCGGCAATCTCGTTTTTCATATCGAGGCAGGATTTGCCGCTGGCGACGGATACGGACTGCGTATCGGCATTGCCGCGACGCTAACGCTCATCATGATGATCGGAGGACGGATTGTTCCGAGTTTCACGCGAAACTGGCTCGCCAGGCGAGGCCAAGGGCGCTTGCCTCAGCAATTCGGTACGTTCGACAAAATCGCAATAGCCGCGGGGATTGTCGCGCTGTCGAGCTGGGTTGTCGGTCCACAGCATGCCGTCACCGGCGTCCTTTGCGCGGCGGCATCCCTGTTTCAAATGATCAGACTGGCACGCTGGGCCGGAGATCGAACGACGGGTGAGCCGCTCGTCCTCATTCTTCATCTCGCATATGCGTTCGTTCCCCTGGGTTTTGCGCTCGTCGCTTTCGGGATTCTCCAGCCGAGCATGCTCGCTCCCAGCACGGCGCTTCATGCCTGGACTGTAGGAGCGATCGGCCTGATGACGCTTGCGGTGATGACCCGGGCAAGTCTAGGCCATACCAACCGTCCGCTCACGGCTACACCCGCAACCCAGCTCGTGTATCTTTGCATCTTCGTTGCCGCCATTGCCAGACTGGCCGCAACCTACGATCCCGCGCGGGAGGTCATGCTGCACGTATCGGCAGCAGCGTGGATCATGGCGTTCGCCGGATTCGTTGCCGTTTACGGTCCGATGCTCGTCCGCGCGCGAGCTTGAAAAGTCCGCGCTTCAGGCTGGGTGCGATATCGGCGCCGGCCCCGCGACCTTCCTCAAGCCGATCCGCCACGTCAGCCAGCCGATGACAGCAATGTTCGCGATATTGAACACGATGCCGGTAAGGAAAGCAGGCTGATAAGAGAGCGTATGATCATAAATGTAGCCGGCCAGCCAGCCGCCGAGAGCCATGCCGACCAGATTGCTGGTGTACCAGATCGGAATCCGCCAACTCGCCTCTCCGGCCGCAAAATGATCACGCAAGACAACCACGTAGGCCGGTATGATTCCGCTGTAGCCAAGGCCGAATGCTGCCGAGACCATGAACAATCCGGCCTCGTCCTGCGTCCAGGCAAAACCCATGATCGCGAACGCCTGACAGATGGAACCGCCGAGGATCGTCACGAGGCCGCCGTAGCGATCCGACAGCCAGCCCCAGAATTGCCGGCTGACCAACGCACTGCCCAATAGCACCGAGAGCATCAGGGCGCCCTGGGCAGGTCGCAGCCCAAGGTCACTGCAAAGAGCCACAACATGCGCGGGCGGCATCGCCATGGGTGTGCAGCAGAGAAAGCCGGCGATACAGAGCAATGTGAATACGAGATTGGGAGACAAACCTCCTATTCTGGCTGTACGTGCGTGATCGGGCACATCGGAGCTGGAGTTGAACTTCTCCGGCGCCGGGCTGAGAAATACGAGCGCGAGCACGGCGAGGATGAGCGCTGTCGCAGTGCCAAGGGAAACCATGGTCGAGCGCCAGCCCATGTGCGCGACCGCAAGCGTGATCAGACTCGGCCAAAGGAGTCCCGCCAGATGCTGACCGCTGGTGATGAAGGCCAGCGCGGACCCGCGATGGCGGTCGAACCAGCGGCTGGCGTAGACGACAAGCGGAATATTTATTGCACCGCACCCAAGGATTCCCATGATGAGACCGTGCCCAACGAGGATCTCCCACGCTCCTCCCGACGCCGACACGGCCATCCCGACCCCGATCATCACTGCGCCTATCAGAGCCGTCCTGCGAAAGCCTATTCGCTCCGCGATCCAACCGTAAAAGATCGAGCCGATGCCGGAGCCGAGCCAGACCAGCGAACCCGCCAATGCCGGCACCGATCTGGAACTCCCCACATCCCCGGCAATCTCTTTCAGTGCAACGGCCACCACCATCGGTGCCCCGAACGAAAACATGAGGACAACAAGCACGACCGCCGCGATCACCCACGACCTGCCGGTTTCGATGCTGGTAGTTTGCAATTGCACACAATGCCCCGAATTGGTGGAAGGCGAACTGGATAGCACGGCAACGGGACGGTGCACTGAAAAATCGAATGGCTCGATTGTGCCGACGAGACAGCGGAGGCCAACGTCCGGCGCGTGACGGGCGCAGCCTCCACAAGGTCTTCACTCGAACCCGGAAGAGTTATCTGAAGCGCATTTGGCCCAAGGTGTGGAGAAGGCGCGAACTCCCGGGGCACGCTTGGCAACCAAGACCCATCTGCCTCGCAGGGTCGGATAGAATCGCCCTTCTAACGAGAACCTGGCTTGGTCCGTACCCGCCTCAAAAATATATCGGCCGAAACGGGGACGCGCCCGGCGCTCACGTCAATTCCTACGACTGCGACTGACGAAGCGGCGAGGCGCACCGTTACCAGCCATAGTATCTTTGCAGACGCCATGCAGGCACATATCGCACACCGACGTCACGATAGACTACCGGATCATCGTAATAGCGGCGTGGATCGGAATAGCGCACAACAGGAGCCGGGTAATAAACGACGGGAGGCGGATAATAGACAACAGGAGGGGCAACATAGGCCACAGGCGGATAATCGTCGAACCGCAACGGGCCGTAGTTGTAATAGTTGTAAACGCGCGGGACATAGTGGCGCCGGTGCCAATGCCGGCTTCCGCCGACCAGATCGAGCAAAGGCTGCTCGGGCTTGATCTGCACTGCAACCTTGCCCAGAGGCGCTGCGTCCGCCCCAACTACAGCTGCGGCGAACAGTACCGCGGCCAAGCCCGCGGTTTTCAAGGTTGTCGACATCTTCAACCTCCTTGGTACAGTCGAGCCTATCGTAACTTGCTCAAGTCATCCTGGCCGCACCGAAGCCAAGCCCGCGAACACGTTATTGCCAGTGAGCAGCGCGTCGTCGCCCGAAGAGCACAAGCAGCCGGCTACCACCTTGGCCCGATATACGGCGGCCTGAATCGCGCGTCTGCGCAGCGCACGCCGTTCCAATACCTGTAGACTCCGCAGCTTGCAGGTCGAACCGGCACCAGCTCGTAGGGGACGGGCGGGGCCGGATAAACGATCGGAGGAGGCGGCGGGGTCACGACAGGTGGACCGCCGAAGTAACCGTGCCGGCTATAGATCCTTGCCGGAAACTTATCGCCGAGAGGCAACGACGGTACGGCATATACGACGTAGTCATCATAGTGAACGTGCACGACCGGCGAGCTCGGCGACGTCAATTTGACCGGAGGGGATAGGGCGAATGCGGAGCTGCACCACAGGCTGCAACTCGCTGCAATGCCGGCTATCGACCCAAATCGGAAAGCAAAGGTCCTGATCACGCGACCACCTTGAAAGATGCCCTATTGAAACCACCATGCACGCACAGGGCGCGTCAGGGCCAGGTCCTGAATTCTCATTCTATTGCAGGATCATCACAAGCGCCTTTCAATCTATATCTTGGTATAGCCCGCATAATGGGCTGCGATTTCGAGATCGGATCAGCCAAGAATCTTTTGCTCTTTGCGCCGAGGTGTCCCAGCGAACCGAACCGTCGAGTTCGACCGGCATCTGCTTCAATTTTTATGCAGCATCCGAATTTTCTGTGATCAATGGATTCCGGCTTGCGTACACGAGGCCTGGATCGGCAGATGCTTATAGTACCAGATCATCGACGAAGGCGGCTCGTGACGGCGGTCCGTGACAAACTTCAGAATCGGGGCACCGCCGGATATGCTGTTGACACCGCCACGTCATAGCGCCGACCGTCCGATCATCGCGAACCGACTGGGCAGGAGACGATGAACATTCACCGCGTTATGTCGCAAATCGTTCAACTTCCCGCAGACGAGCCGTTGGCGGATGGCCCGGCGATCGCCGGCGCCACCCGCGATTTCGTTGCTGTCAAGATCTCAACGTCCGACGGCATAGAAGGCATTGGGGTCACATTCTTCGGCGGGGCCATGACCCGTGCGCTGAAACAGGCCGTCGACGATCTCGGGGCCCTCGTCATCGGTGAGAGTCCGTATCGGATCGAACACATCGTCGCAAAGCTCCGCGCCGCTGCGGGCGCGTCAGGACCAGCCGGAGTGTTCACGCTGGCACTTTCCGCCATCGACATGGCCCTCTGGGACATCAAGGCGAGGGCCCTCGGCGTCTCGGTATCGAAACTTCTCGGCGGCTACCGGCAGAACGTGCCGGCCTATGCCTCGGGCGCCCTGATGCGCCAATTCACGCTGGCAGAGGTCGAAATCGCCGCCTGCCGCCTTGTCGACCGGGGCTGGAAATCAATGAAGACCCAGCTTGCACTTCCCGGACATACCAGCCCCGGGACCGAAATTGATCGAATCCGCGTCATACGGGAGATCATTGGTCCCGATGTCCAGCTCATGTGCGACATCAACCAGCGCTGGAGCGCCTCTCAGGCCATAAGCATCGGATCCCACCTGGAACAGTACAGCCTGCATTGGCTGGAGGATGTGACCCGCGCGGAGGACTACCAGGGCCTCGCACGCATTGCGAAGGCCCTCAAGACACCAATAGCCGGCGGCGAGTATGTCTGGGGCATCGAACCGTTTCGTCAGATGCTGGAGCGGCAATCGGTCGGTATTGCGATGATCGATCTCGTGCGCGTCGGCGGGATCACGCCATGGATGAAGGTTGCCGGCATGGCCGAAGCATTCAATATTCCTGTCGTCTCACACCTCATTCCCGAAGTGCACGTCCACTTGATCGCGGCGATTCCAAACGGCGAAACCGTGGAATACATGCCTTGGACTACCGGGCTGTTCGAGAACCCGCCGGTGCCCCGGAACAGCGAACTCGCCGTGCCCGCAACGCCGGGTCTCGGCCTGACTTTCACGCGCGCGATCGATCAGGCGTTCCGCGTCGCCTGACCTCCGCCCTCGACATGGCGTCTGACTTGAGGCACCAAGCGATCTGGACGCCAGCCACCTCAGCGCAGGAGAGCCACCCATGGATCTTGGATTGAACGGCAAGAAAGTTCTCATCACGGGTGGGTCCAAAGGAATCGGCGCTGCACTCGGAGATGCCTTCGCAGCCGAAGCCGCCCACGTCATTCTTGTGTCCCGCAGCGCGGATACGCTGGCAGCTACGGCGGATGGGATACGCTCCCGACATCCGGCAACGATCGAAACACACGCTGCCGACCTGGCAAACAGCGATGCCCGCGAGGAAACGATGCTCCGCTATCGGGATATCGACATCCTCGTCAACAACGCCGGCGCGATTCCCGGGGGCAGCATCTTCGATGTATCCATGGAGCGCTGGATCGAGTCCTGGCAGCTCAAGGTGTTTGGCTACATCCAGATGACGAAACTGGCGCTCGAGCAGATGAAGCCGCGCCAATCCGGCATCATCGTCAACATCATCGGCATGGCGGGTCCATCCCCCACGTATGACTACATCTGCGGCTCCGTCGGCAATGCTGCGCTGAATGCATTGACGAAAGGCATCGGCGCGCGGTCGGTCGACTATGGCGTGCGCGTCTTCGGAATCAATCCTTCGATCACCCGCACCGAGCGCACCGTCACACTGTCGCGGGCCAGGGCGAAGGCAACGTTCGGAGACGAGAACCGCTGGGAGGAGTATCTTGCGAATTTGCCGTTCGGCCGGATGAAGGAACCCGCTGAGGTGGCTGCACTCGCGGTCATGCTGTGCAGTCCGCAGGTCGAATATCTGTCAGGCACCATGGTCGATATGGACGGCGGCAATCTGTTCCGCAGGTGAGCAGCGCAGCCAGCTTGACCGTATGCCGACCGCAAATCGAAACCAACAACGCCAGGCAATCGCCTTCCAGATCCAGGTGCTTCCGGTCCGGACAGAGTCTGGCCTTATGCGGCCACGTCAATTTGCCGCGGTGGCGCTTCCCTTGGTGTCCGGACCCATCCCAAACTAACATTCCGCCGGCATTGACCCTGCGAGAACGAGCGAACGAACGGAGACGCCCACATGCGGAACGAGCCAGGCTTTATGGATTTGCGGCAGTGGATCGACCTGCTGGAGCGGGAGAACGAGCTGCACCGCATCACCGCGCCTGTCAGTTGGGACCGCGAAATCGGCACCGTCTCGCGCAAGGTCCTCGAACGCAAAGGGCCAGCCGTGCTGTTCGAGAACATCCGGGGATATGAGAACGCCCGCGGCCGGCGCGTCTTTACCGGCGGCATCGGGACCCGCGACAGGCTGGCGCTTGCCCTGGGCTTTCCCAAGGGCACCAGCAACAAGGAAATCGTCCAGCATGTGATGAAGAAGAACCGCGAGCGCATCCCGCCAGTGCGGGTCGATACCGGTCCGGTCAAGGAGAACATCGTCAAGGGCGACGCCATCGACCTGCTCGAGTTCCCGGTTCCGAAATGGCATTTCCTCGAAGGCGGACGCTACATCAACACCTACGCCTGCATCGTCACCAAGGATCCGGACACCGGCGTTCAGAACGTCGGCATCTATCGCGGCATGGTGGGGCGCAAGAACTCCATTCCGTCCCTGCTGATCAAGGGCGGCCAGCACTGGGGACAGCATTTCGCCAAATACGCCGACCGCAAGGAGAAGATGCCGGTCGCCTGCGTCATCGGCTGGGACCCGCTGATGGGCTTCCTCGCCGGGAGTCCGTTGCCGACCGGCGTGTGCGAATTCGACGTGCTCGGCGCCTACCGTGATGCTCCCGTACCGGTGGTGAAATGCGAGACGGTCGACCTCGAAGTGCCGGCGAGCGCCGAGATCGTCATCGAGGGCTTCATCGATCCCGACGAGTCGAGCTACGAGACCGAAGGACCGTTTGCTGAGTTCACAGGCTACGTGTCCGACCTGCCGACGCCGCGCCCGACCATCGAGGTCACATGCGTCACCCACCGCAACGACCCGATCCTGCGTGGAACTCAGGAAGGCAACATGCCCAATTCCTACAGCGAGAATGCCGTGATCTCGTCAGCGCAGCGGGCCGGCATTGCCTGGAATATTCTGAACTCGCAAGGGGTGCCCGGCGTGCTCGACGTCTACGCCGATCCAATCACCTGCGGCATCAACATCTACATTCAGATCCGCAAGTCCTATCAAGCGCAGCCCAAGCAAGTTGCCGCCGCATTATGGGGATCCGCCGCCGGGCAAGGACGCTACAAGCACGTCTTCGTCTTCGAGGACGACATCGACGTCACGTCGTACGAGCAGATGGACTGGGCCATCGCCTACCGCGTCAATGCAGGACACGGCGGCATCGTCATCTTCCCGGGGTTGCTCGGACATGCCCTCGACCCTTCGACGCCGCTGGCTGAGCGCGACGTCAATCAGCTCGGCGCCGGCATCTGGAACCGCGTTCTGATCGATGCGACGCGCAACTGGGCGTTCGAGCGCCAACCGGAGTGGAACAACGAACGCTTTCCCCCGACCGTCGCGCCGGCTCCCGAAGACGAAGCGCTGGTGCTGTCACGCTGGAAGGAATACGGCTTCGAATAGAGAACCGGGGTCGCATCGATTGGCCGTCGCCAATAAGACATGTCCCATCACCTGAAAAGATCGGGTGATGGTATCCATTGCGTGTCCTATTGCGGCGGCTTTCCCAACCGCTTCGCGATGTCGTCAGGAGAAGGGTTTTCCTTCTTGATCCAGGCTGCGATCTTCTTCAGGTCTTTGGGTGTCGCCATCGGTGCCATGCTTCTCAGTCGCGTCGGTTTCCCGTTGATATAATCCCAGCGCGGGCCCCAGCGATAGACGGCTGCAAACATCAGCTTCGATATGATTTCCCCATTTCCTTCCGCCCGCGCCGCTTCTCGTGCACCTCTTTCCATGGCCGGCTCATCGTATCGCAATAGTAGTCGTGCACGACCGACGCCCGGCGGTATTTGCCTAAATAAGGCGAGCCGATTGCGCTCCAGAGAACTCGGGGTATCGACGCGCCGTCCACCTTCGCCCCCTTCGGAACGGGCCACTTTCTTCCTCTGGAATCGACAAAGGCGAAGGACTTGACGAGCTCCATCTGGCGTCCGTCACGCAGCCACGTGGCCACCACATCGCCCTGAAACGTCTGCGCTTGCGACGGCCGCGCCGGACCAAGCATCAGGAATGCAGTCGCGATTGTCAGCACCCTGATCACATGCACCATCCGCCACACCCTCCCTCGCTCCGCAATCCCATAAGCACCGATAGGCCTACCGCCGCCATGATGCTCCAGGAGAATAACGGGATGCAACACATGCGGCTGACTGACGGACAACAGCCAAGCGAATTGAGCCGAAGCTGCGGCCGGAAAAATCGCCGTTTACCGGCAGATTCGCTTTCTGTTGGAGTACCCTTTGCAGTAGCCGCTTCCCCATGTGTAGCCGAGTGAGCCAGCCCGCCGACGGCACTCCTGCATGGTCTCCAGCCGGCATTGCCTGTCAGCCGACCGCGGGGCGGCCGTTGGAGTGACGCGCGAAGCGGACGTTGCGGCCGGACAGATTCGTGCAGCAACCTTCTTCATCGCAACGATGGCGGCGCTTGTCGGATGGTCCACCTCCAACACCGATTTGGCATGGACATTGAAATCTTCCATCGACTTCCTGGAGGCAGGGCCCCAGACGCCGTCAATTGCGCCCTCGTAGCAACCGACACGCTGCAGTTCGCGTTGCAGCAACTCTGTGCGTTTGCTGAACTCGTCCGGCGGTTCGCCCGTGCCGGGAAGCGACGCCACAGACGGTCGTGTCGAGATTGAACCATTGCGGCTCAGCGTTGCCGTCCCGCGGCACGAACTCGCCGAGTGCGAGAGTGCTACCGTTCCTGTGCTTCCGGCAACAATGCCCTCGTATCGAACAAGAGTCCGGGAATTGTACCGACTTACATGAGCGAACTTGATCTTGCCTTCTACATCGACCATTCCTCCTCGCATACGCGAATTTCCATCGATCTTGCCGTCCTGGATGAGAATGTCAAAGGACCATGTCTCGGTCGGACAGGAGGTCGAAGAAATGACGGTCACATCCCAACGTCCATCGAACTTGTGCATCGAGCCCCTTGGCGCAGGAGAGGACAATGCAGCCTGCTCCCCGCTCTGGGCCAAAGCTGCGGTCTGTGCCTTCTCGGCCAGTGCTGACTTGCGAGCCTGCGCTGCCGCTTTCTCCGCAAGCAGACGAGCCTCCTCCGCTTTGCGCAACTCTTCCCGCGTCCGGCGCATCTCTTCTATCGCCGCTTTCAGCTCGGCCGATTGCCTGGCCTGCTGGCGGCGCCGCTCCGCCTCGCGCTGTTCCGCCTCGGCACGCAACTTCGCCTCTTGCGCCTTTCGCAGTTCCGCCTCGCGCGCGGCGGCTGCAGCCTCCTGCGCCTGTTCGCGTCTGAGCTGTTCGATCAGAGCCTTGGCCAGGGCTGAAAAATGGCCTTCCGGATAATTCGACAAGTACGTCTCAACGATCGCGATGTGCTTGCTGTCCTTGACGCTGTTCCAGAATGCGAGCTCCGCATCGTCGTCCATGACTTTCCGCTGGCCGGACCTGGCGAGAGCGAGACTCTGCTCGCGTTCGGCCTCGGCCGCCTTGCGCGCATCCTGCGCCGCACTTTCAGCCGCTCTTCTCGCTTCCTCCGCCTTGCGCAGTTCTGCGCGTGCGCGGCGCATCTCCTCGATGGCAGCCTTGAGGTCTGCCGCCTGCTTGGCCTGCAATTGACGGCGCTCCGCCTCGCGTTGCTCGGCCTCTGCACGACGCTTGGCTTCCTCAGCCTTTCGCAGCTCCGCCTCCTTCGCGGCGGCCGCAGCCTCTTTGGCCTGTTCTCGCTCGAGTTGGGTTACGACTGCACGTGCCAGCGCAGCGAAGTGTCCATTCGGATATTTCGTGAGGTACGTTTCAACGACCGCGATATGTTTGCTGTCCTTGACCGCCGACCAGAACGTCTCCTCGGCCTGCTCTTCGATGGAAGGGCCCTTCGGCTTCGGCGGCTTGAAGTAGAACCGATCCGTAAGTGCCGAGTGCTCCCACGGCACCTGCCGATTGGCAGTGGCGCTCATCACCTCGCGGCGAACACTGATGAGCATCTCGGATACGTCGCCATCCGTTGATGCAATGTGCTTGGCAAGCGCGCCGGAAAACGGAGAATTCCGGCCCGTGCCATCCAATGCGACGTTTCCGGGCTGTGTCGAGAAGCTGATCAGCGTACCGACGCCGGCTTCCGTGGTCGCAAGGCCTGAGCCGATCGAGGCCGAGCGGGTCCCCATTGCACGAGCCAGGTTGCGGGCCAGCGGATTGTTTCGGCACGCATCGAGAAACAGCAGATTGGTCGTGGCGCTCCGCTCCATCGTGCGCTGAATTAGCGACATTCGCACGAGTTCGAAGTCGATGCCGGTGGCGTCCTCCAACCTTGCATCAATGGGCACCAGATAGTTGACACCATCGACCTGAATTCCATGGCCGGCGTAGAAGAAAACACCGGCGTCCGCCTCCTTCAGCGCGCGCGAGCTTCACACCAAGCGCGACACGAAAGGTCTTGTGCAAGACGTCATGAAAGGCGTCCTGCAAGGCAAAGGCGGCGTCCGAAGCGCAACCGTATGCGTTGAAGGCCTGGACGATCGGCCCGGCCGGCGTGGCTGAACTGGTCAGCGAATACATTCAACATGACTGCCGGTTACGATTTCTTGGCATCACACACACTGCCGAGCTGAATTCGGTTTTGCCAAACACACGCGCCATGAACTCCCACGCGGCTCGCTTGCGGCAACAACGGCAAAATTCCGGCAGAGAACCAATGCTTTCAATCGCTGCTTGAAAACTTCATCAGCACGATCCCGGTGACGATGAGCGCGGCGGCGAGCAGCCGCAACGGCGTTGCCGCCTCGCCGAGCACCGTCACGCCCACCGCGAACGCGCCTACGGCGCCGATCCCCGTCCAGACCGTATAGGCAGTCCCGAGCGGCAACGTCTTCATCGAGACGGAAAGCAACGCAAAGCTCGCAACCATCGTCAGGATCGTGACGATGGTCGGCACGAGCAGCGTAAAGCCCTCCGACCTCTTCATGGAATAGGCCCACGCAACTTCCAGCAGTCCGGCAAAAAACAGCAGGATCCAGGCCATGGTTCAGGCCTCCTTTTTCCGGGGCCAGGCCGTCCTGGACATTGATCGCCACAAAGGAGAGGTCGTCCTCTCCGGCATAGGCTAAGCCGATCCACGACGGTTTCAAGAGAAACCTCGGCGCATGACCGAGCCTGAGGGATCATCACTCCGCCGCGTGGACAGGTTCCTGCTGCCGCTCGGCACCCCCATGCTGCTTAAGCGGACGATTACCGGACATCTGGCGAAGCAGAACGTAGAACACG
>JBFWYV010000145.1:0-11725 GCA_050186055.1 Hyphomicrobiaceae bacterium | reverse complement strand
CAGGCTCCGCTTCCGGCAGGAGGCGGCTGCGGAAGACTTGCGTCACCTCGACCCCCCCTCGAGCGAAGGTTTGCGCCAGCTCAGCGCCGATGTAGCCGCCGCCGAGCACGATCCTCGAGCGTGGCAGCGCGGTCAGCTCCAGCGCCGTGGTGCTATCGAGGATTGAGATGTCCGTTATGCCCGGGATCGCTGGCAACGCAGGCCGGGTCCCGGTGGCGATGATGATACGATCCGCCGCGAAGCTCTTGCCACCGGCTTCGACGCCGCCATCGATGAGGCGGGCACGGCCTTCATGATATGCGACGCTGTTATAAGATGGCAGGAGATCGGCGTACTTCGCCTGACGCAGACCCGCGACCAGTTCATCCTTTTGGGCGACCTGCGCACCCCAGTCTGCCACCCGCGCCTGCGCGGCGATCCCGGCAAACCTGGGTGCGGCGTTGGCGTGGTGCACCGCTTCTGCGGCCCGGATAAGGGCCTTCGACGGGACGCAGCCGACATTGACGCACGTCCCTCCGATCGTGCCGTGGCCGATCAACGCAACTTGCGCCCCCTGTTCGGCCGCCGTGATCGCGGCCGAGAACCCGGCCGAGCCGGCGCCGACGACGATGAGGTCGTAGCGGCCGTTCCCGTTCTTTGCGCTCGGAGCGCAGCAATCACTCATGACTTGAACTTTCCTGTGTTCTTATCCGTCTCACAGCAGTCGATGACGGCCGGGGTAGATGCGTTGCGTCGGTAGAGCCCGATCCCGACCAGCCCGAGCGAGGCGACAAGAACCGGAATCAGGACATAATCGGCTTTGCCCGCGAGCGCCGAAAGCCCGATCGCTGCTAGCGCAAGCCAAGGATTGGAGTCGCGCAGCAGAGCGCCGCCACAACCGCCCCAATGATGCCGGTTCGAAAAAGGGCGCGACTATTCACGTCATCAGCCTTTTGTCGCGCGCGCCGGATATCCAGCATTGGTCGACGCCGCAATGAGCGTCGCGACATTAGTGACTGCATCGTCGAAGGTGACCGTCGCCACGGCGGGCGACGTTCCATTCGCCTCCTGGACCATTACTGCCTTTACGCCCGAGACGCGGGAGAGCGTTTTCTTGACAATCGGGGCACAGAGTTCGCACGTCGCGTTATCGACGTTTAGGACAATGGTTCTTTCGGCGGCTTGGGCCGCGAAAGGCGAAAGCATGACAATAAGTGCAGTCGCTGCGAGGATACGTCGGAACATAGATTTTCTCCTTCAGGTTAAGCGGTCGGTCAGAGGAACAAGGGCGCCAGTTTCGGGAAGCCGAGTGCGACGATAACGAGCACAGTAGCCGTCCAAAGCCCGATCTTTGCGATGCGACTCGAGCTGGGTTTGGCGCAGTAGGAGCCTTCGGCGCAGGCGACTCTAGGCTTCCGGTAAACGAGATAGAATCCGTAGCCTAGGAAACCGATCGTCACGGCGGCGAAGATGGGCTGATAGGGCTCGAGGGCCGTCAGGTTGCTAATCCAGGCGCCGCTGATTCCCAACGTGAACAAGGCGAAAGGTACCACGCAGCAGCTAGACGCAAGGATCGCACCGATGACCCCACCAGCTGCAAGCCACCCCTGCGTCTTAACCTTTCCCGCATCCGGCGAGTCGACCGGTTTGGTACTGATATCGCTCATGAAAAAAGCCCTTCAATTTGAGTCGAGCATACGATAAGGTCTGTAGTGACTACAGGCTCAAGAGGTTTTTTTTGGCGATGACGGATCGCGCGATCGGACGGGGTTTCAAACGTGGTGAGTTAGCGCGTCGGACCGGGTCTAATTTAGAGACAGTCCGCTACTACGAAAAAATTGGGCTTATTCCCGAGCCGCCGCGCAGCGCCAACGACTACCGCATTTATGACGAAGCCCATGTCCGGCGCCTCCGCTTCGTCATGCGTGGACGCGAACTCGGTTTCAGCATCGAGGAAATCCGCGGCCTTTTGGAGTTGGTCGACGGCGGCAAACAGACGTGCGGGGAGGTCAAAGAGCGCACCGAGCACCACCTCAGTGATGTTCGCGCAAAGATCGCAGACCTCAGGCGGATCGAAAAAATTCTAGCCCAAACCGCCGCACAGTGTTCGGGTGACGCCGTTCCGGAATGCCCGATCCTCGATGCGCTTTCGTCATATCCAGACGTTGGCGATGCGGGGCACCGTTGAGGCCGCGGAAATTGTCGGCCGTTTCGCCGTTGGAGCCTGGTTGCGGCTGCGAAAGTCAGCTCGGTAATGCGCCCACGACGAATAAGTAGGAGAGACGAATGGCGAACCAATTCGACCTTGTAGTCATAGGAACCGGCACGGCAGCCATGGTCGCCGCGATGCGCGTGCGCGCAGCGGGCTGGAGCGTGGCTGTCATCGACCACCGGCCTTTCGGCGGCACCTGCGCCCTGCGGGGCTGCGACCCGAAAAAGATGCTTGTCGGCGGCGCCTCGGCTGTCGACCATGTCCGGCGCATGAGCGGCAATGGCGTTGCCGGCGACGTCCATATCGCCTGGCCCGAATTGATCGCCTTCAAGCGCACCTTCACCGACCCGGTCCCCGAAAAGCACGAACATCGTTACAAAGAAAAGGGCATCCATAGCTATCATGGTCATGCGCGCTTCGTAGGCCAGAACAGTCTGACAGTGGGTGGTGAGAGCCTTGAAGCCCGTCACGTTCTGATTGCTGCGGGCGCCGAGCCGATAAAGCTGCACATTCCCGGTGAAGAGTATTTCGCCACCAATGAGGATTTTCTGGCAATGGAGCGGCTGCCCCAACGCATCGTATTGGTCGGCGGCGGCTATATAGCGTCAGAATTCTCCCACATCGCCGCTCGCGCAGGCGCGCAAGTGACCATTCTTCAACGTGGCGAGCGGATGCTTACGCACTTTGATCCTGACCTTGTCGGCTGGCTCATGGACAAATTCGCCGAGATCGGGGTCGATGTGCGCCTGCGGACCACCGTAGAGGCGATTGAGAAGAACGGAGCGGGCTTTGTCGTCCACACCTCATCAGAAGGTGGAGGCGCAATCTTTGAGGCCGACCTCGTTGTTCATGCGGCCGGCCGGGCACCCTCGCTGGACGGGCTTGATCTTGAGGTCGGCGGCATCGCCACGGAGAACGGCCGGCTCAAGCTGAATGAGCACCTGCAGAGCGTCTCCAACCCAGCCGTGTACGCCGCCGGCGATGCGGCACAAAAGGGGCCTCCGCTCACTCCTGTCTCTAGCCACGACGCCAAGATGGTCGCCGCTAACCTTCTGGAGGGTAATCGGCATACACCCGACTATCGCGGTGTGCCGAGCGTGGCCTTCACGATCCCGCCGATCGCTGCTGTCGGACTGAGCGAGGACGAAGCACGTCAGCAGGGCCTGAAATTCCAGACCAAGTCCCAGAAGGCGTCCGACTGGTTTACTGCCCGCCAGGCCGCAGAGAAGACCTATGGCTTCAAGGTGATAGTGGAGGACGACACCGGGCGTATCCTAGGCGCACATCTTGTCGGACCGCACGCCGATGAAGTGATCAATCTGTTTGCCCTTGCGATCCGCCACGACCTAACGGCCGACAATCTGAAGACGACGATGTTCGCGTATCCCACCGGCGCCTCGGATATCGGCTACATGCTCTGAATGCCTTTGCGTCTTCTGTAATCATCGAGGACGGACGCATCTGGCTCTATTACTCATTGAAGGACGCCGAACCGGCACACGCGGAGCTTCGATGTAGCTAGACGCTTCGTCGGCGATGCGCCAAACCAAGAGCGCGGGCGCACACATGGCGAAGCTCGTGGGCCAGCCAATCGGATCAAACTTCCGTATTGACCCTGTATTTAGTACAGGGTGTAGCAGTCCTAATGTGATGATCGTCAATGTGAACCAACGAGCAGCGCCGCACAGATGGCTTGGCGGCGCCACCAGCGCGGAAAGTGAGGTCTCGTGAACGAAAAGCCAGCAGCCGGGCTTGTGACCGCGATTGTCGTCGCGCCATTGGTCGCGCTTTGCTGCCTTGGGCCGCTTTTTATCGGCTCGGCAGTAGGTGGTGTCGTGAGCTGGCTTAGCGGACAGGGTCTTGCATTGACCGCCGTGCTGGCATTCTTGGCCGCAGCCATCGGCTACGCCGTGATGCGTTGGCGCAGGGCTTCATCCAATCGAGTGAATGCCGGCCCGACTTGCGCATGCGATGTATCTGAGGTGCGGCAGGACGTCGAGCTTGATGTCGTCAAGCCTGCGACCGAACGGCAGACCCGTTAATCGCAAGGATTCGGGCGGTCCGCAGCGCACGGTGGCGATCGCTCAGGCCGGACGATCATCCGTAGAACTTGTACGTCCCAATCAAGAAATGCCAATGCGCTGGAAGATCAGCGACCTGACCCATTAAGAGCGGACCCTGCGGAGATGATCGAAGAATGCTCGGACCTGTTGCCAGGGTTCAATGAGGACGGGCTCATTCCCGCTGTCGCGACAGACCTCGCGAGTGGAGTGGTGCTGATGCTAGCGTGGATGAATGCGGAGGCGTTGAACAAGACGATCGAGACCGGCCAGGCCTGGTACTGGAGCCGGTCCCGCCAGCGTCTCTGGCATAAGGGCGCGACCAGCGGGCAGATCCAACAGGTCGAAGAACTGCGCATCGACTGTGATCAGGACGCGGTCTGGCTCAAGGTGCGCGTCGCGGGCAACGGCGGCTGTTGTCACACCGGCCGGACCAGTTGTTTCTATCGCCGAATCGTGACCGGGTCGGAGGGCCAGACGCTCCAACGGCTAGCCCCGCTTGTTGACGGTGACGATGTGTATGGGTGAGCCGGGATCATCCTCGATCACGCGACGCAGGTTCCCGATGACGACCGCGACGCAGTTCGGACTGACGGTGCGCCCCTGCCAAACTAAAGAGATGAGTTCTTCCTTGCCGGCGACACGACCCCTGTGCTCGCAAAGAAGAGCCAGCGTCCGGGCAGCACGGTTCTCGAGTCGTCGTTCCTCCCCGCCGCTGCGCACCACGGCTTCGCTTACATCGAAGCTCCAGCGTCCAATGGTTTCAGTTGCTGGCATCGCCGAAATCATAGGCGGCTGCCGTCAGTTCAGCAATGAAGCTGGGAACCGCCGATAGCGACCAGGCGGTGACATATTTGAGTGGCTAAGCCCGCCACGATTCGAACGTGTGGCCTCCATTTTCGGAGAGCAACACTAAGTGATGGTGCGGGTGGCCGGGGTCGAACCGGCACTCCTCTCGGAACTGGATTTTGAAGTGAATCGCGGGTTCCACCGGATTGAAATTCCACGGTTGGCGCCGGTTCGAACAAGAGCCGAAGGGTCCGCCGACGCTCCCAGACGACACTTGCCCGTTGAGACCACCCGTCCGATTTACACGCTATAGCCCGATATTACCGCACACGTTCACGCGCGGGCTTCAAAGCGGAAGATCTATCGCCTTCTATCTCCACAAGAGCAAAGAAGTGGAGATACCGTATGAGCGCTGCCCCACATGTCGCCCGAAGAACAATTCGCCGGCAGCAGTTACGAGAGATCGTGCCGCTTGCCGACAGCACGATCTACGACATGGAGCAGCGAGGAGAATTCCCGCAGCGCTTCTATCTCACCTCACGCTGCGTCGTCTGGGACTTGGCAGAGGTCGAAGCCTGGCTCGACGCTCGGCGCCATGCCTCTCGCGCAAATGCCGTCAAACGTGCTCCAAGCCCCGACGTGAGGCTGCGCCGTTCGCGGCCCGTCAAACACTAGGCTCCAACTCAAGCAACTCCATCGTGGCCGGGAGCAGCATCGGACGATACTTCTGACCCAAAACCCACGCGTCCAACAGGTTGGACCACTCCTGCATCATATGGCGGCGTTGATGCTCGTACTCCGCCTTGTTGTAGACGCCACGCGACGACCTTCCGTCCTCATGCGCCAAGCACTTCTCGATCCAATCGCTATTGAAGCCCAGCTCATTCAGCAGGGTAGAACCTGTGCGCCGCAGATCGTGAACAGTGAACGGTTCGAGCGGCAGCCCCTCTTTTTTTGCCCTGACGACGACCGCGGTCGTGATCCGATTGAATGTCGCCCGCGACATCGGTGCGTCAGCGTCGTATCGCGAAGGAAGGACATAGCGCGAATTGCCCGCACAGGTTTTTAGCGCGATGAAGATGTCGATGGCCTGCTGCGACAGGTAGACGTTGTGTGCCTTCGACCGCTTCATTCGCTCTTTTGGGATCGACCAGACGGAGTTCTCAAAATCGACTTCATCCCACGTCGCATCCTGTAGCTCGCTTTTCCTGACCATCGTCAGAAGGAAGAGCTTCATTCCCAACCGTATGGTCGGCAGCGTTGGCACATGCTCGAGCTGCCCGAGCATGACGCGGATTTCCCCAGGGGACAGCGAACGGTCCTTCGGCACGAAGGTCGCGATAGACGCGGGCCCAACTTCATCCGCCGGATTGGCGACCTTCTCGCCATGCAGGATCGCGAACGCAAAGATCAGCTTCACAATATCCCGCACATGGACGGCCGTGGCTGGAGCACCGCGCTCCTTCACTTTCCCGCACATCACGCGGAGATCGTCTGGCGCAATCTCCGTCAGAAGCCTGTTTCGAAACGTTGGTAGGATGTCGCGCTCGTAGATCGAGCGCCGCATCGCACGCGTGCTATCAGCCATGCGCGACTCTTGGAACCATTTCTCGCCGAACTCGCCGAACCTCTTTGCCTCCTTCAGTCGCCGCTTGTCGTGCTGCTTCTCCTGGGCCGGAGACCGCCCCTCTGAAATGGCCCGCTTGGCATCGATCAGCTTTTCCCGAGCGCGCGCCAGCGAAAGGCCTTCCGGCCCGTACCGACCGAGCGTTAGCGTCTCGCGGCGGCCGTTAAGGCGGTAGTCGTACCGGAACACGATCGCACCCGACGGCTGCACCACGACGTACATACCGTCACGGTCGCTCACCTTATACAATTTCTTCTGTGCTTTCAGCGCCTTAATCGCCATGTCAGTAAGCATGGGGGCCTCCAAAATCGTCCCAAAATCGGGGAGAAGCGCCAATTATACCGCCAGGCCAAAACAGACGATGCTGGAAGCATGATTCCTTTTTGAAATCAGTCTGTTATGCCAGAAAAAAATACCGTCAGCAGCTCTCTTGGCCGTGACGGTATCCCGAATTTGCTGATCGAACAAGATTCCCCATACCGTCCGCTATACCGTCAAATCGGAGCACTACCCCTCGATAGATGTCGATAGACCTAGTTAGGATAGTCCTTTTCTATCAACGGCTTATGCCGTATCCTAGCGTACAAATGGATACCGCCGGAGGGGTAAGAATCATTCCCACTCGATTGTTCCGGGCGGTTTCGAGGTGATGTCGTAGACGACCCGGTTGATGCCGCCGACCTCGTTGATGATGCGCGTCGCTGCGCGGCCGAGCACGGCGTGGTCGAACGGAAAGTAGTCTGCCGTCATGCCGTCCGTCGAGGTCACGGCCCGCAGCGCGCACACTTCGTCATAGGTCCGCGCGTCGCCCATCACGCCCACCGTGCGGACCGGCAGCAGCACCGCAAACGCCTGCCAGATCGTGTCATAGAGGCCGGCGCGGCGGATCTCCTCGATGAAGATCGCATCGGCCTTGCGCAGGATATCCAGCCTCGTCTCGTCGACGGCGCCGGGCATGCGGATCGCAAGGCCGGGACCTGGGAACGGGTGCCTGCCCACGAAATGCGCAGGGAGCCCCAGTTCGCGTCCCAACTCCCGCACCTCGTCCTTGAACAGCTCGCGCAGCGGCTCCAGCAGCTTGAGGTTCATCCGCTCCGGCAGGCCACCGACGTTGTGGTGCGACTTGATGGTGACCGAAGGCCCGCCGGTGAAGGAGACGCTCTCGATCACATCCGGATAGAGCGTACCCTGGGCAAGGAACCTGGCGCCGCCCAGCTTCTTCGCCTCGGCCTCGAAGACGTCGATGAACAGGCCGCCGATGATCTTGCGCTTGCGCTCCGGATCGGCGACGCCGTCCAACGCCGACAGGAACGTCTCGCGCGCGTCGACATGGACCAGCGGGATATTGTAGGTCCCGCGGAACAGCGACACGACCTCCTCCGCCTCGTTGAGCCGCATCAGGCCGTGGTCGACGAAAATGCAGGTAAGCTGGTCGCCGACCGCCTCGTGGATGAGCACTGCTGCGACCGCCGAATCGACGCCGCCGGAAAGCCCGCAGATCACTCTGTCCTTGCCGACCTGCTGGCGGATCTTCTCGATCTCGCTGGAGCGGAAGTGGTGCATGGTCCAGTCGCCGGCAAGGCCGGCGATGCGATGGACGAAATTGCCGATCAGCGCCGCGCCGCGTGGCGTGTGAACGACCTCGGGATGGAACTGCAACGCGTACAGACGGCGCGCTTCGTTGGCGATGGCGGCAAAAGGCGCTCCCGACGAGATCGCGACGACCCGGAAACCATCGGGGAGCCGTGTGACGCGGTCGCCGTGGCTCATCCAGACGGTGTCGCGGTCGCCCTTCGCCCACACCCCGGCGAACAGCGGACAATCGCCGGTGATCTCCAGCTCGGCCCGCCCGAACTCACGGGTGTGGCCGCCCTCGACCCCTCCGCCGAGCTCCGCCACCATCGTCTGCTCACCGTAGCAGATCCCCAGCACCGGCAATCCTGAGCGGAACACCCAATCCGGCGTGCGCGGCGTTCCCGTCTCCGTCACGCTGGCCGGCCCGCCCGACAGGATCACGGCCTTCGGCTTGAGGCGCTCCAGCGCGTCGTCCGCCCGGTTGAACGGCACGATTTCCGAATAGACACCATGCTCCCGCACCCGCCGGGCGATGAGCTGCGTGACCTGGCTGCCGAAATCGATGATCAGGACCGTGTCAGTCATAAGCGAAGGCGTTACGCCACTCGGGGCGCGGCTGCAACAATACTCTGCCGGCCGCCAACAGCGCGCTTGCCGCACGGGATCGTCCGGGATAGCAACACGGGCAAGGAGACATTCCATGACCGCGAGCAGCGACAAGGTAGGTAGCGCAGGCACGACCGGGACCGACGGCAATGTCCACGTCCATGGTCCCGACTGCGATCACGATCATGACCACCATCACGACCATCACGACCACCATGGCCACGTGCACGGACCGCATTGCAATCACGGTCACGACTTCGCGCCGGTCCGGCAGGTCGTTCGCGGCGGTCCGAAGATCGGGCGCAACGATCCCTGCCCATGCGGGTCGGGCAGGAAATACAAGAAGTGCTGCATGCAGTAGGCCGCGATGCAGCCAGCATGCGGCGGTACCGGAGTCTGCCGGCCGCAGGCTGATTGAGACACGGTCCCCGCTGGCCGCAGAGTGATGGGATCAGTGGCTCAGCGGCTGCTCGTTATCCGCGGCCGACAGCGGCTCCTGCCGGACTGCAGCCGCGGCCGCGACGGCAGCTTTCCCTGGAGACTGCGATTGCCCGGTCACTGCGCCCGGCAGCGGCTTGGGAACGATGCCGAGTCTCTCTTCGGCGGCCGCCAGGATTTGATGCAGCATCTCGCTGTAGCGGATACCGGCAAAGCCGGCCATCAGGTTGAGCTTGCCGTCCCAGCACCATCCGGGATTTGGATTGACTTCCAGCAGCTTGATCTCGCCCTTGGCATCGGCGCGGTAATCGAAGCGGGCATAGTCGCGGCAGCCGAGGCGCTCGAACAGGCGCGCCGAATGCTCGATCAGCTGGCTTTGCGCGACCTCTGGGAGGTCGGCCTCGTGATAGCTGATCTGCGTCCAATACGGACTGTCCGGCTCCCATTTCGATTCGTAGCCTAGAATGCGCGGCAGGTCCGGATCGAGCTTGGAATAGTCGACCTCCAGGAGCGGAAGCGCGCGCAGGCCCTGGTCCGGGTTGCCGATCAGGCTGACGGAGTATTCCGGACCCGTCAGAAACTCCTGCACGAGGATCGGCCGGCGCGGGAATTCGGCCTTCAGCCGGTCGAGGTAATCGAGCAGCTCTCGCGTGCTGCGGACCACCGCGTCCTTGGTGATGCCCTGCGAGCTGTCGCCGAAGTTCGGTTTCAGCAGCGCCGGGAAAACCGACGGCAGCGTGGCGCCCTGGTCGCCGGGGCGCACGTAGGTCTCCAGCGGCACCGGCACGTCCAGCGTGATCGCGACGGCGCGAACCAGCCCCTTGTCGTAGCATGAAGCAAGCGTTCCCGATCCGGCGCCGGTATAAGGCAGGCCCAGCACGTCCAGCATTGCCGGCATATGCAGTTCCTTGAACGGATCGTTGTTGAAGCCCTCGTCGCACAGGTTGAATATCAGGTCCGTGCGTAACTCGGCGAGATCGCGCTCGAGCGTCTTGTGGTTGTCCAGATACCGGAACCGATAGCCGGAGAGCGACGCCAGCGCATCTTTCAGCTTCCGGACCGTCTCGAGGTCCTCCGGATTGAAGGCCCCGCCTCGTTTGACGGTGTCCGGCAGGCGTGGATCGCCGAGCAGAACGGTGACATCCAGCTTCGTCGTCTTGCCGCGGGTCTTGCGGGCCGGGAGTTGCGGCGCATCCGCGCTGAGCAGAATCCGCCGGGCCATCATGCCTAGGTCCTGGTCGCGCTCCGATTTCGCTTCCGCGATGCCATGGTGGCGAACATTGCGGAAGCCGGTCTTCTCCAGCAGCCTGGCGATGCTGTCGCGGGTGTAGAGGCGTTCGGCGTAGAACTGGTCGGCGATCACGCCCATCTCGTCATGGACGATGACCTCGCGGCTGATCAGCCGTTCGCGGTCTTGGCTGATGGAGCGTTCGCGGCACACGAAGTGATGCTCGTCGATCCACTCCCAGGACCGGCGATCGAAGTGCTCGGCCATGTAGGCGCCGTCGGTGATGTCGAGCACCAGTTGGCCGGACGCGCGCAGGAGCTTGCCGACCGACGCCAGCACCTTCTCGTCGTCCTGCTTGTTCGAGAAGTAGCCGAACGAATTGCCCATGATGGCAATGCAGTCGAAACTGTTCTCCGCCAGGCGTGGATTTCTCGCGTCTCCTTCCTTGAACAGCACCTGCAGTCCCTCGGCCTGGGCTCGTTTGCGTCCCAGCCTGACCAGATAGCGGGACCGGTCGACGCCGGTGACGTTGCGAAATCCCCGGCGCGCCAGCTCAAGGCAGTGCCGGCCCTGGCCGCAGCACAGATCGAGAATCTGGCTGTGCGGCGTGATCGCAGCCGCCGACACGATGAAGTCCGCCTCGCGGCGGGTGTTCTCGACGTTTTCGACGACGTCACCGTCAGTCTTGACGTAAAGCGCGTTGAACAGGCTGCGCCACCACTCCGGCGGCAGGTGTGCCTCGAGATCCGCGACAGGACCAAGAGATGTGCGCGCTGTCGGGGCGCGACGAGGCCGCTTCGGCTTCGAAGCTCGAGCCATGACCGGTGATCAACCTCCGTGTGCCGCCGATGCGGGCGGCAGGGGTGCATGTGCGTGGTGACAATTGGCGTTGCTGAGCGCCGAGGCAATCCTCAAGCGCGGCGGCTGTTCCGCGGCGGCGGCATGCCCCCTCCGTCGTTCGGCGCGATGGCCGGCTCATACGAGACCCCGATGGTCTCAACGGATGGGCAACATAGGACGAATCCCTAGCCCCGCAAGAGGGAGAAATCATTCAAGGCACAAAATTGAGCTGCTGTTGCCGCGATCATCGAGAGACCGCGACGCCAAGATCACATTCTGCGGATCAGGCACGCGATGAAGAACCCATCGGTGCCGTGTAAAGCGGGTGTCAGCAGCAGCGTGTCGCTTCGCCCGTCAGCCGAGGTCGGCGG
>JBFWYV010000144.1:0-11793 GCA_050186055.1 Hyphomicrobiaceae bacterium | reverse complement strand
ATGATGAAAGGCCAATAAGGCTCGAGCTGAGCCATCGTCGGAAGATTTTCCATAGGTCCCCCACGGATCCACTGCTAATTCTTTGAGCATATCCGATCGAGTTGGACTTGTTTACGACAATCGCCACAGACCCGCCTTCATTTCCCCGTCCAAGGCGTCGCAACGCTACAGACCGGCGCGAACCAGACTGCACGCCGGAGCCATTATGCGCGTCGCTCGGTGCGCTGTTGGCATTGTCCGCGCGCCGTGCCAACGTGCGGCGACCCGTAGCCTTGAGCCCGGCGCGATATGGACCCGCGAGAGCCCGCCTTCACCTTCGGCATCGAGGAGGAGTACCATCTCGTCGATCGCGGCACGCGTGATCTGGTCTCCGCGCCTGCGGCGTTGATGGACGCCTGTGAAGCGCGGCTCGGCAGCCAGGTCCACCCCGAGTTCCTGCGCTCTCAGATCGAAGTCGGTACCCGCCCCTGCACGTCGTTCGCGGATGCGCGAAGCGAACTGGTGCGGCTGCGCGCAACCATAGGCGATCTCGCTGCCGAGCACGGATTCGCGCCGGTGGCGGCCTCCACCCATCCTTTCGGCCGCGTCTCGGCGCTGTCGCGCACGGACAAGGACCGCTATCGTGCGCTGGCGGCTGACCTTGGCGGCGTCGCACGCCGCATGTCGATCTGCGGCATGCACCTGCATGTCGGCATCGAAGACCAGGACCTGCGCATCGATCTGATGAACCAGATGCGCTATTTCCTGCCGCACCTGCTGGCATTGTCCACATCATCGCCGTTCTGGGAAGGCGACGACACCGGGCTCAAGAGCTATCGCCTTGCCGTGCTGCATGAATTGCCGCGCACGGGTCTGCCGGGGCGTCTCGGCAGTTGGAACGAATATCAGGACATCGTGGAGGTTCTGGTCGGCGCCGGAGTGGTAGAGGACGCCTCGAAGATCTGGTGGGATATCCGCCCGTCCGCGCGCTTTCCCACTCTCGAGTGCCGCATCACCGACGTCTGTACGCGCGTCTCCGATGCGCTCGCGATCGCTGCGCTGATGGTCTCGACATGCCGCATGCTCTACCGCCTGCGCCGGGCCAACCTGAGCTGGCGGACCTATCCCGTCTTCCTGCTCGAGGAAAACCGGTGGCGCGCCCAGCGCTATGGAACGACAGGCTCTCTGTTCGATTTCGGCAAGGGAGAGCTGGTTGCCTTCGACGAGCTGCTGGACGAGCTATTATCGATTGTAGCTGAGGATGCCGACGCTTTGGGTTGCATCAGCGAAGTCGCTCACGCCCGCACGATCCTTGCGCGCGGCACGAGCGCCGATCTCCAGCTCTCAGCCCACAAGGCCGCACTGGCGGACGGTGCGGACGCGCAACGCGCGCTCCGATCCGTGGTCGATCATCTGATCAGCGAGACACGGGAAGAGACTTGAAGCGTGCCAAGCGCTGTCCCGGAAGCGCCTGGCGATACGCTTACAACTTCGAGGCCGTCTCGTCCTCGCCGGGCTTGTCGCTGCCAGCCGCGTCGTCCGGTCTCGCACCATCCGATCCGCTCTCGGGACGTGCCGCGTCCACCAGCGTCGCGAGCGCTGCTGCGACGGCGGACGACAATCCCGACTGAGTGAGTTGCGCTTCCGTCGCCGACGGCGCGGACGCCGGCGTTGCTTGCGGTGCTTCAGCGGGTTGAGCCGCCGGAGCCGGTGCAGGCGTGGGAACGGGATCGGGCTGCACGGCAGCGGCGGGCTGGGACGCCGGCGTTGCGGCCGGAGTTCCGCTATCTGTCGGCTCGGTCGTCTGCGGCGCCTCGATCGCCGCAGACGGCGGCGCTATCGGCGCGGCGGGCTCCGGTTCCGGCTTCGCAGGTGCAAACGAAATGTGCCCCGCTTCCATCAGATCCCGAAGCGTAGCCGCTGTCCCGCACTGCTTCGAGACCGCATCGGGATCGTAGACGCCATCTCGCACGTATTTGCCGGCAACGTAGTGATTGCAGAAGCTCCACAGGTATGGCGAGACGGTGCCGTACTTCTGGCGGTAGCCGAAGCCGTTGTATTTCTCGAAGCGGTAGAGAACACGCGCGATCGTCCAGTCGTCCTCTCCCGCGAAGCCTTCGTAGTCGAGGGCATCGCAGGCACTCACGACGAACGTGAACGGCGGACTCCCGGACTTCGGCCGCCCAGCAGGAACCTGCCTTGTGCGTGCCGTCAGCGGGTCGCCGTTATGCAGGTGCTTGCTCATCGAAAACGAGCATTCCATGCCATGGATCAGCCCGGTGAACCACCACGGCACACCCGTCTCGCGCTCGATCTGCTCGTAGGTTGCGCGGTTCTTGAGGATTCTGGACGAGTACCACTGAACGGTCGATCGATGCTCCTCGAGAACGCGCGCCGTCTCAAACAGATGGATGTATTCCTCCTCGATATTGGCGAACGCCGTCGAGCGGTTGACCTTGACGTTGCGGCTGGCCGACCGGGTCGGCTCTTCCTCCTCCCCGACAACCTCCAGACGGGCCGAGCCGAGCCGCAGGTTTTCGTGGAGCTCGTCCTCGATCGCACGCAGACGGTCGATAGTGGAGGCAGAGCCGTCACGCCGCAACGCATCCTGCGGCGCAATGGCCTCAAGCCGCTCCTGCAGGTCCTGCAGAGCCCCGATCGCCTCGATGTCCTCTCCGCGGTCGATGGCGAAGCGGGCGCGGTCCAGGATGACGGCAAGCTCGGCTTCGACGTCAGCGGCCGTGCTCCGCGTCGCCGCAGAATCGAGTTCGCTCTCGAGATGATCGTAAATCTCGTCCCAGGTTCGTTGATCCATCATCGGGCTCGCTGTTTGGGCGCACTCCACGACAGGATGCAGCGATCCTGCGCATAGCGGCGAAGAGAAAGAACTCGTGATCCTGCGTCAACCCCCCGACAGGCCCGAAGCCGCATCCTGCGTGCCGGTGCGCAGGAACTCCACCTCGATCGCGATCTCGACATCGTCAGACAAAAGAGGAATTCCCCGCTGCATGCCCCATTGCGACCGCTGGATCCTGCCCTTGGCGGAGAACCCGGATACCCATTTATTGATATACGCGGAATTAATCGAGGACAGCGGATATTCACCGGTATAGTTCCACTTCACCTGCAGCGTGACCGGATGCGATACGCCAAGCAGCGTCAGATCTCCGGTCAGCTCGCCCGTGCGATCGGCAATATCGCCTGTCTGCATGACACGCGTGCTCTTGAAGCGGATCTCAGGGTGACGTCCCGCGTCGAAGAAATCCGGAGAGCGCAGCAGTCGATCGAGCGCCTCCTTGCCGGTCGAGATCGAGGCAGCCTTCATGACGACCTCGACGGAGCCGCGCTCCGGCTCGGTCGGCGAGAAGATGAGCTTTCCCTCGATGTCGCGGATCTCGCCCGACTGGCGCGACAGACCGAAGTGGTCATAGGTAAACCGCACCTGCGCGGCAGACCGATCAAGGGTCCAGACGTCAGCCCAAGCAGGCGAACATGCGAATGAGAGGGCAGCACTGCCGGCGAGCCATGCTGCCACGGCAACGACAAGATTACGCAAACCCGGCACTCGCTTCATCCTCCGACACCCCTCACTGGGCATTATCCCGCCTCACAGAGCCGCCGTCATTCCGCCGTCGACCGTCAGTTCCGCCCCGGTGACATAGGAGGCGTCGTCGCTGGCGAGGAACAACGCCGCCTTCGCGATCTCCTCCGGCGTCCCCAGCCGGCGCATCGGGGTCTGGTCGACCAGCGCCTTCTTGATGGCGGGCATGCGCAGCACCCGCTCGGTCAGAGCCGTCTCGATGAACCCCGGCGAGATCGCATTTACGCGGATCCCGAACGGCGCGTACTCGACCGCCAGCGCACGCGTCAGAGCGCTGACGGCGCCCTTTGTTGCCGAGTACCCGGCAAGCTGCCGCAGTCCCCGCCGCCCCATCACCGAAGAGACATTGATCAGTGACCCATGCTCCGACTTGCGCAATAGCTCGAACCCATCCCGCGCGACCCGGACGACGCCGTCGAGATTGACCTCGCGGATCCGCACCCACTCTGCATCCGACAAGTGGCGGAAATCGGCCCGCACGTTGAGACCGGCGTTGTTGACGATGATGTCGGCCCGCCCGGTGGCCGCTTCGATGGTCCTGAACATCTGCCGGACGTCCTGGCCGCGCGATACGTCGGCCTGTATCGCAGTCGCCGACCGGCCCGACGCGGCGATGTCCGCAGCGGCCTTCTCGGCACCCTCTCCGTTGACGTCGGCGAGAAACACCTGGGCACCCTCGGTTGAGAAGACGTCCGCGACAGCGAGCCCGATCCCAGCGGCGGCCCCCGTCACAAGCGCGATTCTGCCCTGCAGCCGGCCCATTTTTCACCTCGCAAATGCGGCTCAAAAATGAAGTTCTGCCCGAGGGATAAGGTTTGGATGGCCTTGGCGCAATATCGTAGCGACCGCGCCCCCGGCTGCGATCCAGCGCCTCGGAATCGAAAACGCCCGCCATTGCCAGACGGGCGTTATCCTGACGTCATGCAAAACGGTCGGGTAGCCGTGCTTATTTGAGCGGCCCGTAGCGCCGCGCGGCGACATCATCGACATAACCGCCATGCCCGAAGTCATAGCCGATCTTGAACTTCACGCCGGCTCGCACGACGTCGGAATCCGTCTCAATGCGCATTTGATTGCCGTTGAAGTTTTCGAACGTCCAGTCGTCGAAATCCATGTGCAGGTATTCCGCAAACCAGGTGCCCCATGAACTCTGGTACTCAAGGCCGGCGCCATAAGCCAGGCCGAGCGCCGACGCGGTCTTTTTATTGCCGGTCGAGTTGGGACCGCCGCCGCCGCTGAAGCTGGTGAGTTTGTATTCGGCGCCCAGCACGGCCATGCCGACGGTGCCGTAGAGCAGAAGATCGGGACGCACGAGTGTGCCGAACCGGCCCCTCAGCGTTGCCAGATAGTCGACACCGACCTGATCGACGTTCGAACCTGACGCCTTGTCTCTGCCGTGATCGAAAGAGATATCGCTTTCCGCTCCGATCACGAACGTCCCCAGGCGCAGGTCATATCCGGCCGAAACGCCCATTCCGAAGGCACTCGGAGAGGCAGATTGCCGAAACACCTGATTTGCGGGCGTGGTCTGCCTGATGCTCTGATCGACGAAAGAGCCCTGCAGGAACGTTCCGAAGCGCAGTTGACCCGCGCTATCCCAATTTTGTGCATGCGCACTCTGTGCGAACCCGGCGGCTACGAGCAACACCAAACCAGCCAAGGCACGGCCAAAATGGCGGAACGCCATCGTCCGACCTCCTGTCTGGGCGCCAGGTTCCGGCCCGGCTCCGACTCGCATGACTGAATCCGGCTACCAGCTTCGTGCGGGTGTGCCAACAAAACTGTGAACATCAATAATGGATTAACGAATCACCGTTGCCGCATCGCCTCGAACCGCATCGGGTTATATCGTACCGACGTCAGCTTCCGCTCTTCGGCGGCGACCATTTCGTCCGCATCGTGACGATCTCCTCGGCCGCGGATGGATGCAGCGCCATCGTGCGGTCGAAGTCGGCCTTGGTCGCGCCCATCCGCATCGCGATCGCAACCATCTGCACGATCTCTGCCGCATCCGGTCCGAGGATATGACAGCCAAGCACGCGGTCGGATTGCTTGTCGACGATGAGCTTCATCAGCATCCGTTCCGACCGGCCTGAAAGCGTGCCTTTCATTGGCCGAAACCGTGCCTTGTAGAGGTCGATCTGTCCGCCCAGCCCGGCCAGCGCAGGCATGTTGGCTGCGATCCAGTCCGGATCGCGCGCCTGTCCCTCAGTCAGCCCCACGGTGCCGATCTCGGGCGTGGAGAATACGGCGGTTGGAACCATATCGTAGTCCGTCGACCATCCGTCGGGGCCGAACGTACTGTCGGCGAAGGCGTGGCCTTCGCGGATCGCAACCGGCGTCAGATTGAGCTTGTGCGTGACGTCGCCTACGGCATAGATGCCCGGCACGCTCGTCTGTGACTTGCGATCGACCTTGACGCCGCCGTTATCATCGAGCTCTACACCCGCCGTCTCCAGTCCAAGACCTTTGACGTTGGGCGTGCGGCCGGTCGCGAACATCACTTGATCGGACTCCAGCACACTCCCGTCGCTCATATGCGAGCGCAGTCCGCCGGCGGTCTTCTCGATGCGCTTGAACGTGGTGCCCGTCACGATGCGGATGCCGCGCGCCAAAAGCTCCTCGCTCAGCGCATCGCGCAGGTCCTCATCGAAGCCGCGCAGGATCTTGTCGCCGCGGTAGACGACCGTCGTCTCGCTGCCGAGACCATGGAAGATCCCCGCAAACTCCAGCGCGATATAGCCGCCGCCATTGATCACGATGCGCCGCGGCAGGCGCGGGAGATGGAAGGCCTCGTTGGAGGTGATCGCATGTTCGATGCCGTCCACGCCGCTCACGAGCTGCGGCCATCCGCCGGTCGCAATCAAGATGCGCTGCGCGGTTATCTCGCGTCCCGGCTTCTCCAGGAGAACGCTGTTCGGACCCGAGAGCGTCGCCCGCGTTTCAAACAGCGTGACGCCGGCCTTGTCGAGATTGCTCCGATAAGCCGCTTCCAGCCGGGCGATCTCCTTGTCCTTGGCCGCGATCAGCGCTGACCAGTCGAAAGCGGCATTTTCCACGGACCAGCCGAAGCCCTTGGCGTCCTCGAACTCGTCGGCGAAGCGGCTCGCATAGACCAGAAGCTTCTTGGGCACGCAGCCCCGGATCACACACGTTCCGCCGACGCGATATTCCTCCGCGACGGCAACGCGCGCACCGTGACCGGCTGCGATCCGCGCCGCCCTGACACCACCCGACCCCGCTCCGATCACGAACAGGTCGTACTCGTACTCGCTTTTACCGGACACTAGAGCCTGATCCCTTTGTCTTGAAGCTGCCTGCGCGCTTCCGCCTCCACCTCGCGCCCGATGCGCTGCCCCCAGTTTATTCCGATCTGAACCGCACGTTGCATGAGGTGAGGCATTTCTTCGAGGATCCGCTTGCCTACCGGCGTCCTGTAGAACGCGATGATCTCTTTCATTTCGGCGGCCGAGAAGCGTTCCGCATAGATCGGGGCAATGAGGTCGACCATCTCCGACTGCCGCTCGACGAAGCGCTTGGACAGGCGCTGCATTACGTCGTCGATTTCCGCGCTCTTTCCCGGATTGCGGCGCTTGAACGCCATTGCGAGCTGATTGGTCAGCAGCGGAACGATCTGGTCGAAGCGCTGGGCCTTGGATGTGACCGAAAGAAACTCCTTGGCCAGCGCCAGCCGCTCTGCGTCCAGCGGCTGCGGCTTGCTGCCCTGGGCAAGCGACTGATGCAACACACCTGCCGTCACGGCCATGGCCAGGATGGCACCGAGAATGATCCGTGCTGATTTCATGATCAGGCTTCGCCTTGTGTGATTGGAGAGCGAATGATCCATCAATCCAGTCGATTCACGCTACGCCGTCATCCTCCTCGCCGAACTCCGCGCTGATCGTGACGACCCCTTGCGGACCGGCGATCACCGCGACATCCGCGAGGCCGAGGAACAGGCCATGCTCGACAACGCCGGGAACCATCGCCAAGGCTTCTGCCAGCAACTCCGGTTCGTCGATCTGTCCGAACGTGCAATCGAGGATAACGTTGCCGCTGTCGGTCACGAATGTTGACCCGTCCGCGTTGCAGCGCAATCCGATCGAGCCGGTACAGCCGGCATCCTCGGCCTGTCCGGTTACATGCATCATGGTCGAGGCAAGCCCGAACCGGACGCACTCCAGCGGCAACGGAAAGCGCCCGAGCGTCCGGACCTGCTTGGAGTCGTCGGCAATCACCACCATGCGCTCCGACGCCGCCGCGACGATCTTCTCGCGCAGCAACGCGCCGCCTCCGCCCTTGATCAGGCGAAGCTCCTCATCGATCTCATCTGCGCCGTCGACTACCAGGTCCAGCCGCGGCAAGTCATCGAGGGTGGTAAGCCTGATGCCGACCCGCTCGGCCTGGACGCGTGTCGCCTCCGACGTCGGAACGCAGATCACGTCCAGACCCCGGGCAACCTCCGCCCCCAGCAATTCGACGAATGCCGCCGCCGTGGATCCGGTCCCAAGCCCCAGCTTCATGCCAGGCTCCACGAACCTCAGCGCCTGCCGTGCCGCATCAAGCTTCAATCGATCCGTCGACATTCGTCAGCCTTCGCCAGATGCGCCACAAACGGGGTGCAAGCGGTTGGAGTTGCAATACGCTTCCCATTGAGACATGACAACGTCCGCAAACCAAACCTGCACAGCAATCGCCACCGGGACGGCAGATGGACGGACTGACACTCGTATTCGATCTCGATGGGACGCTGGTCGACACCGCGCCTGACCTGATCTGCGCGACCAACCACGTCCTCGGTCTCCGCAATCTGGTTCCGGTCGAGGGTGACGAGGTCCGGCCCTACGTCTCATTCGGCGCGCGCCGCATGATCGAGCACGCCCTCTCGCTGCGGAGCCATCAGCTCCCGCCTGAAGAGGTCGACCATCTGCTCGGGGAATTCCTCGACTTCTATGTCGACAATATCGCCGTCGAAAGCCGTCCATTCGAGCTGGTGCCCGAGTTGCTCGACGCGTTTGCCGGACGCGGCCTGCGGCTGGCGGTCTGCACCAACAAGCAGGAGGAGATGTCGCGCAGGCTGCTGACCGAGCTTGGCCTGGCCGACCGCTTCCAGGCCATCTGTGGCCGCGACACCTTCCCCGTCTGCAAGCCCCATCCGGACCATCTCACCGGCGCCATATCGCGCTCGGGCGGCAGCGCCGTACGGGCCGTCATGGTCGGCGACAGCGAGACCGATGTGCGGACGGCGCGCGCGGCCAAAATCCCGATCATCGGCGTCACGTTCGGTTATTCGGACGTCTCCATGCGCGATCTGCAGGCCGACGCCGTAATCGACCACTATGCTGAATTCGAAGGCGCGCTGGCCCAGATCCTGCCCCGTCTATCCTGAAACGGATGTCCTATCCGCCCTGGCGCAGGCGGTGAATCAGCTCCCGGCTGGGGTACGAATCCGCCGCCAGCCCGAGCTTGATCTGCGCGGCCCTGACCGCTGACCGGGTCATGGACCCGAGCTTGCCGTCGATCTCGCCCACCTCATACCCCCGCTTCGTCAGCAACTGCTGCAATTGGCGCAGGTCATTGCGGTCCAGCACCTCAACCTCGGCCCGGCCCTTGCTCATCTCCCGTGCGCCGTCGATCCGTGTGGCGAGGTAGGCGGCCGTCACCGCATAGTTGAGCGACTTGTTCCACTCCGTGTAGACCCGGAAATTCCGGTAGGCCATGAACGCAGGGCCGTTGCGCCCCATCATCAGCAGCAGCGAAGCCGGCTTGTCGTCGTCCGGCAGGGGCCGGCCATCGGCCCGTTGCACGCCCCACTGCGCCCATTGCCGCCGAGGGTGCTCGATCTCGAGGCTGGACTGCTTCCAGTCGAGCCGCTGCGGCACCCGGACCTCATCGAGCCAGAGCTCGCCCCGCTTCCAGCCCATCGCCCTGATGTAGTTGGCGGAGGAGGCGACGATGTCCGGGATTGATTTGAACAGATCGCGGCGGCCGTCGCCGTCGTAGTCGAGGCCGTACTGATTGTAGAGCCTCGGAAGAAACTGGGTCTGGCCCAGCTCCCCGGCCCACGATCCGATCATGTCCGATGGTCTGAGATCGCCCCTGTCGATGATGCGCAGCGCCTCGAACAGCTCATTCCGGAACATCTCGCCGCGCCGGCAATCATAGGCCAGCGTCGCCAGCGAGCGCAGCACCGACAGCTTGCCGAGCCCCGCGCCGAAGTCGCTTTCCAGCGCCCAAAACCCGGTGATGACAGAGGGCGGCACGCCGAACTCGGCCTCGACCTTCCTGAACAGCGCCTCGTGCTTGCGGATCATGGCCTTGCCGGACCGGATCCGGTTCTGGGTCGCCAGCTTTCGCTGAAAGTCCAGGAAGCTCTGGGTGAAGAACGACTGCCCCCGGTCCCGCCGGATAATGCTGGGGTCGAACTCGATCCCGTTCAGGGCAGCCGAGATCGTGCGCTGCGAAATGCCCTTGGCGGCGGCCTCCTTGCGGAAGCCCGACATCCAGGCGCCGAACTCTCCCGTATTGCGGCAGCTCGTTTGCGCCAGCGCCGGGCTGGCGAACGTCCCGACACCCAAGCCAAGGCATACCGCCGCCGATGCGGCACAGTTCAGGAACCGGAACGTCATGGATTGTGCTCTGTGAACGGGAACGGGATTTTTCCGCACTTCTGCGCAGATACATGGCCGCGTCAAGGCCAGCGGAACGGCATCGGCGCCCGACAGTTCTCCGTCAGGCCCCGCCTGAGACCGCCCAGGATCGAAATGACCCAAACCAACCTGATCGTGACCTGCGAGCCCGATTCCACGAGCCTGGGGTCCCGTATTGCACAAATGGTCGCGACCACCCTGGAAGCCCGGGGCGCGCGCGTGATCGTCGATGACCTTGCCGCCCTGCGGTTCGATCCGGTCATCTCCCGCAACGAGCTTGAGAGCTACCTCGATCGCGACATCCCCGGCGACATCACTCCCCTCGTCCAGCACCTGCGCTCCGCCGACAGCCTCGTGTTCATATTCCCGGTCTGGATGTTCCATCTGCCGGCCCAGATGAAAGGGTACTTCGATCGGGTCTGGAGGCCGCACGTGAGCTTCGCGCTGGCGGCCACGCGCACCGTGCCCCTGCTGACGCGGATCCGGCACCTGACCGTCGTCGCGACCCATGGCAAGACCAAGTCGAAGACGGAAGCCGACCATGAAGGAACGGTGTCGTTCTTCTCGTCCTCCCTCGCGCGTATGCTGCCGTCCCTTGAGACCAACGTCCGCTTCGATGTCTACGGGCTGGACGATGCCGCCCCCGATCGCATCGAGGCGGAAGTGGAGCGGATCAGGGACTATTTCGCAAGCGCTGAAGCCGGTCCCGGATCAGCCCGGCCCGCTCAAGGCAATTGAGTCGGCGCCCGGGATGCACTACCTCCCTCCGCATGATCTCGCTCTCCCCCGTCCATGTCATCGGCGGCGGTCTCGCCGGCTCCGAGGCTGCATGGCAGCTCGCGCAAGCTGGTGTGCCGGTCGTGCTGCATGAAATGCGGCCGGCGACACCGACACCGGCCCACCGGACCGACGGCCTGGCAGAGCTGGTCTGCTCGAACTCGTTCAGGGCCGACGACTGGGCCTCCAATGCCGTCGGCCTCCTGCACGAGGAGATGCGGCGCGCGGGCTCCCTGATCCTGGCCGCCGCCGACCGCCACCGCCTCCCGGCTGGCGCAGCCCTCGCCGTCGATCGGGATCGTTTCTCGCAAGAGGTGACGCATCGCCTCGCGGAGCACCCACTGGTCACCCTCGACCGCAGCGAAATATCCGTCCTGCCGCCGGACTGGGACAGCGTCGTCATTGCCACCGGCCCTCTCACGTCGCCTGCGCTTGCGGCCGAGATCCAGCGCCTGACCGGAGCCGAGGCCCTCGCGTTCTTCGATGCGATCGCTCCCGTCATCCATCTGGACTCGATCGACCGGACCAGAGCCTGGTTCCAGTCGCGATACGGCAAGTCGGGCCCGGCCGGATCCGGCGCCGACTATCTCAACTGCGCGCTTTCCAAGCCGCAATACGAAGCCTTCATCGATGCGCTCGTGGCCGGCGACAAGATCGAGTTCAAGGCGTGGGAGGCCAATACGCCGTATTTCGACGGTTGCCTCCCCGTCGAGATCATGGCGGCGCGCGGGCGCGAGACGCTTCGTTTCGGGCCGATGAAGCCGGTCGGGCTGGAGAACCCGCACG
>JBFWYV010000143.1:0-11827 GCA_050186055.1 Hyphomicrobiaceae bacterium | reverse complement strand
CGCCGGCACCCTTGTCGGATCAGGCACGGTCTCCCACACAGGACCGGACGGTGGTCCCGGCCAGCCCGTGGCCAAGGGCGGCCTGGGCTATAGCTGCATTGCCGAGGTCCGCACTGTCGAGACCCTCCACGACGGCAGGCCCACGACCCCCTTCCAGAAGTTCGGCGATACCATCCGCGTGGAAATGTTGGACGCCGACGGCCGCTCGATCTTCGGCGCCATCGAGAACGAAGTGAAGCGCTACCAATCGTGATACCCGATAGCCTGTCGTCGAAGGGACTGGCAGAGTTCCCGCAAACATTCACCTGGGGCACATATGACTTGGGCTCGCGAAAACTTCATCGCTCTCGACCACGTGCAGGTCGCCATGCCGCCGGGCCTGGAGGACAAGGCCCGCGAGTTCTATGGAGCCGTGCTCGGTATGTCCGAGATGAAGAAGCCGGCAACGTTGGCCGGCCGCGGCGGCGTGTGGTTTTCGGGCGGGGACGGCGCAACCGTGCAGATCCATTGTGGCGTCGACCACGACTTCAGGCCCGCTCGAAAAGCTCACCCCGCGATTCTGGTGGCTGAAATCGATGAGCTTGCCGCTCGTCTGGAGGCGGCGGGGCATGCCGTGACCTGGGACGAAGACATCGGCGAAATGCGCCGCCTCTTCTGCAACGACCCGTTCGGCAACAGGCTGGAATTCATCGAGGCGATGATCCTCGAATAGCGGCAGCATGCCGGCCGCCGCACCCGCAACGCGGCTGCGCCCTGCATCCACGGAATGAGGATGCAGGGCTGCAATGGGGGGTACGCAAGTGTTCACGCTCTATCACCATGGCTCTTCGGTGTGCGCTGCCAAGGTCCGCTTTGCGATGGCGGAAAAGAACCTCGCATGGACGGGCGTCTACATCGACATTCTTAAAGGCGATCAGTTCACGCTGGAGTACATGAAGCTCAATCCCAAAGCGGTCGTTCCCACGCTGGTCCACGACGATAAAGTGATCCGCGAGTCGACCGTCATCTGCGAGTATCTCGATCTGCTCCATCCCGAGACCTCGCTCCATCCGAAGGATCCGCTGCAGTTCATCGAAGCCCGCTACTGGACCAAGGCTGTCGACGAGGACCTTCATCCGGCCTGCGCCGCACTGACATTCATCGCCTCTCATCGCCATACGATCGCGAAGCTCGGCAGGGACGGCCAGGAGAAGTTTCTCTCATCGACACCGGCTCAGTCCGTCACGCCGGACTGGAAGGATCAAAAGCGCCTTTGGGTCGAGATGGGTTTTGACGCACCCGGCGCGGCCGCCAAGATTCAGCTCTACGATCTCTATCTGGCAAAGATGGAAAAGTCGCTGGCGCAAAGCCCGTGGCTGGTCGGCGATGCGCTCTCCATCGCCGACGTTGCCATGAGCCCGTATGTCAATCGGCTGGCCGCGCTCAGTATGTCGGGCATGTGGGAAAACGGCCGGCTCCCCAACGTCGAGCGCTGGTTCAAGCAGATCAGAGCCCGGCCGGCCTTTGAGCCGAGCTTCGTCGCATGGATGCCCGAAAGCCTGACGGCCGATCTCCGCGACAATGGCGCAAAGAGCTGGCCGGACGTTGCACGGATCATCGGCGTCGAGGACTGACCCGGCCTACGGCGTCGGCTGCGTCAAGGTTTCTTCACGGCGTTCCCGTTGCCTGGCTCAGCGGCGCTGACCACGGATCATAGGCATAGACCCAGTCGGCCGGCGTCGCTCCCCGCATCCAGGTATTGGCATGCGACGTCCGCTGAATCTGGGCCGTACGCGGACGCCGCAGCATCGCATACCGCTCGAACACGGCGGCCACCGCTTCTCCGCTCTCGGGCTTCGCATCATCGAGACAGCGCGACAGGACCACGGCATCCTCCATGGCCGTCGCAGCGCCCTGCGCCATCCAAGGCGTCATCGGATGGCATGAATCGCCCAGCAGAACGACACGTCCTTCGCCCCAGCTCGGCAGCGGTTCGCGGGTCAGGATCGCCCACTTGTGCACGCTCGGGCAGGCGTGCACGACCGCCTGCACGTCAGGATGAAAGCCTGCGAACGCCGCCTGCAGATCCTTCACGCTGCCGGTCGATGACCAGGATTCCACCGTCCAATCCGGCTCCGGCACGGCTGTCACGAAATACACTTCATCCCGCTCGGCCGTGACGAAATAGATGACGATATGCCGGTCCTTGCCCCACCATTTGCAGTAGTCATCGATCTGGGCCCCGCGCAGCAAATGAGCAGGGAACGTGGTGCGGTACGCAACCATGCCCGTATATGAAGGCCGCTCCTCGCCCTGCAGGATTTCGCGCACGCGAGAATGGACGCCGTCCGCAGCGATCAGCGCATCAACTTCCGCACGCGAACCGTCCTCGAACCGCAAGACGATCGACGCCGGGCCGGGTCGGTCCAGATCGACCAGCTTGCGCCCGCTCTCGATCAGTTCGGGCCGCACGCACGACAGCAGCGCTTCATGCAGATCCCCGCGATGCATCAGCAGATAGGGCGCGCCGTACTTCGACTGCGCGGCATCCCCGAGCGGAAGCTCGTGGAACAGCTCACCCGTATCCCAGGTCCGGTTGCGCCAGGAGCCTGGACGAAACGCCGTTTCGCTGATGCGCGCCCCGACCCCCAGCCCACGCAGCACGCGCATGGCGTTCGGACTCATCTGGATCCCTGCACCCAGCCGCGTGAAGCCGCTCGCCTGCTCGTAGACTTTGACCTGGAATCCCAATCGATCGAGAAGAGCAGCCGCGGTGAGTCCACCCATGCCCGCACCAAGCACGGCTATTCTCAGTCGACTGCTCATTCATCCTCCGACAAGGCGATCCATTACGCCGGGGCCATCCGCTTTGACCGCAGCGTCCTAGAGTGCTTCCGGAAAAGTGGGAACCGGTTTTTCCGATAAGAAGCACGACAAAACAAAGATCTAGGGCCTTTCTGGGATTCAACCAAAACCAGAAAGGTCCTAGACGTGTGCGCTCTGGCCTTCGGAGGCCGCAAGCTGCCGCACCATCCGCCGCATCTGAAGCTGGGCAGCGTCGTTCTTGATGTCGAACAGACCGTCGATCGAGCCCCCGTCAACGTTCTCCTGCTGCAGCTCCAGCACCTCGAGATCTTCCATGAATGTCGCAAGCGAGCCGTCGTACAGCAGCTTCGACATCTTTTCGTCGCCGAGTTGGAAATTGCGCGCGAAGCCGAACATGTAGTGACACGAGGTCTCGGTTTCCGGCGTGACGAGATGGGTCGACCAGATCGAGATGCCGTGGCTGCGATCGCCCTGAGGCGCCCCGGTACCGGTCGTGGCGCAGCCGACGTCGAGATAAACGGTCGCCGGCGCCTTCCAGGTCACGTGCTGCCACCGATCCACCCGCCCGGTGAAATTGCCCGCCCTGGCAAACAGCGGCGGCGGATCGAAATCGATCATCCACCGTCCGTTGCGCACGCCGTTCTCGATCCGCTCGGTTCTGGTCGGCGTCGTCTTCTCCCGCGGATCACCGGCGATCGTATTCTTGTGTACGTACGAGACGTGCGTGAGGTCGAGCAGATTGTCGATCAGCAGCAGATAGCTGGATTTGACATGGAGATATCCCGGCGTCAGCGCCCACTCCGGACTATCGAGCCAGGGCAGTTCCTCGATCTTGGACGGGTCGGCCTTCGCGGGGTCGCCCATCCAGATCCACACGACATTCCAGCGTTCCTCGACAGGGTATCCGCGCACGCGCGCACGCGCTGGAATTTCCGTCTGCCCGGGGATCTCGGTACAGCGGCCGTCCGGCGCAAATTTGAGACCGTGATAGCCGCACATGAGGTCGTTGCCGGAAACCTCTCCGATCGAAAGCGGCGCGGCGCGATGACAGCACTTGTCCTCCAGCGCTGCCGGCGTGCCATCGGCGCACCGATACAGAACCACCTTGTCGTTGAGGAGCGTCCGCGCGATCGGTTTCTCGGTGATATCCTTGGACCAGCCCGCAGCGTACCAGCCGTTCCTGATGAACATTTACATCCTCCTTGCTGCTTCGCATTTGTATCAAGACTAGGCCAAGCCGGCTGCCACCGACAAGCGGGAAGGCAGGCTCCTTGTCCAGATGCCGCAAGGAGCCATTTTTGCGTTGAACCTCGTTGGCCCCTCTCCCGTCAGCCTCCTGGGGCTTGCCTCCTCGCCGCCGCACCGCAGCCGCGACCATGACGTTTGTGGACGTTGGGCTTCCTCCTCATCCCCCTCAGCCGTCTCGGCCATGACGTGCTGTCGTGGGGCTGGAAGTCTCACCTCCCCACAGCCGTCACGGCCACGAAGGTGGCCGCCTACGACAAGCTTCCGCTTGCTCAGTGCCCGCGGCGAGCCACGTGGATGGCCGCCATCCTCCGTGCCGACGCTCCCGCGTCGTCCCGGCGCGGCCATGACGTGAACGGAGGATGGTGATGCCGTTGCCCCCTCTCCGCCGTCACGGCCGCGGTGGTCGACGTCGTCTGACAACACCTGCGCAGCGAAATCAGAAGCACACGCCGTTCCGATGGCATCTCTCAGGCGCTACGCCCACACCTCGTCCGCGATCTCGACAATCCTGGCCAGCTTGGCCCACTGCTCCTCCTCCGCCAGCACGTTGCCTTCCTCCGTGGAAGCAAACCCGCACTGCGGAGACAGGCAAAGCTGATCGATGCCGACGTACTTTGATGCGTCGTCGATCCGCCGCTTGATGTCGTCCTTGGTTTCCAGCTTCCCGCTCTTGGACGTGAGAAGGCCGAGCACGACCATCTTGTTGCCTTTGGGAATGTGCCGCAGCACCTCGAAACCGCCCGCCCGATCCGTATCGAACTCCAGGAAATAGCCATCCACGCCGACGCGCGCGAACAGGGGTTCTGCAATGTAGTCGTAGCCGCCCGATGCAATGAACGTTGAGCGGAAATTGCCCCGGCAGGAATGCAGCGTGATCGTCATATCCGCCGGCTTGTCGGCCAGCGCCTCGTTGGTGAGCTTCACGTAGCGCTCCGGCAGCGTATCCGGCTCGTCCCCACGCTGGCGCGATCCCTCGCGCTCCTTGGGATCGCAAATCATCGCCCACGCGGTGTCATCGAGTTGCAGATAGCGGCAGCCGGCATCGTAAAAGGTGCGGATCGCCGCTTTCCACGCCTGGCCGATGTCATGGAAATAACCATCGTAGTCCGGATAGACATCCTTCGATATCGCCTCCCGCCCCTGCCGGAAGTGAAAAGTGGATGGGGCAGGAATCGTCATCTTCGGCACCGCCTTCGTGTGTGCCGCCAGAAACTTGAAATGCTCCACCATCGGATGACCGCCGAACCTGACCCTCGACGTGATCCGGATACCTTCCTGCTTGGTCTCCACGCCAGCGAATTGGATGCCCCGTTCCGTGGTGTAGGGCGTCACGCCTTCGAGACATCTGAAGAAATCGAAGTGCCACCACGACCGGCGGAATTCGCCGTCGGTTGCCAGACGAAGACCGATCTGCTCCTGTCGACGGATGGCAGTCCCGATCTCCTGGTCTTCGATCGCCTTCAGCGCCGCCGGGTCGATCTCTCCTCGCCCGCGCTTTGCGCGCGCGTCCTTCAATGCGGCCGGCCGCAGCAGGCTTCCCACATGATCGGCGCGGAATGGTGGGCGGTCTCGCTGTGACATCTGCTTTCCTCCTTCCCACGGCGCCTTGGTGAAGTCGGCGCCTTGTGGAGGTGAAGGCTAGCACACTGCCGCGTCCGGACCCTATCCCCGGCTGTCAACCGGTTGTCACCGGCAGATCATCACCGTGATCTTCGCCTGGTTCAGCACATTGTGTGCCTGGCTTCCGAGCAGGAGCCGATTGATGCCCCGCCTGCCGTGCGATCCCATTACGATAAGGTCGGCCCCGATCCGGTTGGCCGCATCGATGATGCCGTCGGCCGGCAGCATATCCGGCACGTGCAGCGTCTTGCACTCGACCCCCGCCTTCTTTGCCACGTCTGCGGCGTTCGCCAGGATCTTCTTTGCAGCATCCGATGCTGCGGTCTCGTAGTTCTCGATCCGGGTCAGCGCATCGCGGCCAGCAATATCGACTGCCGACCACATCTCGGTGACCTTCACGATGGTGAGCTTAGCCGCGAGGCCCTTGGCGACCTCGACACCCTGCACCACGGCCTTGTCGCCAACCTCGGACCCATCCGTAGCGATCAGAATTGTCTTGAACATGGTGCAACCACCCTTCCTGTGCCGATGATTGTCGACAGTAAAGGAGGGGCGGATCACCCGCGTTGATGCCGGTCAATCCCGGACGCCGGCAGGTGCTCCGCAAACAGATTGACCGCCGACGCGGCATGCGTGGCGGCCAATCGATTGGCTCTGCGGTGGGAGGTTTATGCCCGACCGTCTATTGCGGCACCGTCTATTGCGGCCCGGCACCTTGCTCGCGCACGACATGGCGGGCGACCGGTCCGGCAAAGGAATCCCACGTCACCGTCACCTTGGTCCCGACCTTCACCCGGTCATAGAGATCGATGATATCCTTGTTGTAGAGCCGGATGCAGCCCTTCGACACCGGCTCGCCGATTGTCCACGGAGCATCGGTGCCGTGGATGCGATAGGCGGTCGTGCCGAGATAGAGGGCGCGCACGCCGAGCGGATTGTATCGATGCCCGCCCGGCACATAGCTCGGCAGCCGCGGATTCTCACGCAGCATGGTCGGAGTCGGGGTCCAGGAGGGATTGACCCGCTTGTCCGACACCCGCATCACCCCTTGCCAGTCGTCCTGCTTGCGCGGAATCGCGATCGGATAAGCGACAGCTTCGCCGGGCTTGGTGACGTAATACACCCGGCGGTCCGAGAAACTCACGTAGATCTCATGAGTTTTCAGGTGCTTATCGACGTTCACGATGGTCTTCCCGCTGGAGGCGACCTTCTTCTGTCCGCCCCAATCCCAATTGCTGGAAAACAGCGGATTGAAGCCAAGCTCACCCTGTCCCGGTTGCGTTTCCCGATCGGCCTTGGACGCGTTGGAATTCCAGTTCCAGCCTTGCGCAAATGCGCTTGCCTGCGGCGCCAGCACCGTCGCCGCTGCCATCGATAGGGCGGCTGCAGCCCGCAACACCCTGCCCGCAACAGAATTTTCGCTCATTGTGAAGCCCAGCCCACGATCTGAAGACAACCCATTTTTACGCCGTGATGTCTGCGCGGCATCGGGTCGTGACGACCCGTTATTACGAATGATGTCATACATCGCCTTGCCGGATTACGCAGTGACGTGACGGCCACCCTTAAGCACAAATCGTGCAGGAATGGTAAGTTGCAAGGCGACAGCTTGAAGTATGTAGAAATTATAGAGATTCCAAAGTCCTGGAGCGCCGGCCGATGCGTCATTTGTCGCATCCTCCGCACCTCGGACCGTAACCGGCATACCCACGCGGCAATACAACGCCGGTCCGCATGTCTGCTCTAACTAATGCGGTCTGAAAGTGTAGCGCCTGTGACCGACCCAGCTCGTCACGGCAGGCGAAGCGACCCCGATGACATGAGCGACGTCATCGGCATGCCAGGTGAAGTCCAGGAACGGGAACACCACCCTGGCCAGCGTCATGCTGATCACCCAGACCAGGGCCAGCGCAACCATGTTGACCAGCGTAAAGCGCGAGGCTTCCGAGGCCACGCTTCGCCCGGTCGCCCCGAACACGAACAGCCGGAACAGATTGTAGGCCACCACCATCCCGATCACGTACGCGACGACCACGGCAAACCCGAAGCTGAAGGTCGGCTGCAGCAGGACTCGCGCAACCAGGTTCACACCGGCCGAAATGCCGCCCAGCACGAGAAACCGTGCGAAAGCCGGCAAGCGCCAGAACTGCGCGCGCACATCAGGCAGAAGCGAAGCAATGACCGACATCGGAGCGACCAGAAAGAGAACGGAAGGTTGCAGGCTCACAGCTTGGTTCTGTGGAACACGGGCGAAGGCACGGCGCGGATGGCAAGCATGATCCAGCGCCAGAACCCGGGCGCATAGACCACAGGCGAATTCCGGCTCGCGGCACGCTTGATGATCTTGGCGACGGCTTCCGGCTTGGCCCACAGCGGCCCGCCCTTCTGCAATCCGGCCGTCATCGGCGTATCCACGAAGCCCGGCTTGACGACGACGGCACGTCCGCCGCATGCGGCAAGCCGATGCGCGATCCCCTGCACCAGCAGCGCCAGCCCGCCTTTGGCTGCACCGTAGATGTAGTTCGACTGACGGCCGCGGTCTCCGGCGACCGAGCCGATAACGACCAGATCGCCGTGGCCCTGCGCCTCGAAGACATCGGCCGCAGCCAGGCACCATTCGGCGGCGCTGCTGAAATTGGTCCGCAGAATGTCACGCGCGGCCGATATGTTCCTTTCCGCCTCCCCATTGTCGCCGAGCGTACCGTAGAACAACAGCACGCTGTCGATACCGCCGATCGAAGCCGCCATGCTGTCGAGCGCGGCGCGCGGATCGTCCGTTCCCGCCAGGTCACAGCACCAGATCACGGCGCTGCTGGCGCCGCGTGCTTCGAGGTCCGCCGCAAGCGTCCGCAGCCGGTCCTCGTTCCGCCCGGCCACAACCAGACGCGCGCCCTCGGCCGCATGGAGCCGCAGCGTTGCCTCGCCGATCGCGGACAGCGCGCCCAGCGCGATCACGCGCTGAAAACCGGGTGAATTGCTCATGCTGACATCCTCCTCCAGAAATCGGATCGGAACCGCGGGTCGATGTGGGGTGTGAAGCGGTCGAGCATCGGATACCCGGCCCGGAACATCGAAGCCGGCATTCGTCCATCCTTGGCCGGATAAAGGCGGCCGCCGGCTTGGGCGACGATCCAGTCGAGGCGGTTGAACAATTCCAGCGTGCGGCTTGAACGATTGGCAAAATCGAGCGCGAGCGTCACGCCTTCGAAGGGAAACGACAACATGCCTGGGGAAGGCTTGTTGCCGAACGTCTTGAGCACGGCCAGCGCCGACCCCTCGCCGCTTGCTGCGATCGCCAGCAGCATCTGGGCGATGGCCGGTTCGGCCGACGCCATCGGAATCACGCATTGGTATTGATAGAATCCCGAACGGCCATAGGCCCGGTTCCAGTTCCGGACTGCGTCGAGGGGATAGAAGAACGGCGCATAGTGCACGAGGCGGAGACCGCGTTTGCGGCAGCCTGCTGCATAATACAGCCTGTTGAAGGCCTTGAGCGTCCAGCGATTGATCAGCCCAGCGGGAACCTCGACCGGCAGGCTCGCGCTCGCGTGCTCCTTGTGCGGGTCCAGCGTGCCCGCGGCCAGGAAATTTGCGCGCGAGAACAGTCCGTGGACACCCTTGCTGCGCCCGCCCGATGTGCAGTCGATCCAGGCAACCGTATGCTCCCAGTCCGCAGTGCTCGCCGCGGCAACCGACAGGAACTCGCCCACGCCCGAGAACGGAACCGTCTCCGCCGCAAGCCACGCGCTTTTGATCGGATGCAGTTTGAATTCGACCCAGTGGATGAGGCCGGTCAATCCCAGGCCGCCCACGGTCGCTGAAAACAACGCGGCATTCTCATCCGGTGCAATCTCGATGTCGCCGGCATCGGAACGATGCATTCCAAGCCGGGTGACCGATACGCCGAAAGTGCCCGCCCGATGATGATTTTTTCCGTGTACGTCATTCGCAACGGCGCCGCCCAGCGTAACGAAGCGGGTGCCGGGCGTCGTCGGCAGGAAATAGCCGCGCGGGACGACGATGCGCAGGATCTCGCCGAGCATCAGGCCGGCTTCGGCACGAAGGGTTCCCCGCTCCCGGTCGAACGCCAGTATACGGTCCATCGACGTCATGTCGACCAGCCCGCCGCGCTCGTTCAGTCCGCTGTCGCCATACGAACGACCCGCGCCGACTCCGAGCAGCGAAGAGGCGCCGCCCTGTTGCAGGACACGAGGGAGCTCATCGCCGAACTGCGGCCGTGCCACCGCGACCCGCTGACGCTTGATGCGGCCCCAGGACGTCACGCTCCGCTGCTCGAGAAACTCCGCCGTCATATCGATTTCGTCAGAGAGCCAGGCCGAACACCACGAGCACCATAAAGCCGAGAACGATGCTGGTCCGGTCCCGGACCGCGAACGCGACCGGATCCGAATCGAGCACGCCGCGATGAGCAAGTCCCCAGATCCTCAGCGACCACAGGAACACGATGAAACCCGCCCCCCACAGCCAATAGGGCTGCCGGTAGAAACCCAGCGGCATCGCATCGAAGGCCAGATAGAGGAAAATGATCAGCATCGCGACGGCATTGCAGCCGACTCCGAGCGCGACAGTGAGCGGCAGGTCCGCAGCACGGTAATCGCGGCCGGGAATCAGCATCTGCCCGACCTGCGCGGCATTGACGATCTCGACATGTCGCTTGGCCAGCGACAGCGAAAGGAAGAAGAACATCGTGAACGTCAGCAGCCAGGGTGACGGCTCAACGCCGGCCAGCGCAATTCCCATCGCAACCCGCAGCGTGAACAGGGCGGCCAGCACGAACACGTCGACCAGAAGCTTGCGCTTCAGGTAGAACGAGTACGCAAGAGTGGTGACGAGGTATGCCGACAGCGTTGCCAGGAACGCGGTTCCGAGCGCCGGCGCACCGAGCAGGCTCCCGCCGATCATCCCGCACGCAACGACGATGGCGGTCCCCGCCGAAATATCGCCTGACGCCAGCGGACGATTGCGTTTTGTTGCATGGCGGCGATCCGCGTCCAGATCGACGAGGTCGTTGACGACATAGGTGCCGGACGCCAGCAGGCTGAGCAGCGCGAACCCCGTTACGCACGCCGCGATTGCGGCGACATCATTATAGGCGTGGCCGAGCAGAAGCGGCACGAACACCAGCGCGTTCTTCGACCATTGATGGCAACGCAGAAGCTTGAGCCACTGCTTCGCGCCGACGCGAAATCCTGCGCTGCCGTCGCCGAGTTCGACTTCGACCTGATCGGCCTTGTCCGCAGGCGATTTTCCGTTTGCGGCTCTGTCACGCAACTGGACCAGCGCACGGGCTGACGAGATCAAATCACCGGCATTGCCCGCATACGCAAATCCATGCGGAAATTGGGCCTTTGCGTACCGGAGTTTCTCGACATCCGTCATCGCAATCTGAGCGGTCGAGCCGGTTGCGCTTGTAAAACCGCCAACGCGCGCAGCAATGGCATCCGCAATGGCCTGCGATGCGCGTGTAACGAGATGGATCTCCCGGCCCGTCTCCGCGCAGGCACGGATGTAGTCGACGAGTTCGGGCTCCAGCGGCAGGCTGGAAACATCGACACCCTTGCGGGCGAACTCCGCCACGCTTGTAACGTCCGGAAATGCATCACGCTGCGTGCGCTCGCCCCGGATGGCGCAAGTGAAAAGCTTCACCGTGTTCTCGAGCTCGGCGATCGCCAGCTCCGAGCGCAGGTCCGCGCGGACGAGACATCCATCGGCATCGACGATCAATGGCAGCGCCAACGCGCTCTGTGGCGGTGAGCTTCCCTCGAGCTCGAGCCGTTTCGTTGTAAGCACCGCCATGACTCACTCTTGCAACGCATCCGCAACTCGACGCGGTCACACGGACCACGCGACATTCACATCATTCATGCGCGGGTGGAGTTACGGATTGCTTAGCGGACGGCCCGATTTCGACGGCGTGGCGCTTGAAAGATCCTCCAATTCCCAGGGTCTTAAGCCGGCGTGCACCAAATTGTGATGCGATGCGGCAGAGCAATTCGAGGTGGCGTTAAATCGTGCGGAGCCGGCACCGATGCGGGTAACAAAGGCCGAGCAGGATCCGGCAGGCGATTTCGGATTGATCGCCGATGCGGACCGTATCAGGCTCTATTCGAGGCTTTTGATTGCTGCCTACGTG
>JBFWYV010000142.1:0-11830 GCA_050186055.1 Hyphomicrobiaceae bacterium | reverse complement strand
CGCGCATTGCCGGAGATCGCTCCGTTCCTCTACGGCTACTGGCGTCACGGCACGCCGGAGCGCATTGCCCGCACCGCCAGCGCTGCCCGGCCCCTCGTCGAGCAGTCGGTGGTCGAGCACGAAGCCTTGATGGCGCCCGCCGGCGTGGCCCATCTGGCGCGGCGCACGGGCTATCTCAAGCTCTTCCGCAATGCGCGGGCCTTCGAGGCGGAGGTTGCCGGTGGCGAAGCTGCCCGAGCCCGTTACGGCGTCGAGTCGGAGCCCAAGACGAATGCCGAGCTGCACGCGCTGGAGCCTGACCTCAATGGCACATTTGCCGGCGGCGTGCTGTTTTCGCAGCCGGTCAGTTGCGCGGACCCAGGCGCCCTGGGCAAGGCCTACGCGGACCTGTTCGTCTCCCGCGGCGGCCAACTCGTGACAGCCGACGCCCATATGCTGGAACCGACTGCGAACGGATGGCTGCTGCGACGCGTGGACGACAACATCGAGGCGCCTGATGTCGTCGTCGCACTCGGCCCTTGGAGCCGGCACGTGCTGCGCGGCCTCGGCATCCACATCCCGATGGGCGTCAAGCGCGGCTATCACATGCAATACCGCAACATCGGCAACAGCGGCCTGACCCGGCCGGTGATCGATGTCGAAAGCGGCTATGCGCTCGTTGCGATGACCTCCGGAACGCGCCTGACCACCGGCGCCGAGTTCGCGTCGCTCGAGGCGCCGCCGACACCCGTGCAGCTCGCTTTGAACGAGCCGCGCGCCCGCGAAATCTTTCCGCTTGGCGAACGCACGGAGCCCAAACCGTGGCTCGGCGCCAGGCCATGCTTTCCCGACATGCTGCCGATGATCGGCTCGGTCCCCGGCAGGAAAGGGCTGTGGCTCGACACCGGCCACCATCATTTGGGCTTCACGCTGGGACCCGTGACCGGCCGGCTGCTCGCCGAGCTGATCACTGGCATCGAGCCGTTCACCGACCCGAGACCGTATTCCGTCGACCGGTTCGCCTGAGCAGTCCCGAACGGATGAGACACCAAACCGGCGGCGCCGGCCGCTACCGGTGCCCTTCCTCGTGGCTCTCGACCAGTGCTTTATTGTAGGTGCCCAGCGCCGCAACCCGACGCGCGAAGCCGATGATCCGCGACGGATCCTCCGGTGAGACGACCGGGATCCTCGTCAATCCGTGCGCATCGAACATCCGCAGCGCATGTCCCAATGTCTCCCCAGGCAGAAGACGGGGGGAATCGGCAGCCAATGGCGCCGGCAGAGGCGAGCCAGGATCGGACAGTTGCATAAAATCCCTGACGTAGAACCGCCGCATGATTTCCTGGTGCGGGCCGGCATCCAGCACAAGTCCACGCCGCGCGAGCTGCCAGTGAAAGAAACTGCCGCCCAATACGGCGCTGGTCAGGCCATTGCAGATTGCGATCGTGAGCAGCAGCGCGATCGTGATGTCCCAGCCCCTGGTCAGCTCGAACACGATCAGCGTCGTGGAGAACGGCGCTCCGAGCACCGCCGAGGCCACGGCGCCCATACCCAGGATCGCATAGAGCCCCTCACTGGCGCCCACATCCGGGAACGCACTGGCTGCCATGACGCCGAATGCGCCACCTGTCATGGCGCCCAGATAGATGCTGGGCGAGAAGATGCCGCCGCCGAAACGTGAGGCGATGGTGATCGCCGTTGCTGCCGTCTTGGCCAAGATCAGCGACAAGAGCAGCCAGAGCGGCAGTTGGCCGGACAGTGCGGCATCCGTCGCCTCGTAGCCCACTCCCAGCACATGCGGGAACACGAGCGCAATCGCGCCGACCATGAGGCCGCCCAGCATCGGTCTGACCCATAGCGGCATTTCGATCCGGAAGGCGACCCGGTCCGTCAGGACCAGAGCCGCCTCGAACAGGATCACCACCACGGCGCATACGAGTCCCAGCAGAGCGAACGCCGGAAACTCCAGATATGACGTAATCTGATGTCGTGGAATGACGAAGGCTGGGAAATCACCGTAGTGCAGCCGGGTGATGACAGTCGATGTCACACTGGAAATGACCAGCGGCACCAGCGCACGGGGCGCGAAATGGGCGAGGATGACCTCGTGCGCAAATAGAACGGCTGCGACCGGCGCATTGAACGATGCCGAGACCGCAGCCGCAACGCCGGACGCCAGCAATGTCCGCCGTGATCCCGGAGACAGCTTGAAGCGGTTCTCCACGAACGAGGCCAAAGTTGCGCCTAAGTGAACGACCGGACCTTCGCGGCCGGCGCTTGCGCCCGAGCCCAGCGACAATGCCGCCACAAGCGCACTCCACAGTCCCGCACTGAGGCGGATCTTGCAGTCGCCGATCGCGCGCGCTTCGATCACGTCGGCCACGGCTTGCGCGCGCCGTCCGGGGACGAAAAACGTCAACAGCAATCCGACGATCAACCCACCGATAGCCGGCGCGAATAGTATCGCCCACCAGGGCACGACCCGCGAGAGCGACAGCACAAGTTCGGAATCGGAGCCGAGCCACGGCAATTGGAAGAAACCGATCAGGCCGCGAAAAGCCACCGTTGCCAGTCCGCCGGCGAGCCCGATGACCCACGCCAGCAGCCAGACCAGAAACTGGCGATCCGCAAAGAAGCTCGCTGTGTTGTTCGCAACGCGCGCGCTGACGACGTCTGCGAGGTCACGGATGAAGGCCCGGATTGCTGAAGCTGCCGGGCTCCACTGATGACCGGCAGGGCAGCCGCCGCCACCGTGCGTCTCTCGGCTTTCGTTCCGCTTGGCTTTCTGTTCAGGGACCGTCACGTTGCATTGCCCGCGAAAGCTCCCCGCCAGCGCGCGTCGCTTGGCCGTCCGGTTCGACGGGGTTCGCCTGATTGATCTGATCTCATTGCTTGATAGGCTCGCCTCTTGCCCCACGACAAGTCCAATCCAGCCGCAAGCGCAATCCGATAGTGAGAAATGTGCGTTCGGATCGTCACACCTGTTGTCGATGCCGCCACCGAGACGCTATGACTGGAGCCATGACACGCACAGGCTTCTACTCCGGCTCCTTCGACCCGCCCACGCTGGGACACGTCGACGTCATCGCCCGCGCGCTCCAACTGGTGGACCGGCTCGTCGTCGGCATCGGCGTCCATCCCGGCAAGACGCCCCTCTTCACCGTCGACGAGCGCATCGCGATGATCGAGGCGGAAGCGCGATCGGTAGCGAAGGCTGGCACCACTCTCGAAGTCGTGACATTCGACGGCCTGACGGTGGACGCCGCCCGCCGCGCCGGCGCAACCGTCATCTTCCGTGGCCTGCGCGATTCGTCCGACTTCGATTACGAAATGCAGATGAGCGGCATGAACGGAGCCATGTCGCCTGAGATCGGCACCGTATTCCTGCCGGCCAGCCCCGGCGTGCGCCACATCACGGCGACACTCGTGCGCCAGATCGCACTGATGGGCGGCGATGTCTCGCACTTCGTTTCGCCGTCTGTCGCCGGACAACTCGCCGCCAAGGCCGCTGCGCGCGCCAAGAGCTGATCCAGCCTGAGCTGAGTTCGGCCCTCCCGATAGCCGCGCCTCCTGGCGCTGGAAGCGGTTGCTTGCGCTCTCGCATTCCGTGTTGCAACGTACCCCAGTCCATCCGTTGCTCCACCGCCCGCGAGTGCCAATGACCGACATGCAGCTCTACCACGCGCTCGCCGATGCCTTCGCTGCCGAAGGCGTGGATACTCAGTTCGTCCTCATGGGCGACGGCAACATGCATTGGGTCACGGCATTCTCCAAGCTGCCCGGCATCAAGACCTATCATGTGCGCCACGAGCACTGCGCCGCCGCCGCCGCGCTCGGCTACTACATCGCCACCGGCAAGGTCGCCGCCGTCTCCGTCACCTGCGGCCCCGGCCTGACACAGATCACCGGGCCGATCGCCACGGCGGCCCGGGCCCGGATTCCATTCGTTGTGTTTGCCGGCGAGAGCCCGATCAACGCCAGGTACTACAATCAGTGGATCGAGCAGGCCCCCCTCGCCAACGCACCCGGCGCCCATTACATCGCGGCCCACAGCATGCCACGCATGATGGAATACGTCCGCGAGGCGTTCTGGATCGCCCGTCATGAACGCCGGCCTGTCGTGCTCGGCGTGCCCTATGACTTGCAGAAGCTGCCGTTCAGCACCAACACGTCTTACATGCCGTCGGCAGCCGTACTGCCCGAGCCGGTCCGGATTGCGCCCGACCCTCGTCGCATTGCGGAGATCGCCGACCGCCTCCACGCCGCGCGACGGCCCATCATCGTAGCCGGCCGCGGCGTCATCCATGCCGGCGCCAACGGCGCGGTCGAAGCTGTCGCTGACAAGGCCGGCGCCCTGCTCGCCACCACGCTGCCTGCGCGCGGCATGTTCGACCATCACCCCTTCGGCATCGGCGTGACCGGCGGCTATTCCTCCGACGTCGCCAAGGACGCGTTCGCCGCCGCCGATCTCGTCCTCTTCATCGGCGCCAGCATGGCCTATCAGGTCTCGGACGGCGGCAGCCTGTTCCCTGACGCCTTCAGCATCCAGATCGACAGCAGGCCGCTGGGACTCCGTGACGGCATGCAGGCGGCGAAGCTCATCGTCACCGCCGACGCCGCTCTCGCCGCTCAGGCTGTCGCCGATGCACTCGACAAGCTCGGCGCCACGCGATCTGAGGTGCGCACTCCGGGCCTCGCCCAGCGCATAGCCACCGAGCCCGCCGACTCCGCCCGCTTCGACGTCGAGCCGGGCCTGCTCGACCCGCGTGCCGTCATCTCGGCCCTCGACCGGGTCATTCCGAAAGACTGGGACATCGTCTCCGGGTCCGGACACCAGGCCTACTTCAACTCACAGATGAAGGGCCGCCCGCCGGAAGCATTTCACGTCATTCGCGAGTTCGGCGCCGTAGGCAACGGCCTGTCGTATGCGATGGGCGTAGCGGCTGCGCGCGGGCATGGCAGGGTCGCGCTGATCGACGGCGACGGCGGCTTCCTGATGCACATCCAGGAGCTGGAAACGTGCAAGCGCCACGGACTGCGTATTCTCTTCTGCATTCTGAACGACGGCGCCTTCGGGTCGGAAATCCATAAGCTGCGCGCCGACGGCGTCGACGACTCCGGCGCCATCTTCGGCCGGCCGCCATTCGAGGCCATCGCCAAGGGCTTCGGCCTGCGAGGTGCCGAAATCCGCGACCTCACCAACCTCGATCAGCTATTTGCGGCCTTCGACAGTCAACCCGACGCCGAAGTCTGGAACATCCAGATATCGGACAAGGTCGTCGCCCCCGTGACGCGCAAGATCATGGTGCGCGGTCACGGTGTGATGTGACCATTCAGAAGGCCGGCTGAAAGCGCGAGAGAGGCTGCCAGCCGATCCCCGCACCACGCCCTTGCCGCCTATTCGGCGGCAGCCTTGTGGCTCGCCATCACCTGTTCGGCCAGCTTGCCGGTGATTTCCGCCAGGTGATCGAAATCGGCCGTGAACGAACCGACCCCGGCAGTGGCAGAGCGCAGCTCGACGATCAGATCGTCCATTTCCGCCGCCGGCAATTTGGCCTTTACCAGATCCCAACCCGGCCAGCCCTCCTTGGCATCAAAGCCGAGAATCTGCCCGCGCCGTTGCGATATGATCCCCGTGATTTTTGCCGTCGCCTCGTTCGGCACCGAGATCTCGACCTGCATGACCGGTTCCAGCAGGACCGGATTACAGGCAGGCATTCCGTCCGTCATTGCGATGCGCCCGGCCTGGCGGAACGCCATATCGGACGAGTCGACCGTATGGAAACTGCCGTCCTTCAGCGTGACGGCGATATCGACCACGGGAAACCCCAAAGGCCCCGACTTCATGTAGTCCACCACCCCCATTTCGACGGAGGGAATGAACTGTCGCGGAACGGCTCCGCCGACGATCTTCTCATCGAACTGGAAACCCGAGCCGCGCGGCAACGGACGGATCTCCACAACCACATCGCCGAACTGGCCATGCCCGCCTGACTGCTTCTTGTGCCGGCCGCGAATCGTCGTCGTGCCGCGGATCGTCTCCTTGTACGGAATCAACCGCTTCTTGCGCTCCACATCGACCGCATACTTGCGTCTCAATCTTTCGAGCGCGACCCGCAGGTGCATCTCGCCCTGGCCGAGCAGCGCCATCTGATGCGTATCCTGATTGTGCTCGACCGCGAGCGACGGATCTTCCTCGACCAGTTTGGCCAGCGCCGCCGACAGCTTGACCTCGTCCTTGCGGTCCTTGATCTCGATGGCGATCCCATAGACGGCCGGCGGCGCCGTTGGCGTCTCGATGCTCACCGGCTTGGCATCATCCGCGGTGAGAACGTCACCCGTCTGCGCATGCTCGACGCGGCTCAGCGCAACCGTCTCGCCCGCCTTGGCTGCGCCACGCTTGGCCGTCTGCGAGCCGACCACGGAGAACACGCCTGCAACCCGGTCCTCGCCGTGCGCACCCGCGGCGATCGTGCCCTCGCCGAACTCGCCCGCCAGCACTCGCGCAATCGAAAGCTTTCCCCCGTGCGGCGTATACAGAGTCTTCAGCACATAAGCCGCGGATCCGGCAGTGCCGATCCCGACCCTCGATACGGTCTCGTCGACGAACGGCACCTCATGCCGCAGAACCTTCAGCAGCCGGATAATACCGTTGCCGTTCTCGGCCGAACCCAGCAGAACCGGGCAGATCTTTCCATCCCTCAGCTCGCGCGCCAGGTCCTCGAACACGCGGTCGCGCGGCGGTTCGATATCCGACAGCAACTGCTCCATGAGCTCGTCGTCGTAATCGGCGAGTTGCTCCAGCATGTGAAAGCGGGCTTCCTTCTTGCGGTCCGCAAAGCCCGTCGGCATCTCCACCACTTCCGACGGCGCATGTTCGCGGTAGACGAAAGCGCGCTCGAGGGCGAGATCGATGAAGCCGGTCGCGATCCCATTCTCCCAGATCGGGATCTGCCGCAAAACCAGCGGTTTCGCACTGGCGGGCTGCAGCATGGGCAGGACATCGCGGACCCGCATGTCCTGGAACGTATCGATCTTGTTCAGGAACAGGACATGCGGAATACCGATGTCCTCCAGCTTCTTGAGAATCACCTGCAACGCGGGCACGCGCTTTGCGTCGGGTTCGCAAACGACCACCGCGGCGTCCGCGACCGCGAGCGCCCCGGCTGCTTCATACTGGAATTCGACAGACCCCGGACAATCGAGAAATGTGAACCTGTCGCCCAGGTATTCGCAATCGGCGACATTCATCTCGACGCTCATGCCGTGATCGCGCGCTTCCGCCGATGCGTCGCCCACCGTCGTCTTGTCTTTGATGGTGCCTTGTCTCGTAACGACGCCGGTACGGGCCAGGATTGCTTCGAGCAGTGTCGTCTTGCCGCTCAGATATGGCCCGATGATTGCGATGCAGCGGGCGCTGCGGACCTGGCCAGCGCCATGTGGTCCATCTGCTTGCGCCATGGCTTCCTCCTTAGCCCAGGCATGCCGACGCGGAGGCCGCGCCCGCGCCTGGTAAGGACGCGGCTCGATCATGTTCTCTCTGTAAAGCTTCGATGACAAGACCCTGGCAATCGGATTTTGACGCCTCGCGTTCATCCCTCAAAAAGCCGATGCCGAGCGCGGGGCGCGCTGACCAATCCCGTGTCGATAGTGTGACAAGAGAGCCGCGGCTCTGATCTTGGCGGAACTGTCAGGAGGACAGGCGAGTTGGCAGTGCATGGCAGCGTCGACATGCGGGTCGCCGAAACGCCCTTGAAATCCGGCCTATCCCATCAATCTATATTGACGACAGGCATTTTAACCAAAAACCATATTGACATGCGGCATTTTTGCCTCATGATAGGAGTGTGAGCAGAAGTGCCCCTAGTGGGCGCTCCTACTTGGATATGTCGTGGCGTACTTGTTGCGAGTAATCGGCCGGGATACCGGCAGGAATGAGGGTTGCCATGGTGATTGATAGGCTCAGTGAGACGGCACGAGCGGCCGGCTTCGCCATGGTCGGATCCGAAGACCTGATCAACGAGCACACCGTGCAGCCTCTGCCGGACATGCCGGCGCCGCGCGAGACGTCGACGGCTCCCGCCGTATGGGAGCGAAGCCGGTCGACGGCCCTGGTTCCAGCCTCCGTCCGTCCTGTGCCGGGGGCCTCGAACTGGTCTTTCGGATGGTCGATGTTCTGGAAAGCCCCGGCCTGACCGCCGCGGTTCAGCCGCTCAACTGCAGAACCACTCCAGCACGCGCTCGCTGTCGGCCGCGACCCAGTAGTGGCCCTCCTCGTCCAGTACCTCGCAGTCCGCGCGCAGCACCGCGCCCAGCCGTCGCGCGGCGGCCAGGGGGACGTTCCTGTCGCGTTGTCCAAGCCAGAGCTTCGTCGGACAGGACACCGCCAATTCAGGCCAGCGGCGACTGAACAAGGCCATGTCGATGACCGGCCCCGTCACACCCGCGCGCAGCCCATCCCGAAAACACGCACCCAGCCCTCCGCTGAGATCGCGCCGCCGCATCAGCAGACGGTCGGCGCGGCAGGCCCGCAGCGTTGCGATGCGCAAGGCGCCACGCGGCGATGCGATCACGATCAGCCGGAACGCCGAGAACACGAGCCAGACAGCACCCGGAACGCGCGGCAGCACCAGAAAGCTGAAGCGGTGAAACAAGCCGACGTCCTGTGCATCGCCACTGATCGGACCGACCGGGCAGACCAGCGCCAGCCTCGTGACCCGGTCCCGCAGTTGTGCAGCGGCGGCGGCAGCAAACGGACCTCCCCCTGACACGCCGAGCAACCCGAAGCGATCGATCGAGAGATGGTCGGCAACAGCGCGGAGATCTGCGGCAAAAGCGGCGAGGCTCGTTGCGATCGGCCGATCACTTCCCCCATAGCCCCACCGGTCCGGACAAATCAGCCGCAGTCCAAGCTGTTGCGCCGTGTGGTGCGCAGCTTCGAACTTGAGGCCCGAGCCCGGCGTTCCATGCAGCGCCAGAATCGGATGGCCGTGCGGCCGGCCGTATTCGCGAAACGTCATGCGACGCCCGTCGGTGAACGTAACTTCTCGTAGTCCATGCAATGGAATACCGCTGCACATGCCGATCTCAACGCTCTTCGAGCGAGCAGCCATGACATCGCCTCATTGCCCAATCCGCCCGCCATCGTTGTCTCATGAACGAGAACTGATTGTTCAACGCTCCACAGCCAGCCTCGAAAACTACGCGCAGCTTCAAACAATTAAACAGGAGCACGACGGCACCGTGCCGATCCGCCTGCCCCTCCTGGCCTTGCCATGATTGACGCGCATCATGGCCGATGTCAGCTTGCCACGCCGCATGCCAACGCATGCAGCCAGGCCGGGAATAAGCCCACAGCACTAACGACCTAGAATGGGGAATTTCGCATGATGCGCTATTTGTCTGTTGCCGCCGCCGTGCTGATCGGCGCGACCGCAGTCTATGCCCAGTCGGGTGCCGACGCCATCAAGCAACGCCAGGCCGCGATGGAAGCGATGTCCAAAGCCGGCAAATCGAACGCGACCATGATCAAGGGCGATGCACCGTTCGATGCGGCCAAGGCGAAGGCCAACTTCAAGGTGATCGAGGACGCCGCCAGCAAGTCCAAGACACTGTTCGGCCCGGATACGAAGACTGGCGCCGACACCGCCGCCTTGCCGGCCATCTGGTCGAAGAATAGCGAGTTCGTCGCACGGTTCGACAAGCTTGCCGCTGCAGCGAAGACAGCCCAGGCCGCCGCGACCAGTAAGGAAGCGCTCGCAACTCAGGCAAGAGCGGTCGGCGCCAACTGCGGCGGATGTCACAAGGAGTATCGCGCCAGGAACTAAGGGGCAGTCATTAATCCGTATACCCGCAGCATTGTCCGGCAAGGGCGCCCTGGTTTCCGCCTGTGCGCCCTTGCTGCATCATGAAGAGAGGCATACGCTGAGGCGCACCAAGATCGCGCCGGTATTGCGACCATCAAAGGCGGGACGATGCGCTTCAAATCCATCCTGACTGCAATCGTGCTGCTGGCGGTCGCCGGTGCCGCGGCCTTCTGGTTTCTGACGCAGCCGAACGGGATGTCGCCTGACGTGCTGACACCGCACACGGCCGACCTCGCCAATGGGAAGACGATGTTCAACATCGGCGGCTGCGCCTCGTGCCATGCCACGCCGGTCAAGGACGCCAAGCCGGAAGACCGGCTGAAGCTCGGCGGCGGTCTCGCGCTCAATACGCCGTTCGGCACCTTCAAGGTGCCGAATATCTCGCCCGACGAAAACGCAGGCATCGGCCGCTGGACCGAACTGCAATTCGTCAACGCCATGCAGCGCGGCATAGGACCAAACGGCGAGCATCTCTATCCGGCGTTCCCGTACACCTCCTACCAGCGCATGCGCCTGGAGGATGTCCGCGACCTCTTTGCCTACCTGAAAACATTGCCGCCTGTTTCCACCGCCTCGCAGCCTCACGACCTGGCATTCCCTTTCAACATCCGGCGCGGGCTCGGACTGTGGAAGCTCGTGTTCCTCGACGGCAAACCGTTCCAGCCCTCACCCTCCCGCTCCGCCGAACTCAATCGGGGCGCCTATCTGATTGAAGGCCCTGGTCACTGCGCGGAATGCCATTCGCCGCGCAACGTCGCCGGAGCCATCATAGAAGAACAACGTTTCGCGGGCGGCCCGGACCCGGAAGGCAAGGGCTGGGTGCCGAATATAACGTCTGCCCCTTCCGGTCTCGGAAAATGGTCCGCGAAGGACATCGCCTATCTGCTCGAAATGGGCGAGACGCCCGGCGGCGACTATGTCGGAGGCAGCATGGCCGACGTCATACCCAACACCGCAGCACTTTCTGCGGAGGACCGCAACGCAATGGCCGCCTTCCTCAAGTCTCTCCCTGCCCGAGAGGGTCCCCCTCGGCCGAGCAAAACCGGGACTTGAGGCAGGTCATCACTGACGACGGCGACTGGGTGGCGCAGCAGGCTGCCCACGCGAAATTGCCCGGTCTTACCGCCCGCCGATCAGCTCCGCCGCGCGCGAGATCGTGCGCTGGTAGACTTCCGCCCGGTTCCATTCGCGAATGACGGCATAGTTCGCCGTACCCGGACCATACGATTGTCCGCGCTTCCAGCCGTGCGCACGCAGGAAGTTGGCAGTTGACGCCAGCATGTCCGGCACGCTGCGCGTCAGGTCACGCCGCCCGTCCCCATCGAAGTCCACCGCATACTTGAAGTAGGACGACGGCAGGAACTGCACTTGCCCGATCTCGCCGGCCCATCCGCCCCGCATGTGCGAACGCGACAAGTCGCCTCTCTGCAGGATCTTCAGGGCATAGGTGAGCTCGTTTGTGAAGAACGCCGACCGCCTGCAGTCATAAGCCAGCGTCGCCAGCGAACGGATGATGTCTTTTCCACCCGTCCCGTCCCGCCCGTAGGCCGTCTCCAATCCCCAGATCGCGATAATCACCTCGCCCGGGACGCCGTATCGGCCCTCCACCCGCGACAGGGTCCCCGAATGCGTCCGCAGCAATCGACGCCCTTTGTTCAACAGCGAATTGGATACGCGCCGGCGATAGAACTGCTCGAAGCTCAGCTTGAACGAACGCTGCGAACGATCGAGCCTGATCACATTCGCATCATAGCTGAGGCCGGCCAATCCGCGCGAAACCGTCGCCGGAGACACGCCGAGCTTACCCGCCCGGGATTTGTAGCGCTCGAGCCAGGCCGGGAACCCGCCGCTCCCGTTGCCGCAATCCTGCGCGCTTGCAGGCCCCGCGTCAAATCCGCAGACCGCTGCGAATACGCCGGCAAACAATGTCCGCACCGCAGAAACCGACGTCATCGGAAACATCGCCAACCCCGAAAGCTGCTTTT
>JBFWYV010000141.1:0-11897 GCA_050186055.1 Hyphomicrobiaceae bacterium | reverse complement strand
AATTTCAAAGGTCAGCCTCCGGCCAGGAATTTGCGGCTCGTTGCTGTGATCTTCCAGCTGCCGATCGGTATCGCAGTGGTCGACAACACTCCGTACAAGAAGCTGTCGGATCTCAAGGGCGTCCGGATGCCGTCGGAGTTCACGGCGCAGAGCACGATCCGCTTCGTGCAAAATGCTTTGCTCGCGAGCGCAGGACTGTCGACAGACGGCATGAAGAAGGTTCCGGTCCGCGATTACGTGCAGGGCATGCGGCTGTTGGGCGATAAACGTGTTGATGCGGCCTTGATGGGGGTCGGCGCGGCTCAGGCACAGGAAGTCCACGCAAAGCTGCAGCGCGACGGCGGCATCAGGTTCCTCGACTTGGAAACTTCGCCGGAAGCCTTGAAGCGCATACATGCAATCATGCCTGCATATCCCTACAAGCAGGCGCCGTCGCCGGCCATCCCTGGTGTGAAGGAGGGGGGGTCGACACTAATGACCTACAGCGCGTTCATCGTCTCCAGCACGCACGTGAAGGACGATGTCGTGTATGACGTTGTGAAAACCATTCATGACAACGCCAAGGAGTTGGCAGCTTCGCACGGCTCGCTCAGGCGCTTCAATCCGGAACGGATGTCGGAGCAGCACAAGGTCGAGTGGCACTCCGGCGCGATCAAGTACTATAAAGAGATCGGCCAGTGGCCGCCAAAGGCCAGGTAAGCCACAGTAATCCGTATCGGGAGCATCAGTTGGTTTGGGACCTGCCCGCACATTTGTCCGGGCAGGTCTTTTTAGTTGGCAAACCATGACTTTGCCGCGTTATTCACTGCCGACGGAGCCCGCCGGCTGAGGGCGGCGACGGAACGTAAGGTACTCCCGTCCCAGGATCAGCAGCCCCAGAACCGCGCCTGCGGCATCAATCATATTTCGAGCGCCGATCGCCGAATCCGGGAAGATGGTCATCAGTCCCGCGAGCAGGAGCAAGCTCCTCAGGCCAAGCGGCAGCGTGCGGACGAAATACCCTGCGAACGCCACCGAAATCAAATACACGCCGAACGATGCCGTCGCGATATTCATCGCAATCTCAACGGGGGGACCCTTCATGATCAGGGTCGGCGACAAGACGAACATGAACGGGATGACATAGGCGACCCAACCGAATCTCATCGCCTGGAAGCCGGTCGAGATCGGTCCGGCACCGCTGATCGTTGAAGCCGCGAACGATGCCAGCGCAACTGGCGGCGTGATCATCGACATCATGCCGAAGTAGAGGATGAACATGTGTGCGGCGAGCTTATCCGCTCCAGCTTGGCTGATCGCAGGCGCAACCAGCGTCGCCAGCAGGATATAGACGCCGGATGTCGGCATCCCCATCCCTAGAATGATGCAGACGATTGCTGCGATTCCGAGCAGAACGTACAAGTTTCCGGCTCCGATCTGGACCAGCACCAGCGTCAGCGTAAAGCCAAGACCGGTAAGGTTCAGGACGCCGATCACGAATCCCGCAGCACCCAGGATCATGAACAACTCGATCATGATCTTGCCGGTATCGGCAAAGCTCCAGATGACGTCGAGCGGCCTCAGCCGTTTCCCTCCGTAGCTGAAGATCATGCCCAGCACGATGATCGACAGGCAGGCGTAGATCGCAGCGAGTTCAGCGTCCTCGTTCCAGGCAAACAGCGCCGTGAGCAGGATTGCGAACGGAATAAGAAAATACCACCCCATCCGAAACACTTTGCTCGCGACCGGCAGCTCTTCATTGGCCGTGGTGATATGCTCCCGGGCTGCGACGAGATCGGTCTGGATGAACACCGCAAAGTAGTAGAGAAACGCAGGGACAACCGCCGCCAGCATGATGTCCCGATATGGCAGCTCCAGAAGCTCCGCCATCAGGAATGCAGCCGCGCCCATGATCGGCGGCATAAGCTGTCCGCCGGTCGAGGCGACGGCCTCGATGGCACCCGCGTCGCGCGCCGAGTAGCCAGATCGCTTCATCATCGGGATCGTAATGATCCCCGTCGATGCGACGTTGGAAACAGCGCTGCCGGAAATCGAGCCGAACAGAGCCGAAGCGATGACTGCGATCTTCGCCGGCCCTCCGCGTCTCTTGCCCATCGCAGCCATCGCGATGTCGGTAAAGAACTGGCCGCCGCCGGCGGTGAACAGAAGCTGGCCCATCCAGATGAAGATGACGACGACGGTGGCACCCACAGCGAGAGGGATGCCGAAGAGGGCGCTGGGATCGAACGACAAATAGACAAACATCCAGTCCAGATCGACCGGGCGGGCGCGGAACTGACCGGGCACGAGATGGCCCATCAACGAGTAGATCAGAAACAACACTACGATAATGAAGAGCGCATAGCCTGTCGTTCTGCGCAATCCTTCCATGACGAGCGCGAGGATGATCACGCCCAGCGCCACGATCTCCGGCGTCCTGAACGGAAGCGCGATCAGCAGGCGCGGGTACTGCAAGGTGATCCAGAGGAGCGTGAAGAAGCCGAGCGCCGCCAGCAACCAGTCGTACCACGGCGGGTCGCCGGTATGGGATTTGGTCGCTGGCACAGTGAGGAAAAGGCCGGCGATGGAGAGACCGAGAACCGGCGCCAGAAACTGCTCGCGGTAGATGGCAAACCCGAGCAGAGTTGGTACTTCAAGAATCCAAAGCAGACATATGGCGGTCAGGGCCCCGCATACGACCGCGGCCACGTAGCCGGCGACCGTTGGCCTGAAGCCCTCGCCAATTGTGGTTTCCTCACCTGCGCCAGTTCGTTCGTTCATTTCGTGCCCTTGCAATCAAACGCGCACGTCCGTGTGCCCGATGCCTCATTCCGTCAAGGTAGCCCAGTCGCGACAAGACCGCACTGTAACAATATGACCTGCATGGCCCCCTGCAAGCAGCATGCGCAGGCGGACGATTATACCTCGTCAATGGCTGGGATCGTTGATACGTCTGCCGTTACCGTGACCGCAGTAGAATTACGCGATTTCGCGATTGTAGCGTCGATGCTCACCCGCCGGCGAACCGGAAGTGCATGACATCACCGTCGCGCACGACATAGTCCTTGCCCTCGAGGCGCATCTTTCCGCCCTCTTTTGCGCCGGTCTCACCGCCGAGCGCGACGAAGTCCTCATAGGCGATCGTCTCTGCGCGGATGAAGCCCTTTTCGAAATCGGTGTGGATCACGGCCGCTGCCTTGGGCGCCTTGGTGCCGGCAGGGATGGTCCAGGCGCGCGCCTCCTTCGGCCCCACAGTGAAGTACGTAATCAGCCCGAGTATCCGATAGCCTTCGCGGATGAGGCGGTTGAGGCCCGGTTCGCTCAATCCCAGCTCATTGAGGTAGGCCAGCCGCTCTTCCGTCTCCAGGCCCGCCAGTTCGGCCTCGATCTTGGCCGAGATCACCACCGATCCGGCACCTTCCGCTTTGGCCCGCTCCTGCACCGCCTTGGAGAACGCATTGCCGGTTGCCGCCGACGCCTCGTCGACATTGCAGACGTAGAGGACAGGCTTCGCGGTGAGCAATTGCAGCATACGGAACGCCGGCGCTTCCTCCGGCGTCAGTTCGGCCTGCCGCGCTGGCTTGCCCTCGCGCAGCAACTCGAGAGCCCTGTCGATCAAGGTCAGTTGGGCTTTGGCATCCTTCTCTCCGCTCTTGGCCTTCTTCTCCAACGGGATGCGGCGCTTCTCCAGGCTGTCGAGATCCGCCAGCATCAGCTCCGTCTCGACCGTATCGGCGTCGGCGACAGGATCGATGCGGCCTTCGACATGAGTCACGTCGTCGTCCTCGAAGCAACGCAGCACGTAGGCGATAGCGTCGACCTCACGGATGTGGCCGAGAAACTGGTTGCCCAATCCCTCGCCTTTCGAGGCGCCGCGGACGAGGCCGGCGATATCGACGAACGTCAGCCGCGTCGGCACGACCTCGGCCGACTTGCCGATCCGCGCCAGCGTGCCGAGCCGCTCATCCGGCACGCCGACCTCGCCCACGTTGGGCTCGATCGTGCAGAAGGGATAGTTGGCCGCCTGCGCCGCGGCGGTCTGCGTGAGCGCATTGAAGAGCGTGGACTTGCCGACATTGGGCAGGCCCACGATGCCGCATTTGAAACCCATGAAAAGACCTCGTGCGAGGCGCTGCCGATCATCGCTTCCGACCGGCTGCCCGCCTCCTGTTTGCCGGACGAGGGGCTACACCGGCGCAGGGATAAGGGCAACCTCTTGCGGGGTCGCATTCCGCCGTTCCTGTCCTCCGCCCCGCATATTCGATTTGCCAGCATGCCCCGGTTCGGTCCATATCGCCGCGCCGACCATATTCCAGCAGGGCCGACCGGACAGGGCATGTCAGCCTTTTTTGTACTCCTGCAGCGCGAACTGACGCTGGCGATGCGCCAGGGCGGCGCACTCGGCACCGCGCTCGGCTTCTACATGATCGTGGTGGCGATGATGCCACTGGGCCTGGGTCCTGATCTGGCGCTGCTGTCCCGCATCGCGCCGGGTATCCTGTGGATCGGCCTGATGCTCGCGGCGCTGCTGTCTTTGCCCCGCCTGTTCGAGGCCGATGACGAGGACGGCGCGCTGGAACTGCTGACGCTCGGCCCGCTGCCGACCGAGGCGGTGGTCGCGGCAAAGGCACTGGCGCACTGGCTCAGCACCGGGATCCCGCTCGCCATCCTCGCACCGGCGCTCGGGCTTTTGCTGAACCTCGATCTCGCCGCCTATCCGGTCCTGGTTGCGACTCTGCTGGCCGGCACGCCCGCCATCAGCTTTCTTGGCGCGATCGGCGCGGCCCTGACGCTGAGGGCCAGGCGCGGCGGGCTTTTGCTCGCGCTCCTGGTCCTGCCGCTCTACATTCCCACGCTGATATTCGGGATCTCGGCGATTGCCGCCGTGACGACGCCTCCCGGAAGCTTCTGGAGCGCGTTCCTGATCCTGTCGGCGATCTCGCTGGCGACGCTCGTGCTTGCCCCGCTTGCAGCCGCCGCCGCACTCAGGATGCAGGAGAGCTAGTGTCCCGATTCCGAAGTTCGTCACTTCTTGCAGCAGGCTCCGAACGAACTTCGGAATCGATAAGGACACTAGCAAGCTAATGTTTCCAGTGTGGTTTTGGATTTGAAGTTCGCCTCTGAGATCGCGGCCAATAATGTTGCGAACTTCAAATCCACCACACTAGCGTCCTGGCCTACTTCGTCAGCATCACATTGAGGATCGACGTGCGCCCGTCCTTGTTGGCCGCCATCGCAGCGTTCAGCGCCGGCGCGATCGCCTCTACGCTTTCCACCTTGGCGCCGTGGAAACCGAAGTGCCCGGCGAGGTCCTGATACTCCGGCCCCACGATATTGACGCCGTAGTGCACCTTGGTCGTATCCGAGACGCCGTCCGGATAATGGAAAACGTGACCCTTGCGCATCGCCTCGTAGCGCTGGTTGTTGCACACCACGATAGTGATCGGCAGGTCATACTCCTTCGACGCGCCCAGGGCCTGGATGATCGGGTTGTAAAGGAACGATCCGTCTCCGACGAACAGCACGACCGGCCTGTCCCGCGCCGCGAGCTTGACGCCGAGCGCAGAGGCGATGCCCTGTCCGAGCGCGCCGCCGGTTACCCTGAAAAAGCTTTGCGGCGTTTCCAGCGGCAGGTACCCGCGCATCATCGGCATGTGCGTGATCGTCTCATCGACATAGATCGTGTCGGCCGGCAGCGTCTCGCCCGCCACGCTCGCCAGGGCGATCGGACTGATCCCTTTCTCGTTCCGCTCCCGCGTCGCGACGGCCGCCATTTCCTCCGCCATCGCCGCGTGCTGGCGCGCCCACATCTGCCGTCGCTCCTTGATGCGCGCAGCGTCGGACTTGCCGGGCTTTGCGGCCTTTACGAGCGCGCGCAGAGCCAGCGTCATGTCGCCTTCCAGATACTGGTCGGCGGCGAGCACCTGATAGGCGAGATGGTGCTTGATCGGATTGTCGCCGATCGACACCACCGGCCCCTTGCCCGGTCGCTTCGACGGCGGCTGCCACGGCGTACGTCCGCCAACCAGCAGGATCAGGTCGGACTGCTGAAGAACGCCGAGGTTGGCCCAGCCCTGCCACAGGTCATGGCCTTGCGGAAACGGCGCATACGTCACCTGGCTCCTGAGACCGACGACCGGGATCGCCCACTGTTCCGCCAGTTCCACCAGGGCACGGAACGCATCCGGGTCGCGGCCGGCGACTTCCACGGCGATCGCCGGGTTGCTGGCGGCAGCGAGAAGCCTGCCAACGGCTTTGACGTCGCCATCGACCGGCTGCAGCTTCGGTGCGCCGGGGATCTCCCGCAGATTGTCCGGCCGTCTCCATTCATGCAGCATCGCCTCCAGCGACACGTCGAGATAGACCGGCCCCTGCTGCGGCCGCTGCGCAAGCTCGCCTCCACGGACGAGGCTTTGATAGAGCGTATCGGGATGCGTCACCTGGCTCGCGTGCTTCACCACCGGACCGACGAACCGGTCCGCGCCGCCGACGCTGACGCCGCCGTACCATTGCGCCTCGATGGCCAGTCCCGGCTGATCGCCATAGCTGACGGATTCGCCGGACAGGACCAGCATCGGGATTTCAGCCTGGCGCGCACTCAGCATCGCCATCGAGCCCTGCATCAGTCCGACGCCGGCGTGGACCAGCACCGCCTGCATCCTGCCGGTCATCGCCGTATAGCCCATCGCCATGTCGACGGCGACGTTCTCGTGCCAGCAATCAAGGAACTGGGGTCCGTGGTTCTTTTCCACGGTCTGGCGGGCCATCGCCTCCCAAACCGGGCTCCACTCGGAGCCGGGCGACGACATGATGTAGTCCACCCTCAGATTGCGGAACGCCTCCATGATGGCTTCGCCGCCGTCGTGGTAGTTCTTCATGTTTCCTCCGTTCAGGCCTTGATGAAGCTCGCCTCTCAAGGTCAGTCTACGACGCTCGTAGGCAAGACTGCCATGGATTCTGATACGACGCTCGCAATCACGCTGGTCGGACGCTCCCGCATCGTCCCGGCGCGGCCATGCCGGCAGCACGCTAGGCGTGCTTGCTGCGGATCAGGTCCCAGGCCACGTTGATGACTTTGATGCGGTTCTCCCGCAGCCGGCGGTCCGCCTCGCCGCGGGCGTGGTCGGGGTGCCAGCTTTGCCGCAGCGCATCGACCAGCTTCTTGGAGATGCGCTCATCGACGTCGGGGTTGATGCCGAGCAGTCGATAAGCCTCCGTTTTCGTCCTGGGCTCCGACGTCGGATCCGGTGCGGCGTGCCCGGTGAGACTGGATCGTGCGCCAGCCGAGATCGCGGCGAGCCTGTCCATATCGGCGACCACGGCCGTCAGTTGCGGAAGACCTTTGCCGTGCACGCCGAGTGAGGATTGATGCTCCGAGAGCAGCGCATCGAGGCGCTTTACGGCGGATGCAAACTCGCGGGCGAGCACCTGACGCAAAGGCATGGAGGGCGGCAGGCGATCGAGACTTTCGCGGATCTCGATGGCCAGCCGGGCGGCGCGTCCATGCAAGGTCTCGATTTCGATCGCGTTGCAAGCTGGGACAGGCAGTCCGTCGCCGTGGCGATCCGGCGCCGCGTGTTGATGGACGATGGCCATCACATTGCCTGTTGCATCGCCAGGTCCTGTCCGACGCGCCATCAACGCGAGCCAGGCCAGCACCGGCAGCAGCGCGGTTCCAGCGAGACCCAGCAGGGTGGTCCAGGAGATTTCCATGGGCGCCATTGCCGATGCGGACGATGTGTCGGCTTCAGGTGCAGAGGGGTCCGGTGCGGAACTGGTCGGCGCAGGCGCCGCAGCATACACGCCCGGATCGGCGCGCACGATGCGCGCATGCCAACCCGGCACCTCGGCGTTGATACCCTGCAAGGGCTCAGCCTCGGCACTCCAGATCGTCAGCACGCATGCAATCAGCCAGGTCCCGAGCTGCGGCAGACCCACAACTGCCTCCTGCGCAATGAGCAACGTCCCTCAGATCCGTCAATGGCGGTCAACCACGGCGTCACTGTGGCGGGATGCAGGCAACCGGCGGGCGCCGGCAGATTTGAAAGAGAGACCTGATTTGTGCCCGGAGCTACAGCAGCCAGATCGTCGCCAAGCCCAGGAACGAGAAAAACCCGACCACATCCGTGATTGTCGTCACGAACACGGTGGAGCTGACGGCCGGGTCATATCCGCGTCGATGCAGCAGAAGCGGGACCAGGATACCCGCCAGTGCCGCGGCCAGCATATTGCAGATGATGGCGGCTCCGATCACCAACCCCAGCTTGCCGACACCGAACCACAGCACGACGATGGCGCCGAGGATGACGGCGAACATCAGCCCGTTGAGCAGGCCCACGGCAGTCTCGCGCAGCACGAACCTGGTGAGGTTCATCGGCCCGAGAACCTGCAGCGCCAGCGCGCGGACCGAGATCGTCATCGTCTGCGTCGCCGCATTGCCGCCCATGGAGGCGACGATCGGCATCAGCGCGGCCAGGGTCACCATCTGCTGCAGTGTGGCGTCGAATTGCGAGATCACCCAGCATGAGATCAAGGAGTTCACCAGGTTGACGCACAGCCAGGTGAAACGGCTGGGCAGAACAGCCTTTAACGGGTCGACGACCGACTCGTCGCCGACGCCGCCCAGAGCCCTGATGTCTTCCTCCGCTTCCTCCTGGATGACTTCGACGACGTCATCGACCGTCACGACGCCCACCATTCGATTGTTCTGGTCGACAACGGGCGCCGACATCAGGTCGTAGCGTTGGAACTGGCGGGCTACCTTTTCCTGGTCGTCGGTGGCGAGCACCACCTCGCGCACGGGCTCCATGATCTCCTCGACCCGCACCTGACGCTTGGTGCGCAGCAATCGCGACAGGTCGACGGCTCCCAGGACCTTGAAGGCGGGATCGACGACGAAGATCTCGGAGAACGTCTGCGGCAGATCCTCGGATTCTCGCATGTAGTCGATCACCTGGCCGACGTTCCAGAACGGTGCGACGGCGACGAATTCTGCCTGCATCAGGCGGCCGGCCGTTTCTTCCGGATATTCGAGATTGCGTTCCAGGGCGGCGCGCTCGTCGCGCGGGATCTGCGCGAGGATCTCGTCCTTGTCGGCCTTCTCCAGGCTCTCGATGACATAGGCTGCGTCGTCGCTGTCGAGCTCGGTCACAGCCCTCGCCAGGAGCTCGTTCGGAAGGGCCTCCGAGAGCTGATCGCGAACCGCGGGATCGAGCTCCGACAGAACTTCGAAATTGAAATCCGCCCCGAGCTGCTGGATTAGCTGCACCCGCTGGTCCGGCTCGAGCAGCTCGATGACATCGGCGAGATCGGGCGGCCTGAGGTCACTGACTAGCGCATGCAGCCGTCCGGCATCGTTCGAGGACAGGGCCTCTGCCACGTTTGCGGCAAGCTGACTGGGGTCAGCGTCTGCCGTCTTTGCAGTATTGTGCTGCTCGGCCTCCGGCATCGCACCCGGTCCTCGATATGCTCAGGAACGTTCTAGGTAAGGTAACTCGGTCTGGCAGGAGCAGAACCGCGCGGCCACTCTGTCGCTGGACATCGCTACGTTGAGGTCGTGTTCGACTCGCCGTGCGTTCCATGGGAGATCGCGCGGCCGAGCGCAAGCACCTGAGCCACATTTGCCACGCAATTGCCACGATCTGGATGACACGGGTGCGACGGGGCGGGACATCATTTGCGTGGTGCAGCCCGTATTCGATATTATCAATTCTATCTGGTGCGCAGATGTGCGGGGGTGCGTTGGCTGATGTGCCTGCCCTTGCCCGTCGGGGGACAGGGCTGATCGACGAATGGAATACAGGCAGGCAAGGCCAACCGGTTCGCCACGCAAACCGGGTCGGGTAGCATCGGCGCTGCTTGCCGGGTTCGCCTCGATGTTTTTGTACGGTGCGGAGAAGGCATCGGCGCAGGATATTCAGCCGCGCCAGCATCTCGAGTCATCGGCGGCGACCGCGGAGCTGGCACCTGCCGCCTGTAAGCCGAAGCCCGGGATGCTCGGCGTCTCACGTATCGTAGAGATCGACACCAGCGCCGGTGCGAGGTTCGGCCTCCAGCAGTACAAGGAGAACGACTTCCTGAAGGACGGCGAGGTGGTCCTCACCTTCGATGACGGTCCCTCGCGACGCAACACCAGGGCGGTGCTGGAAGCTCTTGCCTCTCATTGTACGCGGGCGACGTTCTTCATGGTCGGGCAGATGGCCGCGTCGGATCCTCAGATGGTGCGGGAAGTCGCCCGGCAGGGACATACCGTGGGCGTGCACACCTGGTCACATCGAAACCTGAAGGCGATCGGACCGGACCGGGCCAAGCGCGAGTTCGAGATGAGCGTCAGCGCGGTGCAGGGTGCGCTGGGCGCGCGGATTTCGCCTTTCTTCCGCTTTCCGTATCTGGCTGACAGCGGCTTCATGCTCAACTATCTGGCCGAGCGCCACTTTGCCGTTTTCTCGATCGATGCGGATTCATATGACTACCGCACGCGCAGTGCCTCGGTCATGCATAACAACATCATGCGCGGACTTGCCTCGAGGGGAAAAGGCATCCTGCTGTTTCATGACATCCAGGTGTCGACCGGCCGCGGGATCAAGGGTGTCCTCGACACGCTTGCCCAGAAGGGATTCAAGGTCGTGCATCTGGTCGCCAAGCAGCGGGCGACGTCGGTCGCCGCGTTCGATGAGGCGGCCCAGGCCGAGCTTGCTCGCCGTTCCCGCAGCACGGCGATGGAGCGAAGGTCGATCGTCTATCCGATCTCGGGAGGTGACGTGCCGATCGTGCATTTTCAGCCCCAACCGGCTGCACACGCGCCGGAGGCGGTCTCCCATGGCGGCCGCATGGCCTCGCATGTCTCATCGAAGCGTGTCCATCGGGCCAGCGAGCCATCACACAAGCCGCCGCGCGCTCCGGCAGGCGTCTCTGTCCGTCCTGTGGACGCGAACTGGCCGGCCAATGTTTTCAACCGCTGATGTCGATGCGCCACCTTTGGGCTCTCGTCATCATGCCGCAATCACTCGATATGAGCTGAAGTCGAGGGTGGCGAGCCCGGCCGGTGAAATCCGGTGCTGTGTGTGCCGGTGCAGTGTGTGACTGTGAATGGCGCCTGGATGGCGCGCGCAGGTTGGGAGTGGTGGCTCAGGGGGGCCGGTCGGAATGCCGCTCGTCCGCAACATGGCCTTGGCGCTGGCGATCACGCTCACTGCATGGCAGGCGGAGGCCCAGGTACGGTTTCCCGACCAGAGCCAGCTCGAGATGCTGAACGAGGCCCGCCGGGCGCTTGAGAAGGACCGCCCTTCCACCGATGTGTCGACTGCTACGCCGTCATCCGAGCCCGCCGCTCCCCGCGCCGATCCGGAGGCGCCAGCAAACTCTGCCGGACCGCCGGCGCCCGTCGCACACAATGACGTAGCGGCACAGCCTTCGGCCGCCTCCGACCGCGGACCTATGCCGCCCAATCAGCCTGCTGCGCCTGCCCGGTCCGAAACGCAGGCCAAGGCCGCTACGCCGCCGCAAAAGCCGGAGACCGAAGCACCGACGACGCCAGCGCCCGTTGTCGCGATGCCAGCCGGCACATCGGTGCGCCCGCCGCCGTCCGCGACAACGCCTGCCGGTCCAAGTGCGACTGAGGTATCCGAAGGGCATCCGGCGGCCGCCGAACGCGCACCAGCCGGCGTCAAGCCTCCGAGCGGCACTGTCGTTGCACCACCACCGATCCCGGTCTCCGCCGTCGCGGTGATGCCGCCACCGGAGAAGAAGCCCAAGGCGCGCGCTCACTGTGCCAATCCAGATGCCGCACTCGGTGTTGCGCGCATCATCGAGATCGATACCTCGGGCGGACCGATCTTTGGGAGAGTCACGCGCTACGTCTCCGAGGATTCGTTCCTGAAGCCGAAGGAGGTCGTGCTCACATTTGACGATGGTCCGGC
>JBFWYV010000140.1:0-11897 GCA_050186055.1 Hyphomicrobiaceae bacterium | reverse complement strand
GTCGACGTCGAGATGGTTGGTCGGCTCGTCGAGGATCAGCAGATGCGGCCCGCCGAACGCCGTCAGCATCAGCAGCAGCCGTGCCTTCTCTCCGCCCGACAGGTTGGAGCACCTAGTATCGGACTTGTCAGCCGCAAAGCCGTGGGCGCCGAGCCGCGCACGGCGTTGCGCCTCGGTAGCATCGGGCAGGAGTCCGGTCATGTAGTCATACGGCGTTTTCTGCGGCGCCAGTTCGTCGAGCTGATGCTGGGCGAAGTATCCGACCGACATCTTTCCGAGCCCGAACACGCCGCCGGTCAGCGGCGGCATCCGGCCCGCCAGAAGCTTGGCGAACGTCGACTTGCCGTTGCCGTTCTGACCGAGCAGCGCGATGCGGTCATCGTTGTCGATGCGCAGGTTCAGGCCGCTGAGCACGGGCTGGCCCGGCTCGTAGCCGACGCTTGCACCTTCCAGGCGGATCAGCGGACTGGCCAGGACCTTGGCCGGGCTCGGAAGGTTGAAGGGCACGACGCGGTCTTCCACCTGCGCCGCGATAGGCTGCATCTTGGCCAGCGCCTTGACGCGGCTCTGCGCCTGCGTGGCCTTGCTGGCCTTGGCCTTGAAGCGCGCGATGAAGGCTTCGAGGTGCCGGCGCTGCTCGTCCTGTTTCTTCTTGAGCTTCAGATCGAGTTCGAAGCGGGCGCGGCGCTGCGCTTCGAAATCGTCGTAGCCGCCCGAGTAGAGGGTCAGCCTGCCACGGTCGAGGTGCAGGATGGCGCCGACGGCGCGGTTGAGCAGATCGCGGTCGTGGCTGACCATCAGCACCGTGTGGGCATAGGTGCGCAGGTGGGTCTCCAGCCACAGCGTGCCCTCCAGGTCCAGATAGTTGGTCGGCTCGTCGAGCAACAGCACATCCGGCTCGAGGAACAGCACCGACGCAAGCGCGACCCGCATGCGCCAGCCGCCTGAAAACGCGCTGCAGGGCCGCTGCTGCGCGGCCTCGTCGAACCCGAGACCGGCCAGGATCTGCGCCGCGCGTGCGGGCGCGGCGTGCGCGTCGGTGTCGGCGAGCCGGGTGTGGATATCGGCGATCCGCTGCGGATCGGTCGCGGTCTCCGCCTCGCCGAGCAGCCGCGCGCGTTCGGCATCGGTGGACAGGACCCAGTCGATCAGGCTGTCTGCGCCGCCTGGTGCCTCCTGCGTGACGTAGCCGATGCGGGCGCCGCGCGGCATGGTGATCGAGCCCAGGTCAGGCGCCGCTTCACCGGCAATCAGCCGCAGAAGTGTGGTCTTGCCCGCGCCGTTGCGCCCGACAAGGCCGACCTTGTGGCCGCCAGGAATGCCCACTGTCGCGCCGTCGAGGATCGGGCGGCCCTCGATCCGGTAACTGAGATCGTTGATATGCAGCATGGCCGTGGAGATAGCGCGGGCGCATCGAGAAAGCGAGAGCAACGCGATACAACGGGCACGAACTGGGGATTCATGCCGCCCCGTGTCCCTTATTGTTGCCAGATCGCTGACGAACCGGTGTAATCTCCTGACCATGTCGAGCGCTCTTAAGTCTCCCGTCCCCAACATTACCGTCGACGCCTTTCTGGCGCTGGCGCAGGGGCACCTGTCGCCGGCGCCATCCGACCTGATCTTCGATGCCGGACTGGGCCGTGCGATGCGCGAACGCGATGTCGGCGACGATACGGGGCTGGCAGATGATTTCATGATCGGCAAGCCGCTCCGACGCGCCGCGGTGCTGGTCGGTGTGGTGGCGCACGAGCACCCCACGGTGCTGCTCACCCAGCGCACCGAGCACCTGCCAAGCCATGCCGGCCAGATCGCGTTTCCCGGCGGCAAGCTGGAAGCGGACGACATCGATGCCGTAGCTGCTGCAATGCGCGAGGCCGAGGAGGAAATCGGCCTGCATTCCGACTATATCCGGCCGATCGGCTATCTCGATGCGCTTCGCACGCACACCGGCTTTCACGTCGACCCGGTGGTGGCGCTGATCGAGCCCGGCTTCGATCTCACGATCGAGCCGAGCGAGGTCGCCGATGCGTTCGAGGTGCCACTCGCGTTCCTGATGAACAAGGCGCATCACCAGCGTCATCACCGCATACGCGACGGGCGCCGCCGGGACTACTACGCGATCCCTTACGAACAACGCAACATCTGGGGCGTGACGGCCGCGATCATCGCCAATATGCACATGAGGCTGTTTGCCGGATGATCAGGCTCATCATAGAAAACCTGCTGCTGCTGCTGGCCCCGACGCTCATCTATCTCGCATATCAGTGGATCGTGCGGCGCGAAGACACGAGCGGACGGCAGATCCTGTCGGATGCGCCGCTGGTCCTGCTCGGGCTGATGGGGATCACACTGATGGCGATCGTCTTGCTGTTCTTCGCCAATACCCATAAAGGCGGCAAACCGGGCGTCGGCTACGTGCCGCCGCAGGTCAAGGACGGCAAGATCGTTCCGGGTCATGCCCAGTAGCTTCGTGCTGTAGCTTCGTGCTGTAGCTTCGTGCTGTAGCTTCGTGCTGAGCGACGAGACACCGACGTGCCAAACGGGCCAAAGCTGCCGAGTCTTGCAGGTGCCGACTGGCTGACGGCGGAACCGACGTGCAAGGTGTTTGCCGCGTTCAGGGCCGCCGGCGTCGAGGCGCGCGCCGTTGGCGGCGTCGTGCGCAATGCGCTGATGGGACTGCCGGTCACCGACATCGATATCGCCACGCCCGCAGTGCCCGACGACGTCATGCGGCTGGCGCGAGACGCGGGGCTCGGCGTGGCGGAGACCGGGCTCAAGCACGGCACCGTCACCGTGATCGCGGACCATCATCCGTTCGAAGTGACGACACTGCGGATCGATAAGGAAACTCACGGCCGGAATGCAACCGTGTCGTTCACGACCGACTGGGAAGCGGACGCACGGCGGCGCGATTTCACGATGAACGCGCTTTACTGCGACGCCGACGGGACGGTGTACGACCCGCTCGGCGGTGCCGGCGATCTGCTGGCGCGTCGCGTCCGCTTCATCGGCGATGCCCGTGCGCGCATTCGCGAGGACTATCTGCGCATTCTGCGGTTCTTCCGCTTCACTGCGCAGTATGCGGACGGGCGCCCCGATATGGAGGGCACTCACGCCTGCGTGATCGAGCGCAAGGGGCTGGCGCGGCTGTCGGCCGAACGCATCCATCAAGAGCTCATGCGGTTGCTGGCCGCGCCGCATGCATCGGCGGCGGTGCGTGCCATGCAGGCGTGGGGAATCCTGGCCGAGGTCCTGCCGGCAGCACCGCGGCCGGCACTGCTGGAGAGGCTCGTCGCCATCGAGGCCAGCCAGGGGCTCGGGCCCGATTCCGTCGCGCGGCTCGCCATGCTCGCGGTCGAGACCGACGAGGACGCGATGCGGCTCGCGGCCCGGTTCAGGATGTCCGGCGCGGAGCGCGCAGGATTGCGGCTCGCCGCGCTGCCGGAGGCCAGGCTGCACTCTGCCCCCGACGCGCGTGAGGCGCGGGGCATGCTCTATCGCGCGCCTGAGCCCGCCTATCGACGCCTGCTGCTGATGTGCTGGACGAGGGCATTGGACGCGCCCGCAGACGATGGGAGTTGGGCGCACGCACTGCTGCTGCCGCAGCGCTGGACGGTGCCTGTGCTTCCGGTCAACGGCGGCGATGCCATGGCGCGCGGCGTGCCGCCGGGGCCGGTGCTGGGCGAAACGCTCAAGGCTCTCGAAGCCTGGTGGATTGCAAACAATTTTACGCCGACACGCGAGCAGCTTCTGAAGCGGCTGGACGAAATGGTCCAATCCAGGGGAAGCTCATAGCGCGGATTGCCGGTCTTCAGAACAAAGCCGATCGAGGAGGACGCCATGCAGCTCACCGGCGGAGAGGCGCTGGCCCAGCAACTCGTGCTGGAAGGGGCAAGCCACGTGTTCGGAATCCCCGGCGTGCAGCTCGACTGGGCCGTCGAAGCGCTGCGCAAGGCGGAGAATGCGATTACCTACATCGTTCCCCGTCACGAGCAGGCGACGTCGTACATGGCCGACGGGTTCGCGCGCACCAGCGGCAGGCCCGGCGTGTGCATGGTCGTGCCGGGTCCTGGCGTCCTCAATGCCGCCGCCGGACTTGCAACCGCCTATGCATGCTCTTCCCCGGTGCTCTGCATCGCCGGGCACATTCACTCCGGCGGTATCGGCAAGGGATATGGTGCGCTGCACGAGATCAAGGAGCAGAGCGCCGTGCTGGCGCAGGTCTGCAAGTGGCAGGGCATCGCGCAAGCACCGCAGCAGGTGCCGGGGCTGATACGGGAGGCCTACCGGCAAATGGCGAGTGGCCGGCCCGGGCCGGTAGCGGTGGAAATTCCGTACAATGTCTTGCAGTCGCGAGACGAGGTCGAACTCGTCGAGCCGGATGCGTCGGAGGATCTGAGGCTGAAGCCCGGGGAGGCGCAGATCAAACGCATCGCCGCCGTGTTGAACGGTGCGGAACGGCCGGTGATCTACGTCGGCGGAGGCGTGCTGGCCGCGCACGCGAGTGCGGCGCTGGATGCATTTGCAAGGAAGCTCGCTGCGCCTGTGATCATGAGCGAGAACGGACGTGGCGCATTGTCGGACCGGCATCCGCTCGCGTTCTCGACGCTGTCAGGGCGCGCGCTCCTTCCGCATGCGGACATGCTCGTTGTGGTCGGCAGCCGTTTCATGGAGACGCGCGGCCCGTTCCCGGCGTGGAACGCCGGGGAGATGAAATACATCTATATCAATGCCGATACGGACGCATCGCGGGAGCCTCGGGTTCCCGGCATGTTCGTCAACGCGGATGCAGGGCTGGCGATGGCGGCGCTTGCCGCCGAGCTGCCAGCCGGCCGCAACTCATGGTTGTCCGAAGCGCGAGCCGCCGCGATCCGCGCGTGGGCGCAGGCACAAATCGACGCAATCGAGCCGCAGGCTTCGTTCGTGCGGGCGCTGAGGGCGGCGATCCCGGACGACGGCTTCTTCGTCAATGAATTGACGCAGACAGGCTATTTCGCGCGCGTCGCCTATCCCGCCTACGCGCCGCGCACCTACATCGGCCCAGGCTATCAAGGGACGCTCGGCTACGGGTTTCCGACCGGCTTGGGGATCGCGGTCGCCAATCCGGACAAGGTGGTGGTCTCGATTACCGGTGACGGCGGATTCGGCTGGACGCTGCAGGAGCTGGCGACGGCGGCGCGCTACCGGCTGGGTCACATCACGGTGGTCTTTGCCGACGGAAATTTTGCCAACGTGCGCGGCCTCCAGCGCGAACAGTTCGGCAAGTCCTATTGCGCCGACCTGCACAATCCCGATTTCGTTGCGCTGGCCGCCGCCTTCGGCGTACCCGGTACGCATGTGAAGGATGCTGCCGGTCTTCACGGCGCACTGAAGGATGCGATCAAGGCAGGCGGGCCGCATCTCATCGAAGTGCAGGTCGGCGAAATGCCGAGCCCGTGGGGTCTGCTGCGGCTCAAGGCGCCGGGCGGCCTGGCGGGTGGAGGCGCGGCAATGCCGAGCCCGTTCGTGGACTGAGGACTGCGTTCAGACCGCTTCGAGGATCGCCTGCGCCTTCGGCCACGGATCGTCCGTGTAGCTCTCGAAAGGCGCGTAATCGGCGGGCCCCATGCGATCGAAGATCGCGGCAACCGTCGACGGACGGGCGCGGATACGCTCCCACCATTCCGCGACGCGCGGACGCTTCGCCCACATCCTGTCGAGCTTTATCAACTCAAGTCGCAGGATATATGGGATCACGGCCGCCTCCGCCAGGGAATAGGAGGAACCCGCGATATATGGAGCCTGCTCAAGGGCCTCCTCCATCCACGTCAGCATCTTGTCGTGGCTCTTCAATGCTTCGATGACGTACTCGGATTCAATGCCCTTCTCGCGGACGCTGAGCTTGTAGTCGATGAACTTCCTGTAGACCATGCCGGCTATGCCGGCCTTGTAGTCGTCATCGCTCATCGCCAGCGAACGTTTCCTGAACGCGGTCGCGAAGGTCAGGATCGCACAGCCTGGATGAACGTATTCGTCGATCAGCTTGTTGTAGAGCCTGACCCTGGCCCGGTCGCGCGGCCCCGGCGGCATCAACGAAGGCATCGGGAACGCATCCTCCAGATAATAGAGGATCACCGAGGATTCGATGACCGGCTGCCCGTCATGGATGAGCGTGGGGACGACCGCGTTGGGATTGAGCTTCAGATACTCCGGCTTGTACTGATCGCCATTCAGGGAGATGTTGCGCTCCGCGTAGTCCAGTCCCTTTTCCGCAAGCGCGATACGGATCTTCTGGGCGCAAACCGAGTTGACCGTCTGATAGAGTTCCAGCATGTGTTCGTTTCCTCCCCGGCCTGTCTGATCTGTCAGAGAGCGTCGGCGACGGCGGCAGCCACAGCGATCGTGCGCGCATCGCTGCCGATCGGGCCGACGATCTGCACACCGACCGGCATTCCATTGGGCCCGGCATACCGGGGCACCGTAACGCAGGGAACGTGCATCAGCGTCCAGATGCGGTTGAATGCGGAATTCGATACCGATTCGAGGTCGGCAGGCGCTTCCCCGCACGTGCTCGGCGTGAGGATCACGTCGCAGCGATCGAAAACCCCGGCAAGCGCCGTGCGCGACCTCGCGGCGTGGCGCAGAGCCGTGTCGTACTTGTCCGCGTCGATGTCTCTGGCCAGGGTGTGCCCGGCCTGGATCCAGCGGTTCATCTTTGCCAGATGGTCGCGCGCCTCGGCCGCCAGCGCACGCGCGCCCTCGAACGACGAGATGGTGCGGAACGTTTCCTCGATCGTCTCGAAGCCGCCCGGCATCTCCGCATCGACGATCGCCGCACCGGCATGAGCCAGGGATTTCGTCGCCGCCTCCAGCGCAGCCACGGTCTCGGGCTGGGCCTGACTCCAGGTGATCGTGCGGCACACGCCGATGCGCAGACCATTGACGCCCGCCGGCGGCGGGATCGGCGCGGTTTCCGTCAGCGCGGCATGCAACAACGCGATGTCGTCGACGCAGCGCGCAAACAGGCCCAGCGTATCGAGCGAGGGCCGCAGATGCCTGATGCCGCCGCGGTCGAGACCGGTAAGGCTCGCCTTGTAGCCGGCCACACCGCAGAATGCCGCGGGCAGTATCGTCGAGCCGCCGGTCTGCGAGCCCACCGCGAGCGGCACCATGCAATCGGCAACGGCGGCTGCAGATCCGCTGGACGAGACGCCGGGAGTGCGAGAAAGATCGCGGGGATTGCGGGTGCCTCTTGGCACCGGGCTGGCAAACTCCGTCGTCAGAGTCTTGCCGAGGATGATGGCGCCTGCCGCCCGCAACGCAGTGACGATTGCCGTGTCGGTCGCAGGACGGTGGCTGTCATAGATTGCCGAGCCGTAGGCCGTCGGCATGTCCCAGGTATCGAAGATGTCCTTGATGCCGACCGGGATGCCGTGCAGCGGCGAACGGCGCGGCTCGCTATCGCGCTTGCGGGCTTCGGCAAGCGCGGCGTCCGCCGCGACGTAGGTCCAGGCGCGGATTTCCCCGTCGCGGGCCTCGATGCGGGCGAGACAGTCCTCGACGAGTTCGACCGCACTCGTCTCTCCCGCTGCCAGCTTCAGTGATGCTTCGCGTGCGGTCAGCAGATTGAGCCCGTGGCCGGCAGCGCAATTCGCATCGTGCTTCGTCGGATCGTCCATGCCTCCCTCCCGGCTCGCCCTTTCACATGCGCGACCGCGCGACGCTGCGAAACTACGGCTGCTTGCTGCTGTTCTTCGCCATCTCCCGCTCGGCGGAGCGGGCTACGTGAAAGCGTTGAAAGTTGCGGTCCTTCTCGTAGACCTTGGCGCGGATCCACACGAACATATCGTAGAAGGTCGGCGGTCCGAACCCCAACTGCATGCGCGCCACCTCGAGCGGCTGGCCCCAGCCCTTGGTGTCCTTCAGTCCATCCTTGAAGAACACGATGGTCGGTGTAAAGAGCACGCCCCAGCGCTCGGCGATGCGCTTCTCCGGCATTTTGGTGCCGTCGAAGTCGGTGACTTCGCGCGCGCCCCACAAATCGAGCTGAACGATGACGAAGTTCTCGCGCACGTAGTCGTTGATGTACTTCAGGGCCAACACGTCGTTATGCATCCGCGCGCAATAAACGCAGCCGCGCTGCTCGAAGATCACGGCGAAGCGCTTGCCGGCCTTCTCCGCCTCGACGTAGTCCTCCTTCAGCTCGAGAAAGCCTTCGTGAAACCACTTCTGGTGATAGATCCCATCGTCACGGCGATCCGGTTTCACCTTGGGCTCCGCCATGCCGGCAGCCGGCGGCAATGCCTGGCCATATACTGTGCCCGCAGCGAAAGCCGTGGCCAAGACGGCGGCAATCAATCGTTTGGCGAGGCGCATGGGGTTGTTCCTCCCGGGCAAATAGCTGCATTCAACGCTGGCACGTCCGGCAGTGGAATGTCGAGCGCCCGCTTTGCACGATCCGCCCGACGATGCCTTGGCAGCCCTCACGTGTGCAAGGCTCGCCTTCGCGGCCATAGACCTTGAACGAATGCTGGAAATAGCCGAGTGCGCCGTCGGTATGCCGGTAGTCGCGCAGCGTCGAGCCGCCGGCAGCAATGGCTTCCTCCAGGACCTCGCGTATGGCCGGCACCAGCCGCTCGCATCGCTCCGTCGGCCGGCCGCCTTTGGTGACGAGGCAGCCGGCGCCGCGCTTCGGGCTCAGGCCGACGCGGAACAGCGCTTCGCAGACGTAGATGTTGCCGAGACCGGCGACGATGCGCTGATCGAGCAGAAACGCTTTCAGGTCGGTCGATTTCCCCTGAGCGCGAGACGCCAGATAGGCCGCGTTGAAGCTGTTGCCGAGCGGCTCCGGTCCCAGACCGGCCAGCAGCTTGTGGGTCTCCATACCGGCGTCGGCAATGAGGTCCATGAAGCCGAAGCGGCGCGGGTCGTTGTAGATGACGGTGCTGCCGTCCTCGAACTCGAAAACCAGGTGGTCGTGCGCACCGTCGGATATGGCATCATGGGAGAAGGGGACGGACGCCGTTCCGTTTGAAGCCGGGATGATCGAGAACCTGCCCGTCATGCCCAGGTGCATGAGCAGTGTCTCGCCGCGATCGAGCCGCGCCAGAAGATACTTGGCCCGCCGGCCGATGCTCTCGATGCGTCTGCCCTGAAGGCGTGCCGAGAAGCGGTCGGGAAGCGGAAAGCGCAGATCGGGGCGGCGCTGCGTGACCCGCACGATGCGCGCACCGGCCATCACCGGCTCCAGCCCGCGCCTCACCGTCTCCACTTCCGGCAACTCCGGCACTTCGACCTCCATGGTCCGGCCGCCGCATGCCCCAATCAGGGTAGCGGCAGGTTGTCCCGCTCATACGGGGGTTAATCGATTGCTTACCGATCCCCGATCTAATCGGAAACAAGCTTTTTCCGAACGCAACCGGTCACTATCAAGCTCATTTCCGCCGGCAATCATTCGCCTCATCATTCGCCATCCCTGTTTGCGTCGCCTGGAAAGCGCGTCCATGTCTGCTCCACCTCCCGATCCATTCGAGTGCGAACGCGATGGCGACGCGCCTACGCCGGCTCAACGCATGGCACGCGGGCTGCTGCCGGTGCTGGTCGTCGCGGTACTGGTCGGGGCCGTGACATACGCTTCGCTCTGGGCCCTGGCATCGCACAGAGGGCCGCACCCAACGCCATCCAGCGTCACCCGCCAGACCGGCTCGGACCAACTGCGCGGGACAATCGGCAATCAACCGGATGGCGACAGCAGGGAGGCAGCGGGAAAACACCGGTCAGCGATACAGGTGCCAGGAGCACGGGGAGATGGCGCCTCGGCGCTGCCCGCGCCTGTACCGGCAGCGCTCGTGGCGATGGCCGTAGCGATGATGATCGGACTAGGCATTCATCTCTTGCGCGCAAAACTCACCGTTCCGGTTCCTGCGCGCCGTCGACGCGATGAGGCGGGCCCCCAGGAAGAACAGTCGACCGCCGATTCCGTCCGCCGGCTTCGGAATGCCGCCCAGTCATCGGCTGCTGCCGGTGGCCAGCCGACGGCCGAACCTCCAGCCATATCGGCTATGATCCGGCGTCTGGAGAACCGCAGTGACACCGGGAGCGGCGTGCGCACGCTGGTGACCTCCGAGCACAACGGCGTCGATGTGCTGGACGAGGCCATCCGCGTCGGCGAGGCCATGAGCCTGCGCGGAAACAGGGTCATCCTGGTGTTGTGGAGCCTGACCGGGCTGGCGCTGCCGTTCTCGCCCATACCGGAACGAAAGCACGGAATCACCGACCTGCTCGCCGGACGGGCCACGTTCGAGCACATTATCAGCCGCATTCCGGGCAGCACCGTGCATCTTATTCAGCCCGGCACGCCGCCCGTCGATGCATATGCGATCCTGAACCCGGACCTGCTCAACCTCACACTCGACGCCCTTGACGAAGCGTACGACCAGATCGTCGTCGCAGGTGCGCGCAATGATACCGCCCTGCTGTTCGAGGCGATCGAAGGCCGTTTCGAGGCCGCCGTGCTTGTCGGCGAGAACAGCGGACCAGGCAAGCCTGGCCGCAGAACCTTGCTGGGCTTCGACGTGACCGGGATCGACATCGTCGTGTGGGAGCACGGCGAGCACGCCGCCGCGGGCCTCCGTGACTACCGTGCCGGCGCCATGTCCCGACGGGCGTGAGGCCTTGCCCGCGCGCCACTACTTGCCGACGGGCGGGGCATCGGGCCGCAGCATCCACTTGACCAGGATTGCCGCCGGTATCACCCAGGCCATGCCGCCGATGATATAGAACGCCAGCTCCAGGATCTTGCTGTCGTTCACCTGGAGCACGATCGCGACAGCAGTCGCCAGCACCGCATAGATGCCGAGGAAGATGAACAGCACGACCGTACCCACGAGCTTGCGCTGCCGAATGTTCATTTCCGTCCGAGCCTTCCATCGCGTGCGCGGAACTTTTCGAGCCGCGCGATCAGGGCGCATTGCCGTCTTGGCGCTCACTCTCTAACACGGCCGGCAGAACGGCTTGAAACAGGATTTGGCATGGCACTGGCGGCAGATTCGCGCGCCGGCAACGCCGGGCAGACCGTAACCATGGATCGTGCGGTGCGGCTGTGGTTGCTCGCCGTCGCGTTTCTCATACTGATCATGGTCGGCGTGGGCGGGGCAACCCGGCTGACGGGGTCGGGGCTGTCGATCACCGAATGGCAGCCGATCCTGGGCGCTATCCCGCCACTCAATGATACCCACTGGCAGGAGGCTTTCGCCAAGTACCAGCAGATCCCCCAGTATCACCAGATCAACAAGGGCATGAGCCTGGAGGCGTTCAAGGCGATCTACTGGTGGGAGTGGAGCCATCGCCTGCTGGGACGGCTGATCGGCATCGTGTTTGCTATCCCCCTTGTCTGGTTCTGGTGGCGCGGCGCACTGGGGCGGGATCTCAAATGGAAGCTGGCGGGGCTTCTGGCGCTCGGTGCGGCGCAGGGCGCGATGGGCTGGTACATGGTGATGTCCGGGCTCGTCGACCGCGTTTCCGTCAGCCACTACCGGCTCGCCGCCCACATGGGGCTGGCAATCCTGATTTTCGGTGTCGTGCTCTGGATCGCGCTCGGTGTCGGGCACCAGCGGCCCGGCTCGAGTGCGGCGGCCGCGGTGCCGCACAGCCAGCAACGGTTCGGCGGCGTGCTGGCAGCCGCCGTTTTCGTGCAGATCCTGCTGGGGGCGCTGGTCGCGGGTCTCAAGGCGGGACTGACCTACAATACCTGGCCGCTGATGGACGGGAGCCTGGTCCCGGATGGGCTGCTCACCATGAGCCCCTGGTACATCAATTTCTTCGACAACGTCACGACGGTCCAGTTCGACCATCGCATGATGGCCTATGCGGTAGCGGCAACGGCGGTCTTGCACTGGAGCATGCTGCGGCGAATGCCT
>JBFWYV010000139.1:0-11963 GCA_050186055.1 Hyphomicrobiaceae bacterium | reverse complement strand
GCCATTCCAATAATTCTCGGCTTTCACCGCTGTCTCAATGCGCCTGATGGTGTCGGGCAGGAATTTGAAGTGGAGGATGCCGAGGACGCAGGGCGATGCAAAGTTCTTGGAATAGGGCCAGATGTGGTGGGGATTGGCGAAGATGTCGTATGATGAAAGCTTGAACAGGGGATACTTGGTCAACTCGGGGCGGAATGCCGGATCGGCCGTGCCGAATACGCGCTGACGGGGACCGCCCTTTCTCGATATGATTTCCTTGTATTTTTCTTCCTTGTAGCCCGAGGCGTCGAATAGCGGGTATGCCTCGATCAAGCTGGAGCCGGGCTCGTAGCTTGAGCCAAGGAGCGGTCCATCGCGATACATGTCTACGAGCATGCCGCGGACGCGCGTTACCCCGCGGCTTTCCATCTGACGTGCGAGGTCGCCGAAGGTGGTCCCGCCCATGCCGTCAAAAACAATGTGCTCGTCCGCATCGGCGTAGATGTACCATTGGTCGCGCCCACGTCCAATGATGTCGATGGCAAGTGTGATCCATCCGTGCTTCTTGCGCCAATCGAATGGAGCTTTGATCTGGTAGACGATGCAATCGGGCTGGTTTGTGAGGAGTTCCACGGTGGCGTCGGTCGAGCCGTTGTCGATAAAGAAAAAGCGCTCGATGCCGTGGCTGCGATAGTGCCGGAGGAAATCGGGAAGCCGGTCGCATTCATTTTTTATGACGCAAATGACGACTGGTTCGGCGCGTCGGCTGCGGACCACGTTGGTGGGCCGATGAAGGCACTTGAGGAAGGCTTTGCCGTGTTCGGCCAGGACATCAAGGACGTAGTCGGGGGCATCGCGTTCAAGCGAGAGGGGTAGCATGGGTTGCCTCTCTGCTTTGGATGGAGGACGCAAGGCGGGACGAAGACTTGCGCGGGCTCGCCTGTATTATTCGCAAATCTGTCGCCGTTTCAGCATCCGTGGTGGCCAGGTCAAAGACACTCACATTCGGCAGATGTTCGGCGATGAGGTCGCGGAGGCGCTGGTTCACGGCGAGGATCTGGCGCTCCGGGCCGCCGTCGCCCAGTTCGATATTGGAGTCTTCCCGCTCGATGAGGATCAGCGTGCCGTCGTCCTTGAGCGGCTCGACGATGGCGCCGAGCGTGTCGGGCAGGCGGCGTCCGCGGGCGAGCGTCGCGAAGCTGGGCACGACGACCACGTCGTGCCGGCCGAGCCCGGTGTCGCCGATGCGGGCCGCGCGTGCTGAGCGGAACTTCGCTGCGAGGCGCGGCGGCAGGGCCTCGCCGAACGATAGGAGCGTGCGTTCGGGCAAGTCATCGGCGCGCCAGCTTTCGATCAGGCCGGCAAGCGCCCGGTGACGTTCGAGCGAGTGGCATTCTGCGCACTGCGGCGCGCGGCCCGCGACCATGCGGTTGTTGGGGCCCGGCACGAAGGCTGTCGCGCCGCAGATGTTGCACCTGGGCGCGAGCGTGCGGGCGTGGGCGGGGATGTCGTCGAGCGGCATGCCGCGCGACAGGGTGGTCAGCAGGTCCTGCAGGTAGCCGGACAAGTGCGCCATCTGCGTCGCCGCGCGGAGGACGGGATAGACCGCCGCCTTCTCGTCGAGGTCGGCGCCTTCCAGTGCGGCGACCGCCGTCTCGAGGGCGGCGACGGCGTCGGCCTCCAGCCTGGCGATCGCGGGCGGCGTATAGTCGGGCTGCGCCATCGCCCATGACATCTTGCCGGTGCCGTAGCGGCGGAACTGCTTCCAGAGCTCGGGAACGCTGGTGCGGTGGTGGTGGTAGACGATCGCGGAGGGGACGAATTCGAGCGTATACGCTGTATTGTCGAGCATGCGCCAGGCGATTGCGGCGTCTCCGCCGGATTTCATGGCGGGATCGAAAAGGCCGATCTCGTCGAAGACGCGCCTGCGGTAGACGGCGTTCGCGGTCTGGGCGTAGGGCTTGAAGTGCCAGCCCGATAGCGGGCCGCGCTGACGCAGCAGGCCGATGTCGTCGGAGAAGCGCTCGACAAGCGTGGCAGGAGGCGCGGACAGGATCTCGCCGGCAAAGCAGCCTGCGGTCTGATGTCCCGCGCCGGCGGCGTCGATTTCGGCGAGCCAGTTCTTGTCGGCAGTGCAATCGCTGTCGGTGAACGCGATGAGCTCGCCGCGGGCGGCGCGAATGGCGCAATTGCGGGCCGCGTAGGAGCTCTGGAAGCCGGTTTCGTGCAGCAGGGTGACGGGAAACCTGCGGGCGACGTCGGCGGTGTCGTCCGTGGAATTGTTGTCGACGACGATGATCTCGAAGCTGCTTTTGTCGTAGGCCAGGTCGCAGAGGCTCGACAGGCAGTCCCTGAGCTGGCGGGCATTGTTGTGGACTGGAACCACGACGGAGAAACGCATTACAGTCGAATTCCCGTAGTGCCGAATGGCCTAAAGCAATCATCTGCGACGTATGCGTCATGGTGGACGAAGGTCCGTGCCACCCGCAAGTGGCTTTTTGTCCACACCGGGGGCTCGCGGGCAAGCGGGATCGCCATGGCATGCGGGCCGGACCGCCTGATGCTCCCGATCCCGGCACACCAGCGCCATGTTGCGGAGACGGCGGAGTTCGCCCATGTGTATGGAACCGTGAACTGACAGGCCTCGGCCGGCGATTCGACCTGAAAACCTGAGCCATGCCCGACAAGAGCAAACGATCCGGCGAAAAGCCCTCGGCCGCCAGAGCTCCGAAGCCGGAGAACGTCTCGGCTGCGACGGTCCGGGCCGGCGGCGCGCTCGATCCGCGTTCCGGGAACGCACCGGCAACGGCGGCCTCCGATGCGGAGGTCGCCGACTTCGTCGCGCGGATACGGTCGCTGTCTTCCGCGGGCAAGGCCGGACGTGGGCGGCTGATCTTCGCCATGGACGCCACCATGAGCCGCCAGCCGACCTGGGACCTGGCGCTCGGGCTGCAGGCCGATATGTTCCGGGCCGTGAAGGAGGTCGGCGGCCTCGATGTCCAGCTCGTCTATTTTCGCGGCGCCGGTGAGTGCCGGTCGTCGAAATGGGTTTCGGACCCCGAGGCGCTGGCCCGGCTGATGACGAGCGTCGGCTGCATGGGCGGCCACACCCAGATCGGCAAGGTGCTGGGGCATGTCCGCCAGGAGGCGGAGGCCGGGCATGTGAGCGCGGTGGTCTACGTCGGCGATGCCATGGAGGAGAACATCGACGACCTGGCGCAGTCCGCCGGCGAGGTCGCGCTCTTTGGCGTGCCGGTGTTCGTGTTTCAGGAAGGGCATGAGCGTACGGCACAAGTCGCATTCAAGGAAATTGCGCGCTTGACCAGGGGCGCCTATTGCCATTTCGATGCAGGCTCGGCACGCCAGTTGCGCGAGCTTCTGTCGGCAGTCGCGGTTTACGCCGCAGGCGGACGGAGTGCCTTGGAGCGTCTGGCACACGAGAAGAATGGCTCGGGCGCGCGCCTGCTCATTTCGCAAATGAGGTAAGGCGGGCCCAAGAGACGGTATGGAAAGCCGCGCGGACTGCTCCGACGATGCAATATTTTCTGATCGGACTGGCAGTACTCTTTTTCGTACTGCTCGCGCTCCATGCCTTCCGCTCCGTCAATACTGCGCGTCTCGCGCGCGTGCTGCGCGCCATCGGCGGCGTGGCTGTGCTGGCTGGGGCGGCGGTTCTCGGCGCCCGGGGTGCGATGGCCTATGCCATTCCCCTGGCGATGGCGGGCTTCTGGCTGCTGTTCGGCGGCAGGGGAATGCCGTGGTCGTCGACCCGCAGCTTTCCGACCGGAGGCAATACGTCCCGGATCGTTACCGACCATCTCGAGATGGAACTGGATCACGATACCGGCATGATGCGCGGCCGCGTGCTCAAAGGCGTGTTCGCGGGGCGCGCGTTCGAACGCCTGGCGCCGGCCGAGCTCGCTCTGATGTGGCGTGACTGCAAGTTTGCCGATCCGAAGTCCGCACAGATCATCGAAGCCTGGCTCGACCAGGCGCATCCGACGTGGCGGGAGGATATGTCCCGGGCGGAAAGCGAGCCGGGGGCCGGCGGCATCATGACGCGCGCGGAGGCGTACGAAATCCTCGGTCTGCGGCCAGGCGCCAGCGAAGAGCAGATCCGCCAGGCCCACCGCGATCTGATGATGCGCATGCATCCTGACCGCGGCGGCTCCGACTACCTGGCCTCCAAGATCAACGAGGCCAAGGACCTGCTGCTCGGCAAGTGAGCAGGAGGACGCGGTGCCGATCAACGGCGATCGGCCAGGCCCAGCAGCGGCGTCACCCGCCGGACCGCGACACGCCGGTTGAGGTGCTCAGGTCCGTCGGTATCGACCTTCAGGAACTGCTCGCCATAGCCCTGCGTGACGATGTTCTCCGCCGGGACGTCGAACTCGCGGATCAGGATGTCGGCCACCGCCTCGGCACGATTGTCCGACAGCGTGAGGTTGTCGTCGTCCGAGCCCACCGCATCCGTGTGCCCCTCGACCAGGAAGACCTCGGCGGGATTGCGGTCAATGATGCGGAGCATCCCGCGCGCCAGACGTTCGAGCTTGCGGTATTGATCGGGAGGGACCTCGAACGAGCCGAACTCGAAGTTGACGGTATCCAGATCGATGCGCCGCATGCGGGCGCGCAGCGGTTCGCTGTAGCGGATCTCCTCGAGCGAGTAGGCCCGCTCCAGCCGATCCACCGGCGGCGCCGACAGGGCATCGTAGATGTCGTCGTCGCTGGCGTCGGCGTAGTCGACGATGTAGCGATTGCGCGGGATCGCGACCGTCGGCGGCGCCAGGGCGAGCGCGATGCCGACACCGAGAGCGGCGACGCCGGCCCCGATTGCGACGTTGCGATAGAAGCGCCGGTTGTCGATGAGGACGATTTCGCGTCCCGACCCATCGCGCCGGTAGCGCCGCAGCAGGCGCCCGTTGCCGTCGACTTCATTGAAGACCCGCACGCCTCCGGGTCTTACGACGACCGTCCGGTTGATGCCGTTCGGCAGTTTCTGGACTTGCGCGTTCGGCGTGAACCGGCGCACCTGCGTGATTTCGTTCTGGCGGATGACCACGCGATTGTTCTGGCGGATGATCACCCGGTTGCCGGGCTCTTCGATGACCCTCGCTCCGCCCGGGCCGGTGGTCACGCGGCGCCCGCGCTTGACGTCCTCCAGTCGGTGCGGACGCGCAAAATTATTGGGAGCGCCGCGACCCGTACCTTGTTTCGTAGCCGGCGGCGTTGCTTGGCGAACCCCGCCCTTTTGCCGCGGCGGCATCGGCTTGACGTTACCGGGCGCGGGGGCGGTGACGCGGTTGCCCGGCGCGGATGGAGTCTTGCTCGAAGGCTGGCGCTGAAAGCGATTGTCCGGCCCGGCCTGGCGCTTGAGCTGCGGCGGAGGCGGACCCTTCTGCTGCGGCAGTGGCTGCTTGGCGTTGCCGGGCGCCGGGGCCGTCACGCGGTTGCCGGGCGCGGATGGAGTCTTGCTCGGAGGCCGGTGCTGAAAGCGATTATCCGGTCCGGCCTGGCGCTTGTGCGGCTGAGGTGGACCTTTCTGCGCCGGTGTCCCGGCGCTGCCGCGTGGCTGTGTCTGACGTGGTGGAATGACCCGCGGCTGGCCTTGTGACTTGGCGGGGGGATGACCGGTGGCTGTGCCGCCACTGCGACCTCGCGGCGACGGACTCGCGGCTTTGCCGGGCGGCTTTCCGGGAGGTGTTCCACGAGGACGCTCGGACCGACCTTGCTGCGGCTGATTGGGCCGTTTCTTGTTCTGTTCGTTCTTCTTTCGCTTTTGCTCTTCCGGAGACGGCTGCGCCTGGGCCCAGGCCCGGTCCGAGACGTGCAGCGCGCTGCCGCCGCAACAGACGCCGCCGAGCAGCGCAAGCAACCAGATCAAGCGTTGGGGAAGGTGGCGCTTACCACGGATCATGTCGGCAACTCGCGAGTAGGAGCAAAAGGGGCGTTGCGCATGTGTTGCGCCGAATCGCGGCCACTCGGTGGCAAGCGCAATTCTGCCGAGGAGTTCAGCGGGATCGTGGCAGGTCGCGGCAGTTCCCTAACGCCGACACGCTACTGCCGGCATGGCATCGGATCGAGTATTTCGAGGCCCGACAGCTCGCCCTTGATGATGTAGTCGCCGTTATCGATCATCAGGCGGCGGGAGACGCCATTTTCATAGAACAGAAACGACATCTCGTAGACCGGCACCGCATCCGTGTGCTGCGAGCCATGCTCGTAGTAGCTCAGTGAGACCGGCCAGGCGGCTGTGCCATCGAGCAGTTTGGCCTGACCCTTTTTCGAAAGCGTCTTGTTGTGGGCCGGCGGCTTGCGTACGCCGATGAAGGCGACGACGACATAGCTTTTCTCGCCGCCCTCGGCACCGTCGTAATAGTCTGCCTTGAAGCTCTTGACACCGCGCCGGGCGGCATCGAGCAGCTTCATGGAATGCTGGACGGGAAACATTGCCGTTTTGCCGATCGCGGCCTTGGCATCCTTGGGAAGCGTAATTTCGACGCTGATGTCGTCGCCATTGCTGCCGCGCTTGGCGCTGCCGGCCGTTTGCTCGACAAGCTTGCGGTCACGATACTGGCTTGACTGGAACCGCATGCTTTGAGCGCTGGGATCCTCCCAGGTGACGGTACGCTGATCGCTCAGGGTGCTCTCTCCGGACCTCGACGACGACAGCGTTACGAACCGCATCGTTTGCGTATAGCCGTCGCATTTCGAGCCGGTGAGCTCATAGACCATCCGTCCGGAAAGCGAGCTCACGGAGTTGGAGGAGCGGGCGTCCGACAGCGTGAAGTCGTAGACCGCCCGATGCGGCGACAGACCATTGTCCTCACCCTTTTGCGCAGTCGCGGCGGGCTCGATGCCCAATGCAAGGATAACCATCGCCGCTGGCACGGATACGAACAGCGGCTTTCTTTTGTGCATCGACTTTGCTCCGCAGGATTGCTGCAGCCGACGATCCAGCGACAGCCGGGAGCGGCGGCACTGCACGTGGATCTCGCGTTCTAAAGCGGGCTGACGTTCCAGACTTCGCTGACGGTGCTGCCGCTGCCGCGTATTACCTTGGAGACCGGGCAGAAGCGCGCAAGGTCCCGCTTCCACTGATCGAGCTGTTCCGGCGTCGCATTGCAACGGCAGGAGATCGTCAGCTTGACCGCCGGGAACGGCACTGCGATCTCCTCCTCCAGCATGACGCCGCGGCGGTCGAACTGGGCATCGGCCTCGATTTTGAGATCTTCGACATGGAGGCCCATTTTCTCGGCGATGCGGGACCCGACCACGTTCGTGCAGCCGATCAGCGAGGCGATCAGCGTCTCCGTCGGCGTCAGGCCCTGGTTGGTGCCGCCCCGCTCCTTGGGCTCGTCGATCAGTACGACAACGTCGCGTCCGTTGATACGCGAGCGGGCGTGACTTTCGGAAACGCCGCTCAGCTTCATGTCGACGACTGTCTTGGGGCGCACGTTCGCCATATGGTCACTCCGGGGTTGGCCTGTTGTTCTGCTGATGCCGCCGGTGTAGCAGGCTGCGCGCCTAGTTAACAGAATGCGCTGCCGAAAGGCGAGAGGCACTTGACGCCGCGGCTATTGGTGAGCGGCAGCAGGCCGGTCAGCCTGGGGAACGATCCACGCCTGCTCGGTGGACGTGGTAGGCCCCGTCATCGTCAATCGCAGCCGTTTGCCTGGGAGCAGCTTGATGTCGTCGACATTGCGCAAGTCGATGCTGAATCTCTGGATGCCCTGCGAGGGCTGCCCCGCCTTCGTCGTCATCGGCAGATAGATGTTGCCGGGAGCTTCGACGAACAAGTCCACACCTGCGCCGGTCGCCCCGGTGATATCGAAACTCAGGTGCGGCGACGAGCCGGAAAGGACCGCGGCGGCAGACTTCAGATGCAGGCCTTCTCCTGCTGCCGGCGATGGGACGGCAGACAGCGCGCTGGCCAGTTGCTGCGGCACCGACGCATGGCCCGGCGTAATCGTAAGTTCGAACCTGGCTTCGGCTGGGACGCAGATTTCCCGGCACACGCCATACTCGACCCGCAGCGCCAGCATGACCGGTTTTGCAGGGTTGCTCGCCGCGATCTCCACCGGAAGCACGACGCCATGCTTGTAGCCGATCGTTTCTCCGGCGGCGTCCACGAACCGGTGTGGCGCCGGATACAAGACGCGAGCACTGGCCAGGTTCCGGGAACCCGACCAGGACAGATTCGGGGCCATGCCGCCCGCATCGCCGGGGTTGCGCCAATAGGTCTTCCAGCCCTCGTCGAGGCGTATCTCAAGCCCGGCCAGCAGGTGCTTGCGGCCGCCGGCCGCCGTCAGCGTGCCGCCTATCAGCCGCGCCTTGGAACCGTGCGACTGCATCCATGGCGACTGCGCCCAGGGCAGCGATACGCCCTGTGCGTTCGCGGAGGGCACCGCCAGAGCCAGGCCGGCAACAAGAACGGCGCCCGGGGCAACCGTTCTGACGCCAGTCAATCCGAGCAGCCAGGACGTGACCGCCCACACTCGGCCTCGCATCTGCAAGTAGTGGTGCATTCCGCATGGTTCCGGCCATATCGACGAAGCTGTTATGCCGCAATTTGAGGGTGCAGGGCAATTCACACGGAGTCACGAATGGATGATCGAGCAGAACCGGGCGGTGCAGCTTCGGAGTCTCAGGGAAGAACGCGCTTCACATCCCCCTTCGCATCGGTCTAGTCTCGGATTTATGACAGCAGCGGCTTCGAGAAAGCGGCGAAAGGCGGTCAGGACCGGCTTCCTTGAGGGGCAGCTCCTGATTGCGATGCCGACGCTGACCGGCGGGATTTTCTCGCGTTCGGTCGTCTACATGTGCATGCATAACGAAGAGGGCGCGATGGGATTGATCATCAATCAGCGCGCCGACAGCGTCTCGTTCCCGAAGCTGCTGAGCGAGCTCGGGGTTCTGAAGAACGGAGACAAGGAAAAGATCCCTGCCGGCCTGCTGTCGATGCCGGTTCAGATCGGTGGCCCGGTCGATACCGGACGCGGTTTCGTGCTGCACAGCGCCGACTATTCCGGCGGCAACTCCACACTGGCCATCGATGGCGAGACGTCGCTGACCAATACGATCGACATCCTCAAGGCGATGGCGCGCGGACGCGGCCCGCACCGCGCCATTCTCACGCTCGGCTATGCCGGCTGGAAGGCCGGGCAGCTCGAAGACGAGATCCAGGCCAATGGCTGGCTCTCGTGCGCGGCCGACAGCGATCTCGTGTTCGATGCCGATCTCGAGTTCAAGTACGACCGCGCGCTTTCCAAGCTCGGCATCGAACTCTCCCACCTCGTCAACTACAGCGGCCATGCGTAGTTGCGCCGCTGTAGGACGCGATCGCAATCATCGAGCGCCAACAGGCTGCCCAGGAGAAGGCGCAGTCGAGCGATGGTTCCGCCTGCCGGTGCCTGGGCGCCTGCCATCGATTGAGGATTGAAGCGGGGGAGCGGCGTCGTGACCGATCAAGGCTTTTGCGGCCTGTCGGCTCGACCTCCCCGCCACGGTCGAGACGAGCACGCTCCCCGAGGAAGGACCTAGCATCGCGGAGCAGCACGTGTCGCGCGCCGGATTGGCAAAGGTGGCTTTCCTGTGGAGGCTGGTGGATAACGCGGATGAAGGGCTTGAGCTTTTGAACATTGCGAGAATTGCGAAGACACTGATGCAGCCGCACACCTGATCACGGCAAATCGTCCGAACTCAAATCAGTTCGCCGCGGCTGCCGATGCCGCCGCGGTCTCAGTCTCCGCAATGATGCAGTTGGCCCTAGTTTGCCGCTGCTGGTGCAGGTGTGGTCTCAGGCGGCGGGGTCGTCTTGGCTGCTGCCGGCGGCGCTGCATCCTTCAGCAGATCGTCCCGCTTCTTGAACATCTGCTGGTACTTCCATGATGGAAGGCGGAACTCCCAATCCGCGACTTTCGCATTGATCTTGTCGGCTTCCGCCTTCGCATCGCCGGTGCCCGACGCCTTGATGCGCGCCCAGTGCTGGTCGCCTTTGCCGGTCACGTCGAGCGTGATCTTCAGGCCTTTTTCGCTCTCGAACGCCGCCTTCTGCGTGCTCGCCTTTGCGTCGGCGGGCTGGGCACCGGCCGCTGCAGGCTGAGGTGCCGCCGCAGGCTTCCTGACGTCCTCAAGCTCGACGCGCGCGAATGAATTGATGACGTCTTCCAGCACATAGTCGGTCTTCAGGGCCTTGCCGGCCGGCATGTCGACGAGCTTGTAGCCGTCCTTGTTGGCGGGCTTGCCCGCTTCGCGCTCGATTACGATGCCCGGCTCACCGGGCCGCTCGACGGTGACACGCTTGACGTCGGCGATCTTGGCCTCGAATACGGTGGTGTCGACCCATTGGTTGACGTCGGGATTGACATCGATCTCGGTGTTGATGAGCCAGGTTTCGCTGTGGCCGGGTTTGCGCACGTAGGTGCCGCCCTTGCCCGCACCGAACTGTTCCACGCTGCGCTTGCCGATGATCACTTCGGCGATTGTCTTGCCGTCGTTGCCGGCAACGGTGATGAGACGCGATTTTGCATCCTTGCCCACGTCAGCGAGATCGAGCAGCGAGAACCGCTCCGGCATGCGCGTCTTGGGCGCGACCAGCTCCGCGTCGGCGAGCTTGGCGGTCAGGGCACGGATCTTATCCGCCTGGGTCGGATAGCCGCTGCTCGACTTCGCCACCCATTCGGTATCGCTTTTGCGTTCCAGCACGAGCGTCTTGTCGCCGCGCTTGATGGTGAGCGTGCGCGCCGACTCGAGGTTGCTTGCAAGCTGTGGGAACAGCTTGGTTCCTGTGGGCACGCCACTCGACCACTGATCGCTCGTCGCATTGACGATTGCAGCCACCACCAGCAGGACGGCGGCGCAAATACCAAGTCCCGTGAACAGCTTCGGCGACATCAGCTTACCCCTCCATTGCGAGTCCCATTGCCGCGAGACGCACGGTCGGACCGACGGCGCAACAGGGCGAGGCCGATTGCGCCGAAGCCAATGAGCAGCGGTACAGCGGCGATGTTGATGAACTTCAGCGTCGTATCGAGCTGGTCGATGTCCTGGCGCATGTTGAGCTTGACGTCACGCAGTTGCCGGCGGATCGCAAGCATCTCGGTACGGAACTTTTCGATCGTCTCGCGATCCTTGTCCGAGATGATGACCTTGCCGCCCTCGCCTTTCTGTTCGACGCCGGCGAGCTTGGTCTGGACGTCTTTCAGCTTCTTCTCCAGCGATTCCTGCTCGCGGCGGAACCTGCCTTCCGCGTCGCGGCGGATGTTATCGACCACAACGAACGGACGCGGCTTCACGCCACGGCCGCGCAGGTCGCGGAGCGCCTCGCCGCCGGTCAGGTTCTCGATCGCATTGACGACAAAGACGGAGTTGTGGGCGGTGGGAATCTGGATGCGCTGGCCGAGGAAATCATGCTCGTCGATCCAGAACTGGTCATGCAGCAGGTCGGTATCGGCTATGATGACCGCATTGATCTTGCCGGACGTGACCTGACCCGGCGCCGGTTTGCCTTCGGCAGCCTTGGCTTTGGCATCCTTGGCAGTCGCCGCATCCTTCGCAACGTCCTTGGTGGCCTCCTTGGTAGCCTTGGCATCCTTCGCCGCGTTGCCGTCGCTCGGCTTGTCCGCAGCCTTCCCGCTCGCGGTCTTGTTATCCGCGACTTTCTCGTCTGCGGCCTTGTTGTCCCCCGCTTTCTTGTCAGCGTCGCCCTTCTTGTCGCCATCGGCCTTGGCAGGCCCGTTGGGGAAGGCCGTCTTGATGTCTCCCGTCAGCCGCGCAGCAACGATCAGCGGCTTGCCGCCAGGCTTATAGTTGCGCAGCAGATCGAGCGGATCAGGCCGCAGGCCGATCTTCGACGAATCGACGATCATAGAGCGTTCGGACGTCTTCAGGATCGGCTGCAGTTTCGTCGTCGCCTTGTCGGCCGGCTCCAGGACACCCATGCTCGCCACGTTCAGTGTCTCGACGCCGGCGGTCAGCGTGTT
>JBFWYV010000138.1:0-12013 GCA_050186055.1 Hyphomicrobiaceae bacterium | reverse complement strand
CTTCCCTGACTACCTCGACACGTTCCCGGCCACCGCCGTCAACGCCGGTATGCTGGTCGGCCACAATACCTTGCGGCTGATGGTGATGGGCATGGACAACCGTCCCCCCACCCAGGCGGAGTTCGACGCGATGATCGCCCTGCTCGAGAGCGGGCTCAAGGCCGGTGCGCTGGGCATGTCGTCGGGCCTGTTCACCTCGCCCGGATCCTACGCGGCGCCGGAAGAGATGATCGCGTTCGGCAAGGTCTTGAAGCGCTACAACGCCCTGTATTTCACCCATCTGCGCGATGAGTCCGCCAAGGTGCTTGAATCGGTGCAGGAGTCGATCGACTTCGCCGAGCAGACCGGCGTCCATGTCCAGATCGTGCACTTCAAGTGTTCCGGCCTCGATAACTGGGGCAAGGCCAGGACCGCGCTCGATATGCTGGCGAAGGCGCGTGCGCGCGGTCTCAGGATCGACTGCGACGCTTATCCGTATGCGGCGGGCTCAAATCCGCTCAAGAACCTGATGCCGCAGTGGGTCCAGGCCGGCGGGCAGCAGGCGATGCTTGACCGGCTTGCGCTGAAGGAGACGCGCGATCGCATCCGCGCCGACATCGAACGCGACGGCCTCAACAACTGGGGCCGCATCGAGAATTGGGATTGCATTCAGATTTCGATCACGCCGAACCTGCCCCAGTTCGCGGGCCGCAAGTTCGGCGAGCTGGCTGCCGAGCGCAGTCAGGACCCGATCGATACGATTTGCGACTACATGATCGAGGACAAGGCGGCGACCCGCGTGCTGGTGACGTCGATCTCGGAGGATGATATCGCCGCTATCATGGAAGCGCCTGAGCCGTTCGTCGGTTCCGACGGCAATTGCGTCGCCACCTATGGCACCGTCTCGCAGGGTCTGCCGCATCCGCGCTTCTACGGTACGTTCCCGAAGGTACTGAACCACTACGTCCGCGAGCGCGGCATCCTTCCGCTCGAACGGGCCGTCAACAAGATGACGGGCGGCACCGCCCGGGCGCTGAGCCTGCGCGACCGGGGTCTCCTGAAGCCGGGCTATCGCGCCGACGTGACCATGTTCGACCCGGCCGACTTCAAGGACCAGGCGACCTACACGAAGCCCCACCAGTACCCGACCGGCCTGCGCACCACCGTCCTCGTCAACGGGCAAGTCGTGGTCGAGAACGCCACTCATACCGGCGCTTTGCCCGGCACCGTTCTCCGCCGCGACATGGAGGGGCTGGTCGGCTGATCGTGCCGAGGAGGTGGCCGGGGGCCTTGCCGGCACTTGCCCGAGCCCCCGATCTGTCGCTTATATCCGCGCGGGAACAACCAGGGCCGGCGTCCGCGCCGGATCGGATCGAGCGAAGGGCTCCTCATGAGCATCGTCGGCGTCGACATCGGCGGCACATTCACGGACCTTGTCGGTTGCATCGACGGCCGTATCGTATCGGCCAAGACCTCGACAACCCCCGCTGATCCCACACGCGGCGTCGCCGACAGCCTCAGAATCGCGGACTGCAGCCTCGCCGCGCTGGATGAAGTCCTGCATGGCGCCACCATCGCGATCAATACGGTGCTGGAACGCAAGGGCGCGCGGACGGCGCTCGTCACCACCAAAGGCTTTCGCGACGTCTATGCCATTGGGCGCGGCAACCGCATCGAGGCCTTCAATCTCGATTTTCATCGGCCCAAGCCCCTGGTGCCACGCAACCTGACGCTGGAGGTCGCCGAGAGAATTGGCCCGGACGGCTCCGTCCTCATTGATCTCGATACGGAGCAGGTCGCCAGCGTGGTCGCTGCTGTCGGCCGCCTCGACGTCGAGGCCGTCGCCGTCTGCCTGCTGCATTCCTGGGCCAATCCGGCGCATGAGGCGAAGCTTGGCGAGAACCTGCGGGCAGCGTACCCGGCGATGTTCGTTACCCTCAGTCACGAGATCCTGCGCGAATTCCGCGAGTACGAGCGAACCTCGACGACTGTGCTGAATGCTTACGTCGGCCCTCGTGTCTCCACCTACCTCGGCACGCTTGAGGCTTATCTGCAAGGCGAGGGCTTCACCGGCAAGCTGCACATCATGCGTTCCAACGGCGGCGTGATGGGCGTGCGGCACGCGCGAGCCCAGCCGGTCGCAATGATGGAATCAGGCCCTGTGGCGGGCATGATCGCCGCCGGCCGTCTGGCGCGGCACCTCGGCATTGTGCGCGCCATCGGCTTCGACATGGGCGGCACGACTGCGAAATCGACCCTGATCGCCGATGGCGAGGCTCCCATCGAGGAAGGCTATGTGATCGGCGGCGAGGCCAGCGGTCAGCCGATGCAACTCCCTGTCGTCGATATCGTCGAGGTCGGTGCCGGCGGCGGATCGATCGCCTGGGTCGACGAGGCTGGCGGACTGCATGTCGGCCCGCACAGTGCAGGCGCCGATCCCGGCCCAGCCTGCTACGGGCGCGGGTCGCCGGACCCGGTCGTGACGGATGCCGATCTCGTGCTCGGCCGCATCGGTGCGGAGCGTTTTCTCGGCGGCAATATGAAGCTCGACGTCGCCGCGTCGCGTGCGGCGATTGCGGAGAAAGTCGCCGGTCCGCTCCGCCTCGGCATCGGGGAGGCTGCGCTCGGTATTGCCCAGATCGCGGACGCAGCGATGTCGCTTTCGGTGCGCGCCGTATCCGTCAACAAGGGCGTCGATCCGCGCGACACGACGATGATCGCTTTCGGCGGCGCCGGTCCGTTGCACGCATTGTCGATTGCCCGCGAGATCTTCATCCCGCGTGTGGTGATCCCCAAGCTTCCCGGCAACTTCTCCGCGCTCGGTATGTTGATGGCATCGTGGCGGCAGGATTTCGTGCGTACCCTGGTCGGCCGCATCGGCGCACTCGACAGGAGGCAGGTCGAAGCCGCTTTCAACGAACTGCGCCAAGCCGGCAGCGCGCAGGCTTCGGCGGACGGCGTGAACGCAAGCCAGGCCGCATTCCGCTTCTTCGCCGATTTGCGCTACGTCGGTCAGGAGCACGCGCTGCAAATCCCTGTCGCCGGTCCCGAGGCGCTGACCGGCGAGACCCGGGATGTCAGACGCCGCTTCGATATCGAGCATGACAAGCGCTACGGGCAGGCAGCCATCGAAGAGAACCTGGAGATCGTCAACGTTCGCCTCGTGGTGACAGCGGCGCGCGAGGATACCTTGGCCGAGACCTGGCTCACCGCAGCCTGGCAGCCCGAAGCACAGGCCGAAGAACGGCGGCGTCCCGTGATCTTCTCCGATCCCGATCAGCCGCTCGACACACGCATCCTGTGGCGGCCTGCGCTGCCTGCCGGTTTCACCTGCCAAGGCCCGGCGGTGATCGAGGAGCCGAACTCGACCGTTCTGATCCACCCGGGCGATCGCGTCGCGGTCGATCGTTGCGGCCACCTCATCGTCGATCTTGCTTGATGGAAGTGCCCAGATGACGACACCGAACACGCCCGCCGCCCATCCCATCACCGTCGAGGTCGTCCGCAACGCGGTTGTCGCGTATGCCGACGAAATGGCGATGGCGCTGTGCAAAGCCGCCTACAACATGATGATCTATGAGGTGCGCGATTTCTGCTGCGGCCTGATCGATACCAAGGGACGCATGATCTCGCAGAATCGCGGCGGGCTGCCCATCTTCCTCGCCGATCTCGGCGTCGCCGTGGAGGACGGCATCGCGCGCTATGGTCTCGACGGCTTCAAGCCGGGCGATGTGATGATCATGAATCACGGCCAGGTCTGCGGACAGCATCTGAACAACGTCGTGCTATACGCGCCCTGTTTCCATGACGGCGAGCTGGTCGCCTTCGCGGCGTCGCGTGCGCACTGGGTCGATATCGGCGGCATGCGGATCGGTTTTGGATCTTATGCGACCAGCGAGATCTTCGCCGAAGGCCTGCAGATGCGGTCCTTGAAGATCTACGAGGAAGGCCGGCGCAACGAAACGCTATGGCAGATCATCAAGGACAACACGCGTTTCCCCGAGGCTGCGCTGGGCGACATGCGCGCCCAGATCGCCTGTGCCCAGCTTGGCGCGCGCCGCTACGGCGAACTGATCGGCCGCTATGGGCGGGCCACCGTCGAAGCCGCCGTCGACCGCATCTGGGAGCAGGCCGACGCCAAGGTGCGCAGCGTGATCGAGAGCATCCCCGATGGTGTGTACACGGCCGAAAGCTTCCTCGACAACGACGGCCGGACCGGCAACCGCGTGCGCATCAAGGTGACGGTGAAGGTCGAGGGCTCGAGCTTGACGGTCGACTATTCCGACATGAACCCGCAGACGCCCGGTCCGCTCAACTCCGGCTATTCCGGCGGCGTCTCCGCGGCGCGCGTCGCCTTCAAGGCGCTGACCTCGCCGGACCTCGACGTCAACGAAGGCTGTTTCCGCGCGCTCGAAGTGGTCAGCCCCGAAGGTACGGTTGTGAATGCGAAGTCGCCCGCTGCCATCGGTCTCTGGTCGATCGCGCTGCCGACCACCATCGACACGATCCTGAAGGCGCTCGCCCCCGCCCTGCCGGATGTCGTGCCGGCGGCGCACAAGGGCGACATGGGCGGCTGCTCGTTCTATGGCTATCGCCAGGACGGGTCGCGGTTTCTGCTGATGAACATCTTCGGCGGCGGCTGGGGCGGCCGTCCGCACGAGGACGGCGAGGATGCCAGCGTTTCCGTCTGCCAGGGCGATGTGCGCAATTCCCCCGTGGAGCTGCAGGAAATCCGCTACCCCGTCATCGTCGAGGAGCATGCATTGCGCGAAGATTCCGGCGGACCCGGAAAGCACCGCGGCGGGCTCGGTGTGCGTCTCACCTATCGCGTCCTTGTTCCCTGCAAGGTGACGATCAACTGCGAACGCACCGAATGCCCGCCCTGGGGTATCGCCGGCGGCGGCGAGGGACGCCCGAATACCGCGTGCATCAGGTCGCTGGATGGCAGCGAGCGCGTCGTCCTCAAGGGCACCGAGATTGAATTGAAGCCCGGGGACCGCGTGACCTTCGAGACCGCAGGCGGCGGCGGTTACGGCGATCCGCTGGAGCGCAACAGGACCGCCGTCGCAGCCGACGTTGCGCAATGTCTCGTGAGCGCTGAAGACGCCGCCGCGTCCTACGGCTGGCGCCCGTAAGCAGCGCGCCGCGGCGCCGTTATCGATTATACGACGGGCGACATTTGCACATGCCGCAAAGCGGCTTGCCTTCGTCCGCGCTAAAAGATAATATCTTTAATGTCTTTTAGCGGAGGCTCCGCCTCTCATGCGCCGCACCGGCAGACCGACGACCGCCATGGCGACCGCCGATCGCACCTACGACCACTTCGTCGCGGGGCGGTCTGAATCGCTCTCGGCCCGTATCATCGCCGACATCCGCCATGCTGTTCTGGAGCGGCAGCTCAAGGCCGGAGATGCCATCGGCACCGAGAAAGAGCTTGCCGCGCAGTACGGCGTCAGCCGGATGGTCGCTCGTGATGCGCTGCGGTCGCTGCAGGCGCTGGGCATTGCCGAGATCAGGATGGGCAAGGGCGGCGGCGCACGCATCGCCGGCGGTAATCCGCGGCTGTTTGCCGAGGCGCTGGCGATACAGCTCGATCTCATCGGCGTCGGCGCCGAGGAGGTATTGGACGCCCAGCGCGCCATCGAGTGCATGGCAGCCGAGCTTGCCGCAGAGAACGCCATCAAGGCGGATCACGCCAGAATCGAGCAGCTGTTGCGCGAGGCGGAAGCCGCGCTCGGCCAGCGCGACGAGTACACGCGCCTGTCCCGCGCATTCCACTTCGCGGTCGCGGAAGCGTCGCACAACCGTGTGCTGGTCAATCAGCTCGTCTCGCTCGATCACGTCGCCTGGCCGTTGCGCAATACGACGCTGACGCCCGCCGTCGCCCGCCGCATTCTGGATGTGCACAAGGAACTCGCCAGCCTGATCATCATGCGCGATGCGGCGGGCGCGCGGAAGCTGATGGACGATCACGTCAAGATGATCCGGACGCGGCGTGTTTCGGAACGCGGCCGCGGCCGGCAAACCAACGGCTGCTGCTGAACAAAGCCGGGTTTCAAAAAACGAAAAGGAGGATACCGCAATGCCGGATACTGGACCACGCATCAGCTACGTCCGTCCCGAGACCATCACCGATGCGGCGATGCTTGCCGAACTCGACCGCTGCCGCCGCGAGGGCACCCCGCGGCCCGAGAGCCAGGCCGTGCGCGCGCATGTGCCCAAAGTCTTCTGGTCGTTCGCCAACTCGTGGCGCGACGTCTTTCATACCGGCGTTGCCGATCATGCGGTCAAAGAGCTTTGCCGCCTCTACGTCTCGCGCGCCGTCAACTGCGAGTTCTGCGGCAACCAGCGCTCGATCAAGGCCCGCAGTTCCGGCGTGATCGAGGACGACGTGAAGGACCTGCTCAATTTCGAATCGTCCACGCGCTATGACGAGCGCCAGAAGGCGGCGCTATCCTACGCCGAAGCCATCACCTGGGATCTCGCCACGGATGACGCGTTCTGGAAACGTCTGCATGCGCACTTCAGCGAGCCGGAGCTGGTCGAGATCGGTTATTTCGTGGCGTTGACCATGGGCCAGCAGCGGTGGCTCCGCACGCTCAACATCGAGCATCATCAGATTCTGGCTGGAACCCACGGCTCCATGGCGCCCGGCTTCGAAAGCATGGAGGCGCTGCAGAAGTCGAAGGCCGACCCGGACTATTGGGCCGGCAAGAACCGCAAGGCAAAGCCGGCCGCCGCCGAGTGAGCGAAGCTCGCAGGCAGCAGCCGATTGATTAAACCGAGAGGAGAAACGACCATGGCCAAATTCATCATCGAGCCGCACTTCCGCCTGCACGAGTGGGTGGCTGAGGAGAAGGGCTACTTTAAGGAGGAAGGCCTCGACTATGTGTTCGAGGAGCACATCCGGCAATCGGGAGGAAAGCACCACGACAAGGGCGACCGCGTCGGAGCCTTCCAGTCGCTGGAAGCAGGCCGCACATCCAACGTCTCCTGCGCCTGCCATTGGACGGTCGCGGTGGCGGCCGCCAAGGACCACGGCAAGCTCTATCCCGGCTGCTATTCCGTCTCCACGGCCGGCATCTTCGTGCCCAAGGATTCGCCGGTGAAGACTCCGGAAGACCTTGCCGGTGTCCCGATCTCCGTCGGCTACCAGTCGGGCTCGCACTACTCGACGATCCAGGCGCTTGAGCAGTACATGCCGCAGGACAAGATCAGTCTGAACTTCGCCGACGGCTTGCTGTTCGCCCGTATGGACAGGCTTCTGGAGGGCAGCTCGCCGGCCTGCGCGCTGTTCTCGGGTCCGTATTACTTCGCCGAGCAGCTTGGTTTCCGCAAGGTGATCGACACCACCTTCATGATCGCGACCTTCCTGAACGGCGATCCCGATCCGCAGGACGTCAAGAAGTACATGAAGGCGCTGCAGCGCGCCCAGCACGACATCGACGTGCGGCCCGACAGGTACCTCAAATACTACCTGAACGAGTTCCCGGAGAAGTATCATGCGCAGATGGACGTCCGCCGCTGGGGGCCCGGCGAGCGCATCGTGTTCGAGCCGTACACGAAGGAGACCTTCGACGCGACGTTCAAGTGGATCGCCGACCACGGCATCTTCGACAACGGCCTGGGTTCGGAAAGCTACGAGAAGTCGGTAGCCGTCGCGGCCGAGTAGCCGGAACGGTTCGTCGTCAGCCGCCGTCCCTGCGGCGGATGCAACATGACACTTGCTCTAATCGGTGCGAGCGAGTAGGCGAGAGCCGGCCGCCGTAGCCGAGTGAATCGACATTGAGCCCGGTGGCCCCACCGCCGGGCTCGCGCCGTTAGGCACCGTCCGGCACCCCTTACCTGCATTCGTAGGCAGCGAGTGAGAGGAGACATCACCGTGACTGACATCATCCTGACATTTCCCGACGGCGCCCAGCGCAAGGTCAAGGCCGGCACCACCGGCATCGAGGTGGCGAAATCGATTGCGCCATCGCTGGCCAAGCGGACGGTTGCCATGATGCTCGATGGCGAGCTCTCCGATGCTGCCGATCCCATCGAGCGCAACGTCGCCATCGAGTTCATCACCCGCACCGACCCGGAAGCGCTGTCGCTGATCCGGCACGACTGCGCGCACGTGATGGCCGAGGCGGTGCAGGATCTGTTTCCCGGAACCCAGGTCACGATCGGTCCGGTGATCGAGAACGGGTTCTTCTACGATTTCTCCAAGGAGGAGCCGTTCCACCCCGACGACCTCGCCCGCATCGAGAAGAAGATGCACGAGATCATCGCCCGTAACGAGCCGTTCACCAAGCAGGTCTGGCCGCGCGACAAGGCCAAGCAGGTGTTCCGCGACATGGGCGAGCACTTCAAGGTCGAGCTGGTCGACGCCATCCCTGAGAACGAGGACGTCAAGATCTACCACCAGGGCAAGTGGTTCGACCTGTGCCGCGGCCCGCACATGACCTCGACCGGCCAGATCGGCAAGGCCTTCAAGCTGCAGCGCATCTCCGGCGCCTATTGGCGCGGCAATGCCGAGGGCCCTCAGCTTCAGCGCATCTATGGCACCGCCTGGGCCGCGGACGACGAGCTCAAAGCCTATCTCCACATGCTGGAAGAGGCGGAGAAGCGCGACCACCGTAAGCTCGGCCGCGAGATGGACCTGTTCCATTTCCAGGACGACGCACCGGGCACCGTGTTCTGGCACCCGAAGGGTTGGACCCTGTTTCAGAAGCTGATCGGCTACATGCGGCGGCGCTGCGATGCCGAGGGCTATCTGGAGGTCAACTCGCCCCAATTGCTCGACCGCTCGCTATGGGAGACTTCCGGCCACTGGGAGGCCTATCACGAGCACATGTTCGTCACCGAGACCGAGGACGAGCGGACGTTCGCGATCAAGCCGATGAACTGCCCCGGCCATGTGCAGATCTTCAAGCACGGCCTGCGCTCGTATCGCGAGCTGCCGCTGAAGATTGCCGAGTTCGGCATCGTGCACCGCTACGAGCCGTCCGGCGCGCTGCACGGCCTGATGCGTGTCCGCGCCTTCACCCAGGACGACGCCCACATCTTCTGCACCGAGGAGCAGATCCGCGAGCAGTGCCTGGAGATCAACCGCTTCATGCTGTCGATCTACGAGGACTTCGGCTTCGAGGACATCCACATCAAGCTGGCGACCCGGCCCGAGAAACGTGTCGGCGCCGACGAGCTGTGGGACAAGGCGGAAGCCGCCATGAAGGACGTGCTCGACAGCATGGCCGGGCACAACCGCGCCATCAAGACCTCGATCGCCGAAGGCGACGGCGCGTTCTACGGCCCGAAGTTCGAGTATCACCTGCGCGATGCGATCGGGCGCACATGGCAATGCGGCACCACGCAGGTGGACTTCAACCTGCCGGCCCGGTTCGGCGCGTTCTACATCGACGCCGAAAGCCAGAAGCGCACGCCGGTGATGATCCATCGCGCCATGTTCGGCTCGCTGGAGCGTTTCGCCGGCATCCTGATCGAGAACGTGGCGGGGCATTTCCCACTGTGGCTTTCACCTTTGCAGGCGGTGGTCTGCACCATCGTCTCGGACGCCGACGCCTATGCCGCCGAGGTTGCCTCCGCCTTGCGCAAGGCCGGCCTCAAGGCCGAGGTCGATCTGCGCAACGAGAAGATCAATTACAAGGTGCGCGAGCACTCGGTGACCAAGGTGCCGGTGCTGCTCGTGGTCGGCAAGCGTGAGGCCGAGGAGCGCACCGTTTCCGTGCGCCGGCTCGGCAGTCAGAAGAGCGAGGTGCTCCCGCTCGACGACGTCATCGCCGCCCTCAAGGCCGAAGCCGTGCCGCCGGATTTGCGGTAGTCAGGCGAAGATCCCTCTCGTCACTCGAAATTGCGAGGGGGATCCCGTCGTTTCAGCTCTCGTCGCTTCCCCATAGCGAACCGCAGTTCCTGCTGCGCTGTCGTGCGTGCTCTTGACCGGTACCGGCATCGGCATACGATGACTTGTCCGCCCTGGACATGACCTTCATCGAGGCTGCCGATGGTCGAATTCAAGCCGCTCTCACGACATACCGGCGCCGAGATCCTGGGCGTCGACCTGACCCGGCCGCTGCAACAGGGCGATGTCGCCCGCATCTGGCGGATCTTCACCGATCACTGCGTCGCCGTATTCCGCGGCCAGCAGCTCGATCAGAAGCAACTGGTCGAAGCTACCGCGCAGTTCGGCAAGTGCGCCGCATACACCCGGCCCAAGGAGTTTCAGTCCGCGACCCAGCGCCAGACGCTGCCCGAGATCATGCTGATCTCCAACATCCGCGAGGACGGCAAGCCGATCGGCGCGCACCCGGACGGCGAGATGTGGTTTCATCACGACACCATCCATCGCGAGGTCCCGACCAAGGCGACGCTGCTCTATGCCGTCGAGGTGCCGACATGGGGCGGTGAGACGGTATTCTCCAATCTGTTCGCGGCCTACGATGCGCTGCCTGAGGATCTCAGGTCGGGTCTGGACGGACGCCGCGCCGTGAATGCGTTCACTTACGGCAGCAACAGGAAAGGCGATCCGAACGCCGTCAAGGCATCGAGCCATGCCGTCCATCCGGCGATCCGGACCCATGAGGAGAACGGCCGCAAGGCGATCTACGTCGATAGGCTGATGACCCAATGTCTTGAAGACGTGGCCGAGCCGGAAAGCGTGTCGGTCCTCGAACGCACGTTCGACCACATCGAGAGCGAGGCGTTCCTCTATGTCCATTCCTGGCGGGCCGGCGACGTCGTGATGTGGGATAACCGCTCGTCGATCCATGCCCGCCGGGACTTCCCGGCTGACCAGCGTCGGCTGATGTGGCGCACCACGGTGGCCGGCGATACCCGTCCGTACTGAAGCCTGTCCGGGTGCTTGCGTGCGGGATGGCGCTCAGGCAGATTGCGCGCCATGACCTTTGCTGCAATCGCCGGCTCAATCCCGCGACAGGATCGGTGCATGTCCCGGCCGGCCGAATGAAATTTCCCGAGATCACGTACGCAAATCCGACCGATCCCTGGCTGCGGCGACGCATCATCCTGGGCATGGAGCGCTGGGCCGGACGCGACTATTTCGTGCCCCTTTATGACACGTGGCGCCGCGACATCGTCACCGGACCGGGTCCCGTGATCAGACCGATGCTTGATCTCATGCGGTTGCGTCTCGACGTTACCGGCGCCTGGCCGCCTGCGCTGGATACCTCCGCTCCCCTTGTGATCGTCGCCAACCACCCCTACGGCATCGCCGACGGCATTGCGGCACTTGCCCTTGCTGAGGAACTCGGCCGGCCATGCAGGGTGCTGATCAACAAGGACCTGATGAAGATTCCCGAGATCAGGCCCTATTCGCTGCCCGTCGATTTCAGCCAGACGCGGGCCGCACGTGCCGCCAACATGGCGATGCGCACGGAGGCGCTGAAACTCCTGAAGGAGGGCGTCACCATCGTGGTTTTCCCCTCTGGCGGCGTGGCGACGGCGCCTTCCGCTTTCGGCAGAGCCGTGGACCTGCCGTGGAAGACGTTCACCGCGCGCATGATCCAGGCCTCTACCGCGCAGGTATTGCCGGTCTATTTCGAGGGCCAGTGCAGCCCCTTGTTCCATGTCGCCAGCCGGGTCAACATGACGTTCCGCCTGTCGCTGATGATCCGCGAATTGCGCCGCATGGTCGGCGGTACGCTGAAGGCGCAGGTCGGCCCCATCATTCCCGCTGCCGATCTCGCCGCGTTCAAGGATAGGCTTGCGCTGATGCGGCTGCTGTATGACCGCGTCCACACCATGTCGGGCCGCCCGCCCTCCGAGAGCCGGGCGCTGGCTGAGCTGTTGCCGGATTATCTGAAAGGCGAAGAGTGACATCGGCGGTCATCGTGCCGAGACGCCAGCGCCCGACGCTTTAGCCCCGCCCGCGATAAGGCGCGACGCCCTGGTCGGGCAGCCAAACGCCGGCCGGGCAGTCGCCGGATTGCCAGAACACGTCGATCGGGATGCCGCCGCGCGGATACCAGTAGCCGCCGATGCGCAGGAAGCGCGGCTCCAGCAGGTCGGTCAGGCG
>JBFWYV010000137.1:0-12048 GCA_050186055.1 Hyphomicrobiaceae bacterium | reverse complement strand
GTGCCTCGGCCTCCTGCGTCGCAAGCTGTCCGAACGCCCGATGCCGGATCGGGGCCAACGGTATCGCAGCGCCTCCGCCGGCCTCTCCGCAGCCTGCGCGGCGGCGCGGCAAAGCTCGGATTTGCGGCACGGGCAAAGATCGGCTATCTAGGCCCCGCAGCACCCGTAGCTCAGCTGGATAGAGTGTCGCCCTCCGAAGGCGAAGGTCACAGGTTCGAATCCTGTCGGGTGCGCCACTTCATATTTGCAGCCTTTGATCGTACTTAACACCTTGAAAGGCAATGCTGTTTTGACGTTCGAAAATCCCGTCTTGCGGCAATAGGTGATGCGGTCGCAGAAGGCCAACCGAAGCACGATCCGGCGCGAGCGGTAGTCCCCAGAAAGCCAGAGTTGATAAGGCTTTGACAGAAAGCCGAAGGCGAGTTCGAACAATTCCTCGAAGGCCTGCTGCGGCTTCCACTTCTTCTCAAGCTGTTCACGTAAGAACAGCTTCTGATTTTCGAGTTCGGCAACCTTCTTCTCATAGGCGGCGATCACAGCCGGACTGTCCGTCTCGACGATGCGCTCCAGCATGCGGTCGGTTTGCTTGCCAAGGTCAACCAGCTGACCCCTTACGTGGGCCTCAGCGGCCTTGCCCTGCGCAAGTCGCTGCTCCCAGGCATCCTTGAACATCGCGTGTGCAAACGTGGCCAAGCGCTCGCTGGGCTGCAGACCGGCAACGATCTGCTCAAATTCCCGCTCGAGCTTGTCACGCGGGATCGACTTGCGGCAGTTCGCGCAGGCGCGTCACCAGATCCGGCATCACCGATGCAGGCAACCAGATCGCCGGCTTTCTGATCGTCGAAGCCGCCGATATCACTGCCGCTGCCGCCCTCTTCCAGGACCACCCGCACATCACTATCACCGCGCGCCGCCATCTGTTGCGGAATGTGCTCGGGATAGCAGAACCATTTGCCGCCCTTGCCGGTCCGCACCGTGCGATACTGGCCGGCCCACGCATACACGTCCTGGAACATGTGACGGTGGATGGCCCGATAGTGTGCCGCGCCGAACCGACCGTTCGGCAGCGGCTCTTCCGCTCTCAGCGTCGTCATCTCGAGCTCGAATGCCTCGAGGATGACCGGATCTCGGGTGCCGAGGCGGTTCTTGAGAACGTCGGTTCCCTTGTAGCAGTAGGGATCATCGAAGGCTTCATAGCCTCCGTTCGTCATCGACGACCCTTGGGAGCCGCATAGGCGCGCAAGACTTGAGCATGACCTCGCCTTCAGTATTGAGGGCATGGAGTTGGAACACATGCTTGGCGATGTCGAGACCGATCGTGGTAATCTGCATGGCGGATGGCGCTCCTTACTTGTGGCGTCTGGCGACGACCACGTTATGGCATGCGATGCCAGGAGCGGGCGCCGTCCACCTTGTCAGTCCCGGCATTTGGTGGAGTGGGTTGAGCTTGATTTGTTCGGTCAGGCCTTTGAAGGTCTTCAGCCTGCTGGCGAAACTACAGGCTGCGACGAAGTCGGCGAGATGCGTCTTTAGCTGCAGATGATCGTCGTAGTGGAAGCGCTTGACGGTCGCGTCCTTGATGGTGCGGTGCTCGATGCCAGATATGCATACGTCTCCGATTAGGCACCATCCTCAATTGGCCACGATTTCGGTGCCGGCGCCCTTATCGAGATCTGCGGGCAGTGCTTCCCAGGCGCGGATCAGCTCGCCGACCGATTTCGCATCCATCTTTCGCATGACATTGCTGCGGTGAAGCTTCACCGTGATCTCGCTGATGCCGAGATCGAAGGCGATCTGCTTGTTCAGACGCCCGTGCGCGACCTCGCGAAAGACCTGGCACTCACGCGGCGTGAGCGTGGCGAACCGCTGCATATGCTGCCTGACGACGCGAGCCGATGCCCGCTGTGCCGTGTCTCTGGCGATGCCGGCGGCCACGGCGTCGAGCAAGGTCTGGTCCCTTACGGGCTTGGTGAGAAAATCGATCGCTCCGGCCTTCATGGCGCGGACGGTCATGGGGATGTCGCCATGGGCGGTGAGAAAGACGATGGGTTTGGCATCGCGGGTCATGGCAAGGTGGTTCTGCAGATCGAGTCCGCTCGCTCCCGGCATGCGCACATCAAGGATGAGGCATCCCGGTCGATCCGGGATGCTGGATGCAAGCAACTCGCGTGTCGATGAGAAACTGGCGGAGTCGATCCCTGCCGACAGCATGAGCTCCTGCAAGGCTTCCCTCATCCTCTCGTCGTCATCCACGATCAGAACGAGCGGCCGTTCGTTGTCGGCAGGACTCGTCGGAGAGATTTTCTGCCGTTGCTCCGATCGCTGCGTGATGCTCCGCATGGCAGTTGCCTCCATTACATGTTCAGCGCCTGGCCGATAGCGGCCAGCAGCGCCTGACCGTCGAAGGGCTTGCGAAAAAGCCGGTTCCCCTGTGCGATTGCCCGTTGCTGGTCCGCGATCTCGTGGCGTCCTGTGATGAGGATCACCGGCAGGTTCGGGCGGGTCTGGCGCGTCAGCTTCTCGAGTTCGAAGCCGTCGATGAGCGGCATGCCGATATCGGCGACGAGACAGTCAGCTTCCGATAAGGCGGCGTGGTCATCCAGGAACGACCGGGCGGACCGAAACAATCGAACGGCATAGCCTGCCGACTCCAGCAGATCGCTCAGGGATTCGAGCAGGCGCAGGTCATCATCAACGACGGCGATCATGAACTTCCCAACGAGCATTCAGGTGTTTCCCGTGCGTCTCGAGTGCGTGACCGGTACGTGCAGCTTCTCGGCAAACCGCACCAGATCGGCCAGCGAAGCCGCCTCCATCTTCTGCATGATCTTGCTGCGGTGAATCTGGAGGGTGACCTCGCTGATACCGAGCTCCGCGGCGGCCTGCTTGTTGAGCAGGCCACTGACCACAAGAGGAAGGACGTCTCGTTCTCGGGGCGTCAGACTGGCGAGCCGCTGTTGCAGGATCTCGATTTCCGCGCGTTCCTCGCGCGCCATCCTGTCCCGCTCGACGGCCGAGCGGATCGCGGCCAGCAGGCTCTGCTCCGTGAACGGCTTGGTCAGAAAGTCCACCGCGCCGTGCTTGATGGCCCGCACGGACGAGGGAATATCGCCGTGGCCGGTAAGGAAGACGATCGGCGGATGATCGCCCTCGGCGATCTGCTTCTGGAAATCGAGGCCGTTGATGTCCGGCAGCTCGACGTCAAGGATGAGGCAGGCGGGTAGGAGGGGTCTCGGGAATGACAGGTATTCGCCCGCCGACCCGAAGGCAGCGGCACGCCAGCCGATCGCCTCCAGAAGCTCGGTCAATGCCTCGCGCATGCGTGCATCATCGTCGACGATAAAAACGATGAACGTGTCCGGGTTCATGCCGAAGCCCTCGTTTCGATCGGCAGGGTGAAAGCCAGCGTTGTTCCTCCTGGGCCGCTGGCGGGGATCCACAGCCGGCCGTCGTGGGATTCGATGATCGAGCGGCAGATGGCGAGGCCCATGCCCATGCCGTTCTGCTTGGTGGTGAAGAATGGCTCGAAGGCGCGCTCGGGCTCCTTGAGGCCGACCCCATGGTCTTGCAGCTCAAAGCGGACGGACTGAGCGCCATCGGGGAAGGCGCGGATCCGTATCAGTCGCATGCGGTCGACAACTCCTTCCATGGCGTCGATGGCATTGCGGATCAGATTGACGAGGACTTGCTGCATCTGGACGCGGTCGACGAGAGTGTGGGGCAAGGTGCGGCTGAACTCGGTCTCAACCTGCGTGTTTTGGGCGGCGAGGTCGTCGGCCAGAAGCAGGCAGACCTCCCGGATCACTTCCGCCATATCGACCCGCGTCCGGGACTTGCTCGCCTGGCTGAAAAGCGCACGGATGCGGCTGACGACGTCAGAGGCTGAATTGGCGTCCCTGATGATACGATCCAATGTGATGCCGGCCCGTTCGAGGTTGGGCGGATCGGCGGACAACCAGCGGCGGCAGGCATGCGAGGTCGCCACAATCGCGGCCAACGGCTGATTGACCTCGTGGGCGATCGAGGCCGAAAGTTCGGCGAGGCTTGCCGCCTGACTGGCGCGTGCCATCTTTTCCTGGGCCGAACGCAGCTCGATCTGCGCCCGCACCTCCCCATCGATGTCGAGGCAAATGACATTCCACTGCACGATGGCTCCTTCGGGACTGCGCATCGGAGCGGCGCGCGTCTCGACCCAGCGATACTCGCCATCGAAGCGCCGCAGGCGGTGCCTGCGCGCATAGGGGGCGCCCGTCGACAACGATCGGGCGTAGTCTTCCTTGACGCCTGCGAGGTCGTCGGGGTGAACGCTGGCGTCGAGCGTTCCCTGCAGGCGCGATTTTCCTTCGCTGTCCAGTTCCTCGAACTCGTAGCCCAGGAATTCGCGCAGCTGTCGGCTGCGATAGATCGGCTCGCCGTTGGGAGCAGCACAGTCGATCATGGCCGGAAGCGTTTCAACGAGCTGTCGAAGGGTACGCTCTCTTTCACGCAATGACTCCTCGGCGCGTACCTGATCGTCGATGTCGTGACAAAGGCCATACCAATGGAGGATATGGCCGGCTTGATCGCGCATCGGCTCCGCACGGCTCGACATCCAGCGAAAGACGCCGTCGGCCCGACGCAAGCGATAGCGCATGGCGAAGGTTTCGCCGCTGGCAAGGCAGGAGGTAAGGGCGTCGCGAAACGCTGCCGCGTCGTCGGGGTGAACAGCGGCGTCGATCATGGCCGTAAGGCGGCTCATCCCCGGCTTGTTCGTATCCGCGACGTTCAGACCAAGGAAATCCGCCATGCGCTTGTTGAAGAAGGTGGGCTCGCCTTCGGGGGTCAGGCGCCAGACATGGCTCGGGACCATGTCGACGAGCAGCGAAAGTTCCCGTTCGCGATCGCGCAGCGCCTCCTGCGCGACGACCAGTTCGTCGATATCGAAGCAGACGCCGTACCACTGCGCGATGCTGCCATCGGAATTACGCAGCGGCTCGGCCCGTCCCTCGGTCCAGCGAAAGGCTCCATCGGAGCGATGCTGGCGATATCTCATCCGGAACGGGGCGCCGGATCGGAACGAATGGTCCAGCGCTTGGCCTACGGCTGCGCGATCTTCCGGGTGAATGTCAGCCAATGATCGCGATCCATCCGGGGCGATCAGTTCCTTCAGCTCTACGCCGACGTAGTCGGTTAGCCTCCTGTTGATATATGAGGGTATCCCCTCTGGAGTCGTGCACCAGACGAGTGCAGGAATCGTGTCGACCAGCACCTGAAGCTGCTGCCCGCTTTCCTGCAAGGCACGCAAGCGGGCCTGTGGCTCTTCATGGCTCTCATCATGGCTCAAGGACGCGCCGCTCTTCTGTGGGAAAAATGAACTCACCACTGGGAAATGCTCCTGCCGATGTCCATCGTGCCGGCCCTGCGCAGCAGCTCACACGCAGCTGAAGCGAAGGTTGATGGCGACGATAGCAGAGCCGTGCCCGGCAGCATCTAATGGATATCTATGAGTGCGTCCGGACTGCCGGCTCCCGCGCCACGCGCAAGACGGGCTTTTGCGCGTCTTCACGCCCTTGATCATGGAAAAATCGCCGCTGCAGACGTCATCGTTCTCAAGGGATGTGGGCGCAGGGGAGCAGCAACCTCACCGTTGTGCCGAGGCCCTGCCTGCTTTCAATGGTCACGTTGCCGCCCGCCTCCTGCGCAAAGCGACGGACCATCATCAATCCGAGCCCATTGCCAGAAACAGCGGTCTTGGTGGTGAAGAACGGCTCCAACGCGCGCGCCATGGTTTGAGGCGACATGCCATGACCAGTATCGGATACGCTGACCGCCACTTCGCTAACCATATGGCCGTTGCGGCGAGGCGCGGCCGTGATGGAGAGCGTGCCACGCTCTGGCATCGCATCGCGGGCGTTGAGCGCCAGATTGAGAACCGCGTTTTCAAGGTCTGATCGATTGCAGACCACAAGTGGCACATCCGCATCCGCTCGGATGTCGAGGCGCATTCTGTTGTTGCCGATCCAGAGCAACAATGGCTTCAGGTCCATCAGACACTGTTTCAGATCCACGCTCTCGTGCTCGGCCGCATCCCCGCGTGCGAACCTGAGGACTTGTGCAATCAGTGCGCTCGCGCGCTCCACCGAGTTGACCGCGCGACGCATCGGTGATTGCAGCGACGTCGTCGTCTTGACGGCTGGGTGCTGATCGAGCAACTCGACCGTGCCCGAGAGGACCTGGAGAATATTGCCGAGGTCATGGACGATGCCCGCGGTCATCATTCCCAATGCTTCGAGCCTAAGCGGCGCGCGTTCTTCACGCGACGCATCGGAAGAGGAATGAGGTTGGAACGTTCTCGCACCGACCTTCTGCAGCGCTGACTGCATGGCTTGAGCCTCCTTCGTGTCGACTTACACACATTTCGGCGCGCCTTGGTCAGACGCTTCCGACAGCGTATGAGGGCCCGATTGCCCGGTCGATCAGGACAAAGATTAGTCCGACCTAGACCAAAGCGTAGTCCGCAGGATCGGCATGGAATGGTCCCGCACCCCTACTCCAAGGTGCAGGTCGACCAACCCTTTCGGCGTGCTGGTTCCATTCCACGGCATGATTCCGGAGCGCGGTTGAAATGCGCAATTGGTTGGGCGTCGGCCGCATCTGATGGCGGCAAGGACAGCAAACCAGCGCAACCGCACTCCGACCGGAGGACCAGGCACATGGCTACCATCGCGACCAAGGACGGCGTCCAGATCTTCTACAAGGACTGGGGGCCGAAGACTGCGCAGCCGATCGTCTTTCACCACGGCTGGCCGCTGAGCGCCGACGACTGGGACAACCAGATGCTCTATTTCGTCGGCAAGGGTTATCGCGTCGTCGCACATGACCGCCGTGGACATGGCCGCTCGGCCCAGGCCAACGAGGGCCATGATATGGATCATTACGCGGCCGATGCCGCCGCGGTCGTCGAGCATCTTGATCTTCGCAACGCCATTCACATCGGCCATTCCACCGGCGGCGGAGAGGCGACGCGCTATGTCGCGCGTCATGGCAAGGGCCGCGTGGCCAAGCTGGTGCTGATCGGCGCCGTGCCGCCGCTTATGCTGAAGACGGCCGCCAACCCCGGCGGTCTGCCCATCGACGTGTTCGACGGTTTGCGCACTGCGCTTGCGGCCAACCGGGCGCAGTTCTACCTCGATTTCGCCGGTGGCCCGTTCTACGGCTACAATCGCCCGGGCGCCGAGTCTTCGCAGGCGGTCGTCTGGAACTGGTGGCGCCAGGCCATGATGGGCGGCACCAAGGCGCAATACGACGGCATCAAAGCGTTTTCGGAGACGGACTTCACCGAGGACCTGAAGAGCATCACCGTCCCCACCCTCGTCATGCACGGCGACGACGATCAGATCGTGCCTCTCGCCGACTCGGCTCCGCTGTCGGCGAAGCTCCTGAAGAACAGCACGCTCAAAATTTACGAGAAGCTGCCCCACGGCATGTGCACGACCCATGCCGATCGCGTCAATGCGGACCTGCTCGCATTCATCAAGGCCTGACACCCGGCGCGTCGCTGTCGAACACTCGGTTGCATCGCGAGGATGCGACTCCGGCGGCGACGCGTGGGCTTCCGAAACACGAAAACGACTGGAGTTGATCAGATGCGACTCGTCATCATAGGCGCCGGCTTCGCCGGCATGTACGCTGCGCTCTCCGCTGCTCGCCTGCGCGACATCAGGGGCGTCTCGCCCGAAGAGCTGGAGATCGCGCTGGTTGCTCCCGAACCAATACTCGTGGTTCGTCCGCGGCTCTACGAGCCGAAGCCCGAGACGCTGACCGCTCCCCTTCTGGACGTCCTCAAGGTCATCGATGTCGTCTACGTGCAAGGCCGTGCTGAGGCGATCGATACCAGGTCCAATGCAGTGGAAGTCGTCGATGCCAGCGGTGCGCGCAAGAAGCTGTCATATGACCGGCTGGTGCTGGCGGCCGGCAGCCGCCTGTTCCGTCCGGATATTCCCGGGCTCGCCGAGCACAGCTTCAGCGTCGACAATCTCGATGATGCGATCGCTTTGGACCGGCACCTGAACAGCCTCGCCGATCAACCCGCGGCACCCGCACGCGATACAGTGGTCGTTGCAGGCGGCGGCTTCACCGGCATCGAAGCCGCAACGGAGATGCCGGCGCGGCTGCGTGCTGTTCTCGGCGAGAACGCCAGGCCTCGCGTCGTCATCGTTGAGCGCAACGCGTCGATCGCGCCCGACATGGGCGCAGGTCCACGACCGATCATCGAGGATGCGCTGCGCAAACTTGGCGTGGAAACCCGGCTCGGCGTCGGCGTTGCGGCACTGGACAAGGCCGGCGTCACGCTGACCAGCGGAGAGCGCATCGAAGCTGCAACCGTGGTTTGGGCGGCCGGCATGCGCGCCGCGCCGTTGACCACACAGATCCCGGCAGAGCGAGACAACCATGGACGACTGATCGTCGACCGGGACCTGCGCGTCCCCTCTGTCCCTGAGGTCTTCGCCACCGGCGACGCCGCCAAGGCGACAAGCGACGATGTCGGCAACTATGCGTTGATGTCATGCCAGCACGCCACGCGGATGGGCGCTTTTGCGGGCAACAACGCCGCCGCCGAGCTGCTCGGCGTGCCGACCAAGCGCTACCACCAGAAGGCCTACGTCACCTGCCTCGACCTCGGGGAGGCGGGAGCGCTCTTCACGCGCGGCTGGGAGCGGAAGGTGGAGATGGTCGGTGCCGAGGCCAAGAAGGCCAAGCAGGAGATCAACACGGTGTGGATCTACCCGCCGAAGCCGGAGCGTGCCGCAGCGTTGGCGTCGGCCGATCCGGAGCGCGTGACCGACCTTTAGTCCCTCTCACGATGGGCTGCGCCGTGCATGGGTCGCCGTCCACATCAAAGCAAGCAATCCAGAGTTCTTCGATCCCACAAAACAGGAGCACATCATGTCTGTCGTAGAAATGAAATCCCGTACGAACGGCCAACAGGACACCTCACCCACCGCTCGAGCCAAGCCCGAAGAATTGGTCCCGTCGCGCTATGCCGTGCGCGTCGGCGACATCGACGTGCTGGTGATCAGCGACGGCGTGCTGCCGCTCCCAACCGCAATGCTGGGACACAACGCCGATCCGGGTGTCCGGGCGGAATGGATGCACGATATGTTCCTGCCGTCGGACGCTTTCGACTGGTCGCTGAATGTGGTCGTGGTGCGCAGTGGCGCGCAGACCATATTGATTGACGCCGGGCTGGGCATGGACCCCGACCTGAACCTGCCGCGGGCCGGGCAGACGATCAGGCGGCTGGAGGCCGCCGGCATTGACCTGACGTCCGTTACCGACGTGGTGCTGACCCACATGCACATGGACCACATCGGCGGGCTGGTCGTCGACGGGGTCAAGGACCGGCTGCGGCCGGATCTGCGTATCCACGTGGCCGCCGCCGAGGTGAAGTTCTGGGAAGCGCCCGATTTCACCCGCGCCTCCATGCCGCCGGGGTTTCCCGACGCGCTTCGTGCAACGGCCAAGCGGTTCGTGGAAGAGTACAGGAGCCACCTGCGGCTGTTCGATGAGGAGCACGAGGTGGCGCCGGGGGTGGTTGTCCGTCGCACCGGCGGCCACACCCCCGGTCACAGCGTGGTCCGCCTGGCGTCCGGCGGCGACCGGCTGACGTTCGCCGGTGATGCCGTGTTCGCGGTCGGGTTCGAGCACCCCGACTGGTACAACGGCTTCGAGCACGACCCGGAGGAGGCGGCGCGCGTTCGTGTCCGTCTCTTGCAGGAACTGGCTGAGACCGGCGAGATGCTGGTGGCTACGCACCTGCCGTTTCCATCCGTCGGTCGTGTGGCCGTCGACGGCGATGTCTTTCGTTGGGTCCCGGTCTTCTGGGATTACTGAGCGCTTGTCGGGTTAAGTCCGCACAAGCCTGGAGTGCTTCCGGAAACCTGGGAACCGGTTTTTCCGATAAGACTCGCTTGCGGCCGGCTCCCCGAAGGGGTGTCGCAAGCGCAACTAAGAAGAAGCACGACAAAACAAAGATCTAGGGTCTTTCTGGGATTCAACCAAAACCAGAAAGGCCCTAGACAACGGTCGACGGCGCCAGGCTGACGACCAGTCGCCGTCGAGAACCATCACGCGGTGACCGTCGCGTCGTGCAATGCGTTCCCATGAGACGATCGGGCTTGGAGCCCGCCCGACGCATCGAAGATGATCGCGATCATGAAGCGCCATGGCGTCACGACGGCCCGCCCGTGACAGCAAGGGGCGCCTGATTGGAGACCGAGCCGAGCCGCTGGACGAGTGCCTTCTCAAGGCCGGGACGTCTTGCCCGCACAGCGGTGCCGCAGCAGGTGCCGAATTACCCGGGGGTTGGCAGGGTGACGCCGACCATGGCGTCCCGGCTGACGATGCCTGCAAGCTTTTCTTCGCTCCAGCCGTCGGTGCCTTCCGGCCGGCGCGGCAACACGAGATAGCGAAGATCAGCGAGGCTGTCGTGGACCCGCACCGCCACGTCATGCGGGATGTTCGTGCCGAACTCCGCCAGCACCTGGCGCGGTTCGCGCACGATCCGCGCACGATAGCGCTTCGAACGGTACCAGTCAGGCGGGAGCCCCAGCAGCCCACGCGGGTAGCATGAGCAAAGCGTGCAGACGATGACGTTGTGAACGGTCTCGGTATTCTCCACCACCGTGAGCTTCACGTCGCCCATTTCCACACCGAAATCGGCAACGGCCGAGTTGCCGTCCGCGAGAAGCCGGCGCCTGAATTCCGGATCGACCCATGCGCGCGCCACGATGGCCGCACCCCTGGAGGGCTGCCAGGAATCGAGTGTCTCGAGCCCGCGCCTGATCTGCTGCTCCGTGACGATGCCCTTCTCGATCAGGAGCTCCTTGAGCGCCAGCGTCACCAGTTCGTACCGGCCCGGCGGCGATACGTCGTCCGACGCGACGCCAGGATGCGCGTGGGCGCCCGCCCCGTGGTCGTGGTCGTGATGATGGTCGTGGTCGCCGTTCATGATGCGGTCTCCTCAGGGCTCTGGGATGGGCTCGTCGGCATTCGACCAGCAGGCTTCAGCCAATGCTCATAGATGTCGATATCCACGGTATCCTCTGGCGCCCCCTGATAGTCGGGCCAGACGTCCGTCTGCGCGAAGCGGACGCGATATAACCGCTTGCGAGGCGTGCCGCTCCATCCATAGCCCAGTTCCTCAGGGTTGAGGTGCTCGCCGCAATCGCGCTCGATCACACCGACCTTTCCCCGCACATAGAACGGCGTGCGGCGATGGCCAGGAGGATGGACCCGCGCGACCAGCACGCGGTCACCGACCTTGAAGCCGCTTGCCTGAGAACTGCTCACCGGCCTTCTTCCGCAATCCGTTTGGCGATCAGCTTCATCCGCTCCTCGAGCTCTTCGGCGCTGATGATCCCCTTCTCGATCAGCAACTTTGAAAGGGATTCGGCGCCACGCTCGAAATAGCCGAGCTCGTTGTAGATCTCGACGCCGATCTCCTCCCGTTTGCGGCGGACCTCGTCGGTACGAGCAAGGTTCGCTCCCTTGCTCCCGAGCGCGTTGCCGATCACTATCGAGAGCTTCTCCCAAGGCCGCGTTTCGGTCATACCGGTTTCGATCGGACCTGCCGGTAGACCGCCGATGTCGTGGTAGCCTCGGCCCGGCTCGCGCGCGGAGGAAAGGTGGGTGTTGTCAGGGTCGCCTTCGCGATCTGCAGCCATTGCCGACGTCTCGCCCTAGTTATCTCACGCCGGAACGGTTGCAGGGAGATATGTTGCTGTCAAGCGTGCCGCCAGCCTCCTGATCGTCTGCTGTCTGTGAGCGGGCGTCCGGCCAAGCCTCAATGCTCCGCTCCCGCTCCACCGCCCTGGCGCGCACGCCGATAACGGATGCAGAGGACCAGGATTGCGCGCGTGTGCGGGATCCGACGCGCCTCGCGGGCTCGACTCACGCGCATTATCCCGTTGCTCGGCTCAAGTCTTTAAGGCTTGGCGTCATCGTTCAGAACGAGCGCATGAGATTTCTTATCGGGAACCGCCGGCAGGACGCCGTTGCGCTTCGCCA
>JBFWYV010000136.1:0-12081 GCA_050186055.1 Hyphomicrobiaceae bacterium | reverse complement strand
TCTCCGGAACGCCGGCCTGGGCGGTGCACCGCGCCGTGCCGCCGGACCCGCTGACGGCGGAGGAGCAGGCGTTTCTCGCCGGGCCCACGGCAGAACTCTGCGGGATGCTCGACGATTGGCGCATCCGGCATACGGAGCGCGAAATCCCGGAAGAGGTGTGGGAATTCGTCACGCGCCACGGTTTCCTCGGCATGCTCATTTCCAAAACGCATGGCGGCTTGGGGTTTTCCGCACAGGCGCAGTCTCTGGTGCTGGGCAAGATCGCTTCGCGCTCGCCCGATACATCGACGATCGTCATGGTGCCGAACTCGCTGGGTCCCGGCGAGCTGATCGAAAAGTACGGTACCGACGAGCAGAAGCATCATTATCTGCCGCGTCTGGCCAGGGGCGAGGAGGTCCCGTGCTTTTCTCTGACGGGACCGACGTCAGGCTCGGATGCGGCCAACATGCGCGACATCGGCGTTGTAGAGCGCGGCATGCACGAAGGGCGCGAGGTCATCGGCATCCGGCTGTCGTGGGACAAGCGCTACATCACGCTGGGTCCGGTCGCGACCGTCGTCGGCCTCGCCTTCCATCTGTTCGACCCCGAAAAGCTGCTCGGAAAGAGCGAGAACATCGGCATTACCGTTGCCATTATTCCGGCCTCACACCCCGGCGTGAACATCGGCCATAGGCATCTGCCGTCGGGTACGGCGTTCCCCAACGGGCCGAATTGGGGAAAGGACGTGTTCATCCCGATCGACTGGGTGATCGGCGGCGAGAAGATGGTCGGCCAGGGCTGGCGCATGCTGATGGAGTGCCTGTCGGCCGGCCGCTCGATCTCGTTGCCGTCGTCGGCGGCAGCGGGCGTCAAGGCGATGCTGCGCTTTACCACGGCCTACGGACGAATCCGTCGCCAGTTCGGGCTGCCGGTGGCACGGATGGAGGGGCTGGAAGAGCCGTTGGCACGCATGATCGAGACCGCCTATGTGAACGAGGCCGCGCGCGGCGTGACTGCGGCGATGGTGAGCCGCGGCGAGAAGCCGGCCGTGATTTCGGCGCTGATGAAATATCAGTCGACGGAGCGTATGCGCATGGCCGTCAACGACGCGATGGATCTGCACGGTGGTCGCGGCATCTGCGACGGCCCATCCAACTATCTGCAGTCGGCCTATCAGATGGTGCCGGTCGGGATCACGGTGGAGGGCGCCAATATCCTCACGCGCTCGCTGATCACGTTTGCGCAAGGCGCGCTGCGGGCGCATCCTTATCTCTACAAGGAGATCTCGGCCGCGCAGGAGAGCGACCGGCGGACGGGCCTGGAGGCGTTCGAAGGGGCATTCCTCGGCCACATCGGATTTGCGGCTTCGAACATCTTCGGCGCTTCGTTCCACAACCTGAGCGGCGGGCTGCTGGGCCATGCGCCGCCGTGGGCCGATGCACGGATGGCGCGGTGGTACCGCCAGTTGTGGCGGGCATCACGCAACTTCGCCCTGGTTGCCGATTTCACGGTGGCCACGCTCGGCGGCGGGCTCAAGGTCAAGCAGAAGATCACCGGCCGGCTGTCCGATGCGCTGTCCGAGCTCTACTTCGCTGCGTGTGCCCTCAAGCGCTTCGAGGATGAGGGCCGCCAGGCTGCCGATGTGAAGATCGTGGAGCTGGTCATGCGCAACGGCCTCTACCGGTTCGAGCGGGCGATCCTCGGCGCGATCGACAATTTCCCTGTGGCGCCCGTTCGCTGGATGCTCCGGTTCCTCGTGTTTCCGCTGGGCGCGAGCTACAAGCCGGCGCCGGATCGGCTCGGCCACGAGGTGGTGCGGATGGCGATCGAGCCTGGTGCCGTGCGCGACCGCCTGACCCGGTACATCTACGTCTCGAAGAAAGAGAGCGATCCGACCGGGCTGCTCGAGGTCGCGCTCGAGAAGGTGGTGGCGGCAGATGCCGCCGAGCGCAAGCTGGAGCGCGCCGTCCGTGACGGTGTGGTTCGCAGATATCACGGCTACGACTGGATCGGCGATGCGGAGCGCAAGAGCGTCGTGACGCCGGCGGAAGCCGCGCAATTGCGAGAGGTCGAGGCGCTGACGGCCAGGGCGATCGCGGTCGACCACTTCGATCCGGCCGAAGTCAAGCCGCACTACGTGAACGTTGGACACAACTCCCGATCGAACCCAGACCTGGCCGCGGAGTAAGGAGGCCCAGATGAGTACCGACACGAATCAACTGAAGGATTGGCGGTACTCCGTCGATCTGGAAGGCATTGCCTGGGCCATATTCGACCGCGAGAACGAGAGCGCGAACGCGCTTGGGCGGCGGCCGCTCGAAGAGCTTGGCGCGATCGTCGAGGCTGCGGAGGCGGGCGCGAAAGCGGGCCGTGTCAAGGGCCTCGTGGTGATGTCGGGGAAGGAGAAGAGCTTCATCGTCGGCGCCGATATCCGCGAGTTCGATCAGCTCGACACCGAGGCCAAGGTGATCGAAGGGATACGGCCGGTCACGGCAATGCTCGACCGGATCGAGGCGATGCCTGTGCCGGTGGTTGCTGCTGTTCACGGCGTGTGCGTCGGCGGCGGGTTCGAACTGATTCTCGCCTGTCACTACCGGATTGCGACGCGCGATCCGGCGACGCGAGTTGGGTTTCCCGAGGTCAAGCTCGGCATTTTTCCCGGCTTCAACGGCACTGCACGGTCGATCCGCCAGGCCGGACCGATCGCAGCCATGCAGAACATGCTGACGGGATCGATGATCCGGGCCTCGGTGGCACGCGGGCTCGGCTACATCGATCAGCTTGTCGACAGTTCGCTTGAGCTTAGATGGGCGGCGCGGAAGGCCGTGCTTCAGAAGCGGAAATCCAAGCCTGCGGGACTTCTGAAATCGCTCGCTGCCCAATGGCCGGTGCGCGGACTGCTTGTCCGGCGCATGCGCCAGGAAACGGCGAAGAAGGCGCGGGAGGATCATTATCCTGCGCCGTTCCGTCTCATCGATCTGTTCGACAAGCACGGCGGCAGCCTGAAGGAGTTGAAGGAGGCGGAAACGCGTGCGTTCGCGCCGCTGATGGTGAGCGAGACGTCGCGCAATCTGCGGCGCGTGTTCAGGCTGTCGGAGCTGATGAAGGCGGAGGCGCCGAAGAATTTCGGCTGGAAGCCGCTGCGCGTGCACGTCATCGGCGCCGGTACGATGGGTGCGGACATCGCCGGCTGGTGCGTGGCCTCCGGCATGGAAGTATCGCTGCAGGACATTTCCGAAGAGCAGATCAGGAAGGGGATCGAGGCGCAGGGCAAGCTGTTGTCGCGCAAGTTCCGTTCGAAACCGGAGCGCGATGCAGCAAAGGCGCGGCTGATCGCGGACCCGTCCGGTTCGATGATCGGGCGGGCCGATGCCGTGATCGAAGCCATCGTGGAGCGGCTCGAGATCAAGCAGGCGCTGTTCAAGGAGATCGAAGGCAAGCTGAAGCCTGGTGCAATGCTGGCAACCAATACCTCGTCGCTCATGATCGAGGACATCGGACGTGTCCTGAGCGATCCGGATCGGCTTGTCGGCGTCCACTTCTTCAATCCCGTGGCTCAGATGCCGCTGGTCGAGATCGTGCGTGGTGTGGCAACGCGCGAGCAGGAGATCAAGAAAGCCGCGGTGTTCGTGACGGCGATCGACAAGTTCCCGCTGGTCGTGAAGAGCGTGCCGGGCTTCCTCGTCAACCGCGTGCTGGCGCCGTACCTGATGGGCGCCTTCGAACGGCTTGAGAAGGGCGAGGACAAGGAGAAGATCGACCAGGCGGCGCGAACGTTCGGCATGCCGATGGGGCCGATCGAGCTGGCCGATGCGGTGGGGCTCGACGTATGCCTCCATGTCGGCAAGATCCTGAAGCTTGCGCCGGAGAACTCGGAGCTGGAGCGGATGGTGCAGGCCGGCAAGCTCGGCAAGAAGAGCGGCGAAGGGTTCTACAAGTGGACCGACGGCAAGCCGCAGAAGGACGACAAGACCTTCGATGCCGCAGACCTGAAGCGTCTGGGCCGCGAGTCGATCGAGCCGCTGATCGCCGAGTGTGAGCGGGCGCGCGACGAGGGTGTCGTTGCGAGTGCGGATCTTGTCGATGCCGGGGTGATTTTCGGTACCGGTTTCGCGCCGTTCCGGGGCGGGCCGCTGCACTATCGCGCAAGCGAGGGTGGATCGGCAGCCCAGCGACGCGTAGCGGCGGAATAGGAGGAGATGATGAGCCAGACTGTTCGCCGCGTCGCCGTTATCGGCGGAGTGCGTATCCCGTTTTGCCGCTCCAACACGTTTTATGCCGATCAGAACAATCTGGGCATGATGACCGCGGCTCTGCAGGCCGTCGTGGATCGCTACGATCTGTCGGGCAAGCACGTCGACGAAGCAGTAGGCGGTGCGGTCGTCACGCATTCGCGGGACTGGAACCTCGCGCGCGAGGCGGTGCTCGGCTCCAGGCTGGCGCCGTCGACGCCGGGTATCACGATGATGCAGGCATGCGGAACGTCGTTGCAGGCCGCAGCCGGCAGTGCGGCGAAGATCGCGACCGGCCAGATCGAATGCGCCATTGCCATGGGCTCCGATACGACCTCCGATCCGCCCATCGTCGTTTCCAAGCGTCTGGCCCGGCGCCTGCGTGATGCCTCGCTGGTGAAATCGACATGGGACAAGGTCAAGATCTTCAAGGACATCGGTCCCGCAGAGCTGGCGCCGCAGCCGCCGTCGGTTGCCGAGCCGCGCACCGGCCTCACGATGGGCCAGCATTGCGAGCTGATGGCGAAGGAGTGGAAGATCCCGCGCGGCGATCAGGACCAACTCGCGGTGGAGAGCCATTTGAAGGCCGCTGCTGCCTATCGCGAAGGCTGGATGGACGATCTGATCGTCCCGTTTGCCGGCGTGTTCCGCGACAACAACGTGCGCGAGGATACTTCGGTCGAGAAGCTGGCGCAGCTCAAGCCCGCTTTCGATCGGGAGGCAGGTACGTTGACGGCAGGCAACTCGACGCCGTTGACCGATGGCGCCGCCGCAGTGCTGCTGGCGTCCGAGGATTGGGCGGCCAGGCACGGATTGAAGCCGCAGGCGTGGCTCACCCACGTGGAGACGGCGGCCAACAATTTCGTTGCGGGCGACGGCCTGCTGATGGCACCGACGATCGCGGTCTCGAGCATGCTGAGAAAGGCCGGCGACCTGAAGTTGCAGGACTTCGATTTCTACGAGATCCATGAGGCGTTCGCCGCCCAGGTCCTCTGCACGCTGAAGGCGTGGGAAGATCCGATCTATTGCCGGGACAAGCTCGGCCGCGATGTGCCGATGGGGCCGATCGACCGGTCCAGGCTCAACGTCAAGGGGTCGTCGCTTGCCGTCGGCCATCCGTTCGCGGCGACGGGCGCGCGCATCGTCGCCAATATGGCCAAGCTGCTGGCCGGCGGTGGCGGACGCGGCCTGATCTCGATCTGCACCGCCGGCGGCATGGGTGTCGCGGCCATCATGGAGAGCGCCGCAGCTTGAGCAGCCGGGCGGTCGGCCCAGCCGGCAATCGCGCCGGCCGGGCCAATCGCCTGCAAATCCGGTCAGCGTGCGCGCAATGTCAGGCCCTTGATGCCGGCTGCCACGTTGAGGCCGGTCTGGCTCTGTCCGCTCAGCGGTTGCAGAGAGACCGTCTTGTTCGACCCGCCGACCAGCAGGTTGGCGCCGCCGCCCACACCGACGGAGGCGTCGGCGCCTACGCCGCCATAGTCGCCGCTGAGGAAGCCGGGGCGGATTGCGGCGGTGGATGCCAGCACGGTCCACACCAGCACGCTGGGACCGGTCGCACCGAGGTCGATGCCGATGTTGGTGACGGTTGCGGTATAGGCTTGGGTCCGCCCCTTGCCGGTCGGCTTGAACCTGCACTCGAATGATTTCTGCGACACGATGATGAGGCCGGTGCCGCCTTTTCCGGTGCAGGTGAGCTGGCCGACTGCCGCCTGGCCCTGTGCCAGTGCCGGCGAAGCGAGAATGCCGCATGCCAACCCGGCAAGGAGGGCCGACTTCGAGACGAGACTTAAGGATGCCATTTGAGTTCCCCGTGATTGATCAGGTGACCGGCGGCGATGCGGCGACCGGACGATTCGCTACGGATTGAGGTTATAGCGACTTTCCGGGATGAAATTTGACGGCGGACAACAGAGGTTCGCTGACCGGGCTGACACGTGTCGCAGGCCGCATGATCCCCGTTCGCCCGGGCTTCCGGAGCCGCGCCGGCGATGCCTCAATAGCGGAATACGCCGTCGCGCTTGTGTCCGGCCGTCGGGTTCAGGAACAGTTGATCGAGCGCGAGCGGACGGCTGATCAGGCCCTGGCTGCGGCAGTATCCGACCAGCGTCTCCAAGTTCTTCGTATTGCGTGCGCCCAGTCCGTACTCCCAGGGATCGGGGCCGAAGATCTGCTGCTGCTCCTCCCACGCCTCGCGGAAAAGCACCAAGGGGACGATGCGCGGATTCTCCAGGCGGCGCATCGCGATGGCCTTGGCTTTGTTGAACGCTGCCATCAGATTGAGCGGCACCCAGGGATGGCGTTCGACGATCTCGGGCTTGATACCGAGCACGTGCATGATGGGGAAGATCTGGGTTTTCCTGTAATAGCGGATCTGCTCGGCGCGGTAGTCCGCAAACAGCCGTGCGACGCGGGGATCGCCATCGATCATCGGCTGAATGATGTCGGGATGCAGCAGCGCATCGACGTCTCCTGCGACCAGCATGTCCTCGATGCCCGCGCTCTCCGGAATGCGTGAGACGTTGAAATCCTCTGGCGGACGGAAGCCGACGACGTGCTCGTCGAGGTCGGTGAGCCACGTGATGGAGCGCAGGTCGACGCCGTATTCGCTTTCCAGGATCCCCCGCATCCAGAGGATTGCGCTGGCGGTCCACGACTTGGCGCCGATCGTTCGGCCGTTCAGGTCGCGGGGCTCGCGGATGCTCTTCGACGTGTTGATATAGACGGCGCCGTGGCGGAACCGCCGATGCAGGAACACCGGCAGGGCCTGGAAGTCCTGGCCCAGCCCGCGGGCGATGACATAGGAGCAGGCTGACAGTTCGGCGACGTCGAACTCACGCCCCTGCAGGAAGCGGTGATGCCGGGTGTTCGAGTCCATTTCCGTGAGCACGGTCAGCTCGATGCCGTCCGGCTTCACCGTGCCATCCTTCAGCGCACGGACGATCTCGTAGTCGCCGCATGCGAGGGTGAGCTGAAGGCGCGCAGACATGGCAGCTTGCTCCGTTGTGAACGTCGAGGAAAAACGGCAGGAAGATTATGAGCCGGGGGGAGGTGAGCCGCAATGCTTCAGCGGCGGCGGTGCGTTCACGCCGGCATTGACACGATGGCATGGTCCCCGCGACACTCGCCGCGAACAAAGGAGAGGAAACGATGAAGCTCAATAGACATATTGCGTGCGGTTTCATGGCTTTGGCGGCCATCGGCGCGGGCACATGGGCAGCCCGGGCCGATGAAGCGGATTTCTACAGAGGCAAATCGGTCAATATGCTGATCGGTTACAGCGCCGGCGGTGGCTACGACATTTATGCGCGGACGCTGGCCCGTCACATGGCCCGCCACATTCCCGGCAACCCGACCATCGTCGCCCAGAACATGCCGGGCGCCGGCAGCCAGAAAGCGATGGTTTATCTTCTGGACGTGGCGGCCAAGGACGGCCTGACCTTCGGCACGTTCGGGCGCACCCTGCCGCTGGCGCCGCTTCTGGAAGGGGCGAAGTACGATCCCAGCAAGCTGGAGTGGATCGGGAGCATCACCTCCGATACCTCGACCTGCGTCGCCTGGCACACCGCAGCGGTGAAGACCTGGGACGACCTGAAGACGAAGGAATTGACGGTGGGCGGGCTCGGCAAGGGCTCGGATCCGGAGATGTTTGCCAAGATCGTCAAGAATCTGTTCGGTCTGAACGTCAAGCTCGTCAGCGGATATCGCGGCACCAACGAGGTGGCGCTGGCCATGGAGCGGGGTGAGGTGGAGGGCATGTGCGGCTTCTCCTATTCGTCGCTGCGCGCCAGCCGCAACAACTGGATCGTGGAAAAGAAAGTCAACATCCTGGCGCAGGCTGCGCTGCAGAAAGATCCGGCGATTCCTGCCAGCGTGCCTTTGATGATCGACCTCATCAGCGACCCCAAGAAGAAGCAGGCGCTGTCGATGATCCTGGCGCCGCAGGCGATGGCGCGGCCGTTCGCCATGCCGCCGGGAACGCCGCCGAGCCGCGTGGCGGCAATGCGCAAGGCCTTCATGGACACGATGAAGGATGAGGCGTTCCTGGCCGAGGCCAAGAAGACCAAGCTGGACGTCAATCCGATGACCGGCGAGGCGATGGCGGATGTCCTGAACAAGGCATTTGCGATGCCGCCTGACATCGTCGCTGAGGCACGGCGCGCCGTCGGCAATTGAGAGGGAGCGCGCGGGCATGGCATCGGTCGGACTGCGAACGCTTCGCCCGCGCGACCCCAGCCTGCTGACCGGACGCGGCTCGTTCCTCGACGATGTGCGCGTGGCCGATCTTCACCACGTCGCATTCGTAAGGGCCCAGGTCGCACACGCCCTGATCAAGGGGATCGACACCAAGGCTGCCGTTGCCGTTGCCGGCGTGCGTGCTGTCCTGACGCTGCCGGATATCGCGCGCGCATCGACGACGCGGCGGATGCCGCTGATCGCCGCTCTTTCGGCATCCAGGACGCCGACTACGCCGTTCATCCTGGCCGACAAGGAGATTGCCTTTGCCGGTGAGCTCGTTGCCATGGTGGTGGCGGACAGCCGGTATGCCGCGGAGGATGGGGCCGCGCTGGTCGAGGTGGATTACGAGCCGCTGCCGGTCGTCGTCGATCCCCGGCAGGCGTTGGTGGCTGGTTCGCCCAAGGTGCGGACGGAGCTGGCCAACAACGTGCTCAGCAGCTTTCGCGTCCAGTATGGCGACGTCGAGCGGGCGTTTGCCGGCGATGTCCGTGTGCTGAAAGAGGACATCGCCCTGCATCGCGGCGCAGGGCACCCGATGGAAGGTCGGGGGCTCGTTGCCGAGAACCGGGGTGAGGCGCAAGGCCTTGTCGTATGGTCCTCGACGCAGATGCCGAATGATCTGCATCAGGCCATCATTGTTGCGACCGGGCTGCACGATGATCGCGTGCGCGTGATCACACCGGATGTGGGCGGCGGGTTCGGGCCGAAGTATTGCGTTTACCCGGAAGAAATCGCCGTCGTTTGCGCATCGTGCCTCACGGGGCTTTCGCTCAAGTGGGTCGAGGACCGGCGCGAGCATTTCCTCGGCGCCATCCAGGAGCGCGATCAGCTTTGGTCGGCGGAGGTCGCGTTCACGTCCGACGGGCGGCTGCAAGGCGTGCGCGGACAGATGATCCACGATCAGGGCGCCTACACGTTCAAGGCGGCAAACCTGCCCTACAACTCAGCGACTGCGGTGCCCGGTCCCTACGTCCTTCCGGCTTACCGGATGGACGTGACCGTGGTGCACACGAACAAGGTGCCGGTTTCGTCGGTGCGGGGCGCAGGCTATCCGCAGGCTGCATTCGTGATGGAGCGGCTGATGGACAGCGTGGCGCGGGAGCTGAAGCTCGACCGCGCCGAAGTGCGCGCGCTGAACCTGATACCGGCTTCGAAGATGCCGTATGAGAAACCGCTCGTCGCGCGATCGGGCGCCAGCATCGTCTACGACAGCGGCGATTACCCGGCGGCGCAGGCGAAGGTGCTGGCGGCGGCAGGATGGGGGCCCTTCCGGGAACGTCAGCTTGAGGCGCGCGATCAGGGCCGCTTCATCGGCATCGGGATTGCCAATGCGGTGAAGGGCACAGGTCGTGGGCCGTTCGAATCGGGCAGCGTGCGCATTGCCGCATCCGGCCGCATATCGGTCTACACGGGGGCGGCCGAGATGGGCCAGGGGCTATCGACGGCGCTGGCGCAGATTGCCGCCGACGAACTGGGCGCCGACCCCTCCGAGGTTACCGTCATTGCCGGCGATACGTCGGTGGCCCCTCTGGGGCTGGGCGGATTTGCCAGCCGGCAACTGGTCACCGCGGGCTCGTCGGTGAAGCTTGCCGCACGGCGTGTCGCCGACAAGGCGAAGAAGCTCGCATCGCACATGCTGGAGGCGGCGGAAGCGGACCTGGAGCTGCGAGACGGCCGCGTCGAGGTGAAAGGCGCACCGGGACGCGGCGTGGATCTGGGAGAGCTTGCGCGCGTGCTGCGCGGCGCGCCGGGGTACGGGTTTCCCGAGGGGCTGTCGCCGGGACTTGAGGCTGACGAGCGCTGGCAGACCGGCCCGCTGGCCTATGCCAACGTTGCGCATGTGGCGGAGGTCGAGGTCGATATCGAGACCGGACTTGTGCGCATCAAGCGCTACGTCGCGCTTCAGGATTCAGGCGTTCTGATCAATCCCATGCTGGTGGAAGGCCAGGTTCACGGCGGCATCACGCACGGCATCGGCAACGCCGTGCTGGAGCAGATGCGCTGGGACGCGGGCGGCCAGCCGCTGACCACTAATTTCGCCGAATATCTGATCGCGACGGCACCTGAGCTGCCGCGGTTCGAGACGATGTTCGTGCAGTCGCCGTCGCCGAATAATCCGCTGGGGGCGAAGGGCGCCGGCGAGGTCGGTACAATTCCGGCTGCCGCAGCAGTTATTTCGGCGATCGAGAATGCGCTGTCGCCGTTCGGCGTGCGCATCGACCATGCGCCGGTCAGTCCCGCGGACATCGTGGCCCTTGTCGGAGCGGCGAAGACAAGAGCCGGTAGTCGTAGTTGCGGTCAGGAGAATGTCTGATCCAGCCATTCGGCGATGACGTCGGCAATCGCCATGTTGTTCTTTTCGATCATCATCATATGGCCGTTGCCGTGGATGCCGCGGTCGGCGAGGCGGATGAAGGTATTGGCGACGCCGGCCTGGGTGAGATATTCGGACGTACAGTGATCATACGGTGCGTGATAGGACGCTTCGCCGGCGAGGATCAGGATCGGGATGCCGGCGAGGTTGACGAGCTTGCGTGCGGGCTCCGCCTGTCGCCAGCACCGCACGAGACCCGGTCCTCTGGGGTCCTTCTCGCAGACGAAGGCAAGCTGCTCTCCGGGGGCTAGCGGCGGCTCGTAGGTCAGCGCCGCATGACATATTCCGCCGCCCTTTACGGTTGGATTGTCGCTGAACCAGTCCGGCGCACCCAGGAAATCCACGTCATGAACGGGCGGACCGTTGGGTTCGACGGCGACGATCGCGCGAACGAGACGCGGGCGCCGGTCGGCGGTCAGCCATCCGAACGGTCCGGCCTGCGAATGCGTCATCACCACCGCCGGCCCGATGCGATCCAGCAGGGCAGCGCCGGCCTCTCCGTTGAGCGCCTGCTGCAACGGATAATCGGCGATGGAGGAGACCTGGGAGGCGACGAACTGGTCGAATATCTCGTCACCTGGCCTGGCCTCACCGGGAAACTGAGTATGCAGGGCCGCTTGCGGCCACTTCATCGCACGCTCCGGTGCGAGGAACCGATCCTGGATGAAATCGAGATTGGGCTCGTTCATTTCGCCGTAAGCGGAACAGGTGCCGGCGGAGCGGGCGCGTCCCACTGTGTCGACGACATAGACCGGCCAGCCGCGGCGGAGGAAGTATTGCGCCCATCCTTCGCGGCCATCCGGCGTGCCGGTCCAGTTGGTGCCCGACTGCCCGCCGCCGTGGATCATCACGATCGGGCAGGGCGCGCGGACATCCGACGGGATCTGATATTCGACGTACATCTGGCCGTGCATGACACGTTGAGCACCGCTCGATTTGTACTGTCCGCCGACGAAGAAATAGCCCTGGGATGCGATCGTCAGGGGCTCCCGGCCGGCATTGGTCATCATGGCTTGGTCCAATTCAATCGAGACAATCCGCGTCAACCAACGGCTTCCGCGAGCAGGAGCTCGGTCAGTCCCGGCGCTGCATCGACCATGACGTCGTGGCTGCAGCCCTTCATGACCAGCGTGCGCCAGGTGGGATCGGCCTGGCATTTGGCGAGTGCTGCGTCGAAGGCAGGCTGGGCGTAGCTGGGCGCCCGGATGTAGAGCTTGCGGCCGACGCGCTCGCGGGCGCCCGTCAGCATGAGGGGT
>JBFWYV010000135.1:0-12144 GCA_050186055.1 Hyphomicrobiaceae bacterium | reverse complement strand
GAAGCCGCGTACCCTCGGTCCGCAATGAGGCTGCAACGACGCCAGAGGGCTTCGGCGGCGGCGGCCCTTCGGGTGGGGCCCTGTCCGGGCGTGCAGCCGCGTTGCAAATGCTCGCCATAGCAACCGCTATGTCTGCGCTTTGCGCCTTGCTGCACGCCCGGACAGGGCCCCACGCGGGCGCGTCCGTAGTGCGAACAGGCCCTAGGGCGGCGCGGGGCGGCCCTGCTGCCGCGCACCCGCCTGGCCTTCGCCCGGGCGCTGCTCCAGGGTCAGTGCGCCTTGGCCCGCCTGGGCGAGGGCAGTGCGAACGCGGCCTGCGCCTTTGCCTTGCGTTCGAGCTGCCTTGCGATGTTGCCGCAGACCAGGTCGCACAAGGCGTAGACGGACTTGTCCGCGATGCGGTAGATGGCGCTGTTCCCGCGGCTCTGGCGGGCCACCAGGCCGTGCTGGGTCAGCAGCGTGAGATGCCGCGAGATGTTGGCGGAGCTGTAACCGCATAGCTGGGCGAGCTCGCCCACGCTGCGCTCCTGCCTGCGCAACAGGTTGAGGATCTGCAGGCGCGTCGGCTCGGATAGCGCCTGGAAGTACGCCGCTACCTGTTCCAGCGCTTCGTCAGGCAGGTCTTCCATATACGGGCATGCCAAGGGTGGGTAGGGGGACATGATGCCTCGGATCGTGATCGCCTGCATGTCTGTGCGCATCATGGTACTTGACTATTTAACTAAGTGCGCAAATAATCAATGCAATGCTTCGTACCGCATATCTGCCGGCGGCGGCTCTTGCCAGAAGGTGCCTTCCATGCGTCATACCAGCTTCACGCTTTGCTTCGCGGCTGCAGTCTTGCTGGCAGGCCAGGCCGCCTCCGCCCGGACGCCGCTGCAACCGCCTCGACCGATACAGCCGTTGCAGGCCGCGACGGCAGTGGCCGCTGCCGGCACGGCGGTTTCGGCCTTCGATGGCGTCGTCGAGGCGGTTCGCCAGGCGGTGGTCGCGGCCCAGGTGGCCGGTACGGTCATCCAGCTGGACGTGGCGGTGGGCGATCGTGTGCAAGCGGGCCAGGTACTGCTGCGCATCGACGCCCGGGCCGCCGAGCAGAGCGCCATCGCCAGCGATGCCCAGGTGCAGGCCGCTCGGGCTGCCCTGGAGCTGGCTACCAAGGACTTCGAGCGCCAGCAGCGTCTGTTTCAGCAGCGCTACATCAGCCAGGCGGCGATGGAGCGTGCCGAGTCGGCCCTCAAGTCGGCCCGGGCCCAGGCCAATGCGCTGCGTGCCCAGGCCAATGCGTCGCGTACGCAGAGCGGCTACCACATCGTGCGCGCGCCGTTCGCGGGCGTGGTGTCCGAAGTGCCGTTATCTCTGGGCGACCTGGCCATGCCGGGCCGGCCCATGCTGACCCTGTACGACCCGACGGCTCTGCGGGTCACGGCAGCCGTGCCGCAATCGGTGGCGGCGCGCCTGCCGGCCGATCCGAGGCTGCGTATCGAACTGCCCGGCCTGCCGGCGGCAAGTGCCTGGGTGACGCCCGCAATGGTCCAGCTTCTGCCCACTGTCGATGCGGCGACGCACACCGTGCAGTTGCGTGCCGAGCTCCCTGAAGGCATGGACTCGGTCGCACCCGGCATGTTCGTGCGGCTGTGGCTGCCGCTGCCGCGCAGCGATGCCGGAGCGGCACCGGACGCGACTGCGCTGTCCGTGCCGCTGGAGGCCATCGTGCGCCGCGCCGAATTGACCGGCCTGTATGTGTTGAATCCGCAGGGCAAGCCGGTGCTGCGCCAGGTCCGCCTCGGGCGGAGCGCCGATGGCCGCGTCGAGATCCTGTCCGGACTGATGCCCGGCGAGCAGGTCGTGACCGATCCGCAATCCGCCGCGCGCATGCGCTGAGACCGGCCATGACGAAGACGCGATCCGACAGTTCCGGCACGCCCGCCATGGGCGTGTCGGGCCGCATCGCCGCTTTCTTCCAGCGGGCGCAGATCACGCCGCTGCTGGCGCTGCTCGCGCTGTTGCTGGGCCTGTTCGCCGTCGGCGTGACGCCGCGGGAAGAGGAGCCGCAGATCAACGTCACGATGGTGAACGTGCTGATCCCCTTTCCCGGGGCCGCCGTGCGCGACGTCGAACAGATGGTGGCCGTGCCGGCAGAGCAGGTGCTGAGCCGGATTCAGGACATCGAGCACGTGATGTCGGTCTCGCGCCCCGGGCTGGCCGTGCTCACCGTCCAGTTCAAGGTCGGCGTGACCCGCACCGAAGCACTGGTGCGGCTGTACGACACGGTGCACTCGAACGCAGACTGGTTGCCCAAGGGGCTCGGCGTGCTCGATCCGATCATCAAGCCCAAGGGCATCGATGACGTGCCGATCGTCACGTTGACGCTGTTCAACGAGAACGAGTCGACCGGCGCATTCGATCTGGAGCGTGTCGCGCACAGCGTCGAGGCGGACCTCAAGCGGGTGCCGGGTACCCGTGAGGTGACCACGGTCGGCGGTCCCGGCCGGGCGGTAATGGTGCAGATCGATCCGGTCCGCATGAGCGGCGTCGGCGTCACGGTGCCGGAGCTGCGGCAGGCGCTGCTATCGGCCAATCTGGGCCTGCCGGTCGGCGAGCTGATCGTCGGCAACCGTCTGGTGACCATCGAGTCGGGGCCGTTCCTGCGTCATGCCGATGAAGTGGCGGATCTCGTGGTGGGCGTGCGTGGCGGCAAGCCGGTGTTCCTGCGGGACGTGGCCGCGGTGCGCGACGGCCCTCTGCCGCCGCGCCGCTATGTCTGGCATGGCGTTACCGGCAGGGACGGTGCCGCGCCGGGCGAGTATCCGGCGGTCACGATCGCGGTGACGAAGAAGGCGGGCGAGAACGCCATCGACGTGGCCAACGCCGTGATGAAGCGGGTGGATGGTCTGCGCAACACCGTCATTCCGGGCGACGTCCAGGTGGCGGAGACGCGCAACTACGGCGCCTCCGCCAACGACAAGGCGCAGACCCTGATGAAGAAACTGCTGTTCGCGACCGCGTCGGTGGTGGCGCTGGTGTTCTTCACCCTCGGCCGGCGCGAGGCCGCTATCGTCGGCAGCGCCGTGGTGCTGACGCTCACGGTGACGCTGTTCGCCTCCTGGGCCTGGGGCTTCACGCTGAACCGGGTATCGCTGTTCGCGCTGATCTTCTCGATCGGCATCCTGGTGGACGATGCCATCGTGGTGGTGGAGAACATCCATCGGCACCAGCAGCTCGCCCCCGGCAAGTCGCTGGCGGCCATCATTCCGGGGGCGGTGGACGAGGTGGGCGGGCCGACCATCCTGGCAACGCTGACCGTGATCGCCGCGCTGCTGCCGATGGCCTTCGTGACGGGCTTGATGGGGCCGTACATGAGCCCGATCCCGATCAATGCCAGCATGGGCATGCTGCTGTCCCTGGCCATCGCCTTCGTCGTCACGCCCTGGCTGGCCCGGCTGTGGATGAAGGCGGTGCCGGCCGTGGCGCAGGATGACGGCGAGCCGCAGCCGGAGGTGCACTCCGGCCTGACCGCGCGGATCGCGCCGGCTTTCGAGCGGATCTTCCGTCCGCTGCTGGACGAGCGGCACGGCACGCGCAATCGCGGCCTGCTGGGCACGGCGGTGGCACTGCTGATCGCAGCGTCGCTGGCGCTGCCGGCCACCGGCCTGGTGCTGCTGAAGATGCTGCCCTTCGACAACAAGTCGGAGTTCCAGGTCATCGTCGACATGCCCGCCGGCACGCCGCTCGAGCAGACGGCTGCGGTGCTGCACGAACTGGGCGGCCATCTGGCGACGGTGCCCGAGGTCACCGACTACCAGGCCTATGCCGGCACGGCGGCGCCGATCAACTTCAACGGCCTGGTACGTCAATACTATCTGCGTGCCGGCGACGATGTCGGCGACCTGCAGGTCAATCTGGTCGGCAAGGCGGCGCGCAAGGACCAGAGCCATGCGATCGCGACCCGTGTGCGGCCGGCGCTGCAAGAGATCGGTGAGCGCTTCGGCGCCAACGTCAAGGTGGTCGAAGTGCCGCCGGGCCCGCCGGTGCTCTCGCCGATCGTGGCCGAGATCTACGGCCCGGACGCGGCCGGCCGGCAGCAGGTCGCCAAGGCCGTGCGTGCGGTGTTCGAGCGTACGCCCGGCGTGGTGGACGTGGACGACACCAGCATCGCCGCGGCGCCCAGGACGGTGCTGTTGGTGGATCGGCAGAAAGCCGCCATGCTCGGCGTGTCGCAGCAGGCCATCGTCACGACGCTGCGCGCCGGCCTGGCCGGCGAGGCCACGGCCTTTCTGCACGACGAAACCAAATACCCCGCGGCCGCGGTGCTGCAGTTGCCGCCCGAGCAGCATGGCGACCTCGACGTCCTGCTGCAGCTCACGGTGCGCAGCGCCGATGGGAAGTCGGTGCCGATCCGGGAGCTCGTCACCTCGAGCGACCAGGTGAGCGAGCAGCCGATCTACCACAAGGACCTGCTGCCGGTGAACTTCGTCGTGGCCGACATGGCCGGCGCGCTCGACAGCCCGCTCTACGGCATGTTCCGGATGCGCGGCGAGCTGTCCGGGATCGCCACGCCGGGCGGCGGCACGCTGCAGGAGTATTTCATCCGCCAGCCCGACGATGCCTACCGCGACTACGCGCTGAAATGGGATGGCGAATGGCAGGTGACCTACGAGACCTTCCGGGACATGGGCCTGGCCTATGGCGTGGGCCTGGTGCTGATCTACCTGCTGGTGGTGGCGCAGTTCGGCTCCTACCTGACGCCGTTGATCATCATGGCCCCGATCCCCTTGACCATCATCGGCGTGATGCCCGGCCATGCCGTGCTCGGCGCACAGTACACCGCCACCAGCATGATCGGCATGATCGCGCTGGCCGGCATCATCGTGCGCAATTCCATCCTGCTGGTGGACTTCATCAACCTGCAGGTGCGCGAAGGCGTGGATTTCAAGCAAGCCATCGTGCGCTCGGCCGTCACGCGCGCCCAGCCCATCGTTCTGACCGGCCTGGCAGCCATGCTGGGGGCCTTCTTCATCCTCGACGACCCGATCTTCAACGGTCTGGCGATCTCGCTGATCTTCGGCATCCTGGTCTCGACCGTGTTGACGCTGGTCGTGATTCCCATCCTCTATTTCGTTGCCTACCGGAACGGGCCGATCTCCGAAACCCGGTCCACTCCTGAAACCCTGTCCACTCGAGGAGAAACCCCATGACTTCCTGGCAGCTCGTCCGTGTCTTCGCTGGTGCTTTCATCCTGCTGTCGCTGGCCCTGGGCATCCCCGGCAGCCCGATCTTCGTCAATCAATGGTGGCTGGCTTTCACCGCCTTCGTCGGTGTGAACCTGCTTCAAAGCGGATTGACCCGGTGGTGCGTGCTCGAGTCCATCCTGAGCAAGCTCGGCGCGCGGCGGGGAGGCTGAGCGCCGCGACCATCGGAGCGAAGCCGCTGCACCGCAAGGCCGCCTCGGGCAGCCGGGGCACCGCTCCCCATGCCCGCAGGCCTGCGGGTTCCGGATCCTGCGCCGGAAAGCCGCTAGGCTGAAGGTCTGGCCAATTCATCGCTGCTCGACGCCTTGCGTGGAAACCTCAATTCGGCCATCCGACGATCAAATGCATCTCGAGCGCGATACCAGGTGCCGACCAACGGCAAAAACCATGGGTTGCCGTTGTACAGGGGATGCGAAGGAAACTCGTCGGTATCGTAGACCGAAGTATCGCTGGTCACGCCAGCGATCTTTCGCGCCGTCTGTACGCCGAGATGAGTCATGATCGCGACGCCGCTGCCGTTGCATCCCATTAGATAATGCATTCCTTCGATCTTCCCCATGTGAGGAAGCGCATCAAGCGTGAACGCTGTATTGCCCGTCCATGCATGAGTGACTCGCGTGCCCGCCAGTTGTGGGAATCGATCGATCATGTAACTGCGCAAGATCGGCGCACTGTCCTTCGCTGTTACCTGAGTAAATCTCGGACGCCCGCCGAATAGCATACGGGTGCCGTCTGGCGAGATTCGGTAGTAGCAAAGTACCCGCTTGGTATCCGCAATCACACGTCGCCGCGGAATGAGAGAGGCAATCATATCGGGAGGCAAGGCCTCGGTCGCAATGATGTGGCTTGCGATCGGGATGACACGTCGCTGGAGCAATGGCGTGAGTTTGCCGGTATAGCCGTTGGTGGCGATGACGACTTCATCGGCGCTGAGACTACCTCTACCGGTATCCACTTGCCATTTTGTTCCGTGCCGTGCAATTCGATTGACCGGTGCTTGGCTACAGATCGCCACGCCACGCTTTCGGCATGCGTCGAGCAAGGATTTGAAATACAGCGACGGATGCAGGGTCGCCGCTCGTTCGACTACCATGCCGCCATAGTAGAAATCACTGCCGATTTCGTCTCGCTGCCGTTCACGCGGGAGCATACGGATATCCGTATGTCCGATTCGATTGAGCGTGTCGATCCTGCGGGCTAGTTGATCGAAATGCTCGGGGGTCCACGCTCCGACGAAGCGGCCGCATTTGAGCCACTGGCATTCGAACCTTTCCTGCTCGATAAGATCCTCGAGCGTGGAAAACGCATCGAACCCTTCCGACACGATCGAACGAGCCCGATCCGATTTCAGGTCGATCGTTCTTCCGGTGAGGCTTTTCCCGACGTTTATCCCGGGGCTGACTCCACCCCCGTTTCGAGTGCTGGCGCCGAAGCCAAGCTCCCTGGCTTCCAGAACCACGGATTCGACGTTCTGTTTGGCAAGCTCCAACGCTGTCGAGAGCCCGGCATACCCTCCGCCTACAATCGCGATACGAGTATGCCTTGGCACCTCCTGGGCAGGCTCGGCCTCCGGTCGAAATGCCTCCCACCAATACGGCTCCTCTTTGAAGCTCGGATGAAAAACATCTGACTTCGTCATTGGTGATACCCCTCCCGTTGAGCACCGCTGCCGTTCGAGCGGCGCGCTCCCGAGCTATTGGAGGTTGAAGTCGTACTTTCGAGCAATTTCGCCGAAGACCTTCGAGGAATCAGCGATCGTCTTTGCGAAGTCTTCCGGAGTCGTTGCCTGTGGCGTCGCGCCGTTCCTTGCAATCCTCTCCTGCACGTCCGGTTCGGACAACGCCCGGACTATCGCCGCATTGAGCACGGCAATTCTGTCTTTTGGCGTTGCTGCCGGGGCTACGATTCCATACCAGGTGTAGATCGTCAGCTCCGGATAGCCCAGCTCGGCAAAGGTTGGCGCATCAGGGATGGAGTCGAGCCTTTTTTCGCTGGATACGGCAACGATCTTGGTTTGCTTGTTCTGATGAAATGGCGCGGAGGCGAGAACTCCATCTGCATAAACCTGGATCTGGCCTGACACGAGATCCATCAACGCCGGGCCCGAGCCTTTGTAGGTCACGTCCTGCATCCGGATGCCGAGAGACTCTTCCACCTTCTTCATGAAAAGATGGGTAGAGCTGCCCAGCCCGATATTTCCATAGTTCAGCGCTCCGGATCGCTGCTTCGCGTAGGCAACGAGCCCCTTCAGATCCTGAACCGGAATGCTGTTGGTTACGCTGAACGCGAACGCCACTTTGCCAACGAGCGAAACCGGGGCGAAATCCTCCACTTTGTATGAAAGCTTCTTGTAGGTGAAAGGATTTACCGACAGCGTACTGCTCGCTGCCATGAGGAGCGTGTAGCCGTCAGCTGGTGCGGTAGCTACCGATTGCGCGCCAATGATGGTTCCGGCTCCTGGCTTGTTCTCTATGACAACCTGCTGCTTGAGCTGTTCGCTCATCTTTTGCGTGACGAGTCGAGCAAGAATATCCGTGGTGCCGCCCGGAGCATATGGCACAACGACTCGGATCGGGCGATTGGGAAACGCTTCCTGCGCGTGCGATTCCATCAAGCCGGACAAAGACAATGCTCCGCAAGTCAGAGCCATTGCAGCATACGTCGAGCGCGAATTCCAACCAGATCTAGCCGAGCGCATGGTACCCTCCGCGATGTGTGCCAAACAGAAACAGCTGAAAGCAGTTACCTGGAATTCGAGTCACCCCAACCGCCACCCCCCGAGGTTTCGGCGACGATGATGTCTCCTTTCTTTACCGTCATGGTATTGAGGGCCGACAGCTCAATGACATCATTGCCGCGCTTGAGCTGGAAGCCGCTTCGCTTTCCCGGCTTGCCACCGTCAGCCCCCCATGGAGGAACCTGAAGGCGGTCTCCGTTGCTGCAGAAGACCACGCCATCGTCCAGAATCTCGTATTCGCGACGAAGACCCATTCCGCCGCGATACTTTCCCTCGCCGCCTGAACCGGCAATCAGGCTATAGGACAGGATGCGCGCGTATTCATTTTCGACTTCCATCACCTCGATCGGTGTATTGCCGGTATTGGATAGGGGTTGCGCGATGCCGTCGCAGCCATCTCCGTACATCGACGCCCCCCATCCGCCGCCGATGATTTCGTGATAGACGCGATACTTCGTCGTTGACTTCTTGCTGAAGGCGACACCGGTCGTTGCCTCATGCCCCGCAGCACCGATGCGCTCCGGCGCCGCCTGGACGAACGCCCGGCGCAGCGCACTGAAAATACGATAGCAAGTCGACATGCGCGACCTCACAGCCGCCGGAAAATGCGGGTCGCAAATCGAGCCCTTCCGGGTCTTGATACGTATCGGACGCTGACTGCCGTCGTTGGCCGGTCCGCCATCCGACACCAGCATTGCAAAAAAGGAATACACAACCGATGTCGTCGAGGCGATCGGAGCGTTCACGGGGCCTTCGACCTGGTCGGCACAGGCCGATAGATCGACTTCAACCTCGTCCTTGATGACCTTTACGGCTACGCGGATCGGTATTGGCGGATCGCCGGGATTGAGGCCGTCACAAAAATCCTCCCCGGTGTAGGTTCCGTCCGGAATGCGCTCCAGATTCGTACGCATGTATCGTTCCGAATAGTCCTGGAGCTCCCTCATGGCTTGAGCGACGGTATCGTGCCCAAACCTCGCCACCATCTTTCTCAGAAGGTCACGCCCGCGGAGGCAGGCAAAATGCTGGGCACGGTAGTCGCCGACGACGATGCTCGGCGCCCGCACGTTGGCACGCAGCATTTGCTCCAGGAATCCACCGTGGAACGCGTCGGTCTCCTTCAGCTTGAGAGGTGGAATAATCAGACCTTCCTGAAAGATTTCGGTTGCAGTCGCGCCGATCAGCGCACCGCCGCCCATATCGACATGGTGCGAAATGCTGCTGGCGAATCCGCATAGCCTGCCGTCGTGATAGATCGGCAGCATCATGATTACGTCATGCAGGTGCTGACCGTTGGTGTACGGATGGTTCATCACATACACCTCGTCCTCCGCCGTCGCTGACAGGTCGAAATGCTGCCGAAGATACGCGACCGCTGACGACAGGGAGTTCATGTGCATCGGTATCATTACCGATTGAGCCACTACGTGACCGGTCGCGTCGCATAGACACGTCGAAGTATCCTTTGCTTCGCGCGCAATCGACGAATATGCCGAGAGCAACATGACCGTCCCCATCTCGTTGGCGATCGAGTGGAGAATATTGCTGGTGGTACTGAACAAAACCGGATCAAGAGCCATGGATCACCCGCCTTTTTTCCGGGAAAGGTGGAGGTTGCCATAGTCATCGACATTCACTTTCCATTGCGAGGGAACGGCAGTGGCTGACGTCGGCTCGAAAATTATGGCGGGGCCATCAAGAGTGGATCCAATGGGCAGATCGCGTCGCTCGTAGGTCTGCCATTGCTCCTCCCCTTGGAGACAAACCGTCTTGGGCATTCCTGCGGGTTGTTGTCTGGCACTCGGACGCGCGGGAAGAACACCCGCTCGCGGCACATTCGCCTCGAGCCGGTAGCTGACCAACTCGACGCTCTGCTCGGAGAACGCATGCCCGTAGCGAGCCGCGTGCGCCTCGTGAAAGCCGTGAGCAATCGTCTGCAGCCCCTGCTGCCGAAGACAGGCCGGATCGACGTGGATCGTGAGCTCGAATCCTTGCCCGACGTACCGGGCATCGACGAGATGGGTGTAACCAATCTTGCTGCCGCTGATGCCGAAGGTCGAGAATTCGGACTCTGCCGTACGCCTGAGCTCGGAAAACTCGGCCTCGATCTTCTCAATGGTGAGTTCGGACAGCCTTCTGCCGGGATCCGATTTCGTATAGTCGAGTCGAATCTCGGAGGCGGTCAGCCCGAACGCCGAGAAAATCCCCGGGTTGGGCGGCACGACCACTTTCTCGATATCCATCACCTCGGCGATGCTTGCTGCAAATAAGGCGCCACCACCGCCATAGGGAAGAATGGCGAAGTCGCGAGGATCTCTGCCGCGTTGTACCGTAGTCTGACGGATTGCCTGCGCGATGTTCACCACGGCGATCTGAAATACGCTGAGAGCCAATTGGCGACTGGTCATGTTCAGCTGACCAGAGAGTTTCTCGGACGCATTCAAGGATAGCGCTGGATCGATCTTCATTTCTCCGCCGAGAAAGCGCGCGGGGTCGATCAACCCGAGAGTGACGAGCGCGTCGGTCAGCGTGAACTCCGTTCCTCCTCGGGAATAGCACGCCGGTCCTGGCTGAGCGCCTGCGCTTTGTGGTCCGACGCGCAGCATTCCACCGCCGTCGAGCCACGCGATCGAGCCTCCTCCGGCACCGATAGTGGTGATGTCCATCATTCTTATATTGATCGGATTCCCGTCGATACGGTACTCCGTCAATCCCTTCGATGACATGAGCGGCTTCTGGTCGGCCACGATGGAGATGTCGCAGGACGTGCCGCCGACATCCACGGTAAGCAGATTCGCCAGGTTGCATTGCCGCGCCACGAAAGCTGCGCCGGCGACACCCGCGGCCGGGCCGGAGAGAAACATGCGAACCGGAAGCCGGCTTGCGGCATCTGCCGGCAAGACCCCGCCGTTGGATTGCATGATCATCAGATCGTGCCGGTAGCCGAGACCTCGCATGGAATCGGCGAGCTTCCTGACGTACTGGCGTACTACTGGCCGCACGTATGAATTGATAACCGTCGTCGAGGTCCGTTCATATTCACGAAACTCCGGAGCGATGTCGGATGAGATCGAGATGTCGAGGTCGGGAAACCTTTCTTCGATCAGCCTTTGCGCTTGACGTTCGTGGCTCGGGTTTCGGTAGCTATGGAGAAACACGATCGCAACGGAATTGACGCCGGCAGCGATTGCCTTCTCGACCGAAGACACTACCGATGCTTCGTCGAGCGGTATGACGACGCTCCCCTCGCGATCCAGGCGCTCCGGAACTCCGTAAATGTGCTCGCGTGAGATCAATGGTGTTGAACGCTGGTAAAAGGGATCATAGATTCGCGTTTTCTCCTGCCGCCCGATCAGAAGAATGTCTTCAAATCCGGCAGTCGTAATCAACGCTGACTTCGCACCCTTCCGTTCGATCAAGATGTTGGTCGCGACGGTTGATCCGTGCAGCAGTTCCTCGATATCTGACCACCTGCCGTTGGCCTTCTCGAGCAGCTTTCGGCAACCGTTCAGGGCGCCCTCGCTTGGATCCGATGGGGTCGAACTTACTTTCAGCGTGAGAGGCTCCTCGCTTTCACGCAGCAAGATAAGGTCGGTAAAGGTACCGCCGATTTCAATTCCGATTCTCATCCCGGATTCCTGAAGCTTGCCACCACGAGTTCCAATTTCATGTAGACCGGGGCTGGGCAGCATTCGCGAACTGAAGCAGCACGCTTCGCCTGGTCTGGATGAATTGGTCTACTGCGGACACGAAGGCATCCAGGTCTTTCGAGGATGTCGGCAGGCTCAGCGCGATCATTCCGCGGCGAGCCAGGTAGAATCCCGCGTCCAGAAGATCGAAGAAAAACAACTCACGAAGACCATTCTGCTCTTCGGTCTGCGGCACCGGCCGCTCTACGGGCTCCGTGCCGAACTGGACTGCGATAAGCGAACCGAGGCCGCTGAAATGCAGCGGCACTTGTCGACTGCTGCAAAGCTCGTTCAATCGGGTCTTGAGTGTTTCACCTCGGTTGAACAACTCGTCTGCGGCCTTTCCATCAAATATTTCACCCATGGCAACTACGCCTGCCGCCATCGACACTACGTTGTTATTGAAAGTGCCCGAGTGTGCGATTTGGCCGGAAAATGGCTCCATGATCTCCGATCGCCCGCCAAAAGC
>JBFWYV010000134.1:0-12449 GCA_050186055.1 Hyphomicrobiaceae bacterium | reverse complement strand
CCTGACGATAGAGCGAGATCGACTTTTTCCGGTGCCTTGCCATTTCCGCAAAGCCCATCTGACCGAACAATGTCCTGAGACAGTTCGCGTCCGGATGGGCAAACTCGACGAACTCGAAGCCATCGGTACCAGCCGGATTGCTTGCGACGATCGCCGCCGGAGGCGCTTCGTGCGGAAAGGGACCCATGAGAATCTCCCTTCTTTAAGCTTCGCCAAAACTATACATGCATAACCGGCGCAAGGTCTTTGCAATCATCGCTCAAATATGAGAAATAGTGCACGATTGATGCGTGAATAATCAGAAAAATGAGAAAATATTGCAATGGATCGGAGCGACATCAAGCTGCTCTCGGCGCTTCAAGCGGATGGACGCCTCGCCAACCACGAGCTGGCCGAAGCCGTCGGCCTGTCGGCGTCCCAATGCTCGCGCCGAAGAACGGCGCTCGAGGCCTCCGGCGCCATCGCGGGCTATCACGCGCACTTGTCGCCCGAGGCCCTGGGCCTCGACATCATCGCCTTCGTCCAGGTGACGCTGGCGACCCACTCGCCCGACAACTCGAAACGCTTCATCGAGCTGGTCGCCGATATGGACGAGGTTCAGGAAACCTATTCGCTCACCGGCGAAGCCGATTATCTCGTCAAGCTGGTCGTGCCCGATCTGAAAGCGCTATCGAGGATCCTGAGCGAGGTGTTCCTTCCCCATGACAGCGTCGCGCACATGCGCTCGTCGATCGTACTCGACCGCCTGAAACAAACATCGAGGCTGCCGCTCGCTCACCTGCTTCCGGACGCGCAAGGCAACGGCAAGCAACCTTCAAGAGGCAGACCAAAGCCAGCACGCCGGAGATAATCAATTGCCGCTTCTGTTTGCCCACCCCGATACATCCGGCCGGACCAGCTCCGCGAACGGGCGCGCAACACTCGGCCCCGATGGATTTTTTACGGCAGAACCTTTGATCCCGATCACAACGACGATGCTATCGCAGGCTTGACGATTCGCGCGCCGAAGGGCGCCGAACGTCGCCTGGATGAGTGGCAGCGAGTTGCCCAAGCGGGCAGCATCCGCCTGGAAATGCGGCTGGCCTCACTTGGCAATCGGCGGCGTGCAGATCGCCGGACCCCGCCATAATACGTTGCTTTATATCACTTTTTTCCATCGCTTTCATTTTGGCATGCGGATTGCTGTTACCAACCGCAAGTCAACGGTGACCTGAGGAAAAAACACCCTGCCGTCGGGATGACAGCAGCGCCGCCGGTGTGAGACCGACATTCCGGAGGACCTGCTTCATATCGCGTTGCACTTTTTTGTTTTTGACCATGGGGGGCGGTGGCGTCGCCGCGTTCAAGGAGATCGCCGGGCCGTAGCCGCGGCCCGATCACGAAATCGGAGAGGAGCGGTTCAGTGATGCCCCGTTCAAAGACTATCGAAGCCGACCTGGCTCCTTTCACACGGCGTATGCTGATTGCCGGCGCCGTGCTGATCGTGGGGCTGATCCTGGCCTTGCCGCTCAAGGCAGCCCCGCTGCAGGTAGAAAAGGACGAGCTCAAGTTCGGGTTCATCAAACTGACCGACATGGCCCCGCTGGCCGTCGCCAAGGAGCTGGGATTCTTCGAGGATGAAGGCCTGTTCGTAACGCTGGAGGCGCAGGCCAACTGGAAGGTGCTGCTCGACCGCGTGATCACCGGCGAGCTTGATGGCGCCCACATGCTGGCCGGCCAGCCGCTCGCCGCCACCATCGGCTTCGGAACCAAGGCTCATATCATCACCCCGTTCTCGATGGATCTCAACGGCAACGGCATCACCGTATCCAACGAGATCTGGGCACTGATGAAGCCGCACATCCCCAAGAATGCCGACGGCAAACCCATGCATCCGATCAAGGCCGATGCATTGAAGCCTGCGATCGAGAAATTGCGGTCCGAAGGCAAGCCGTTCCGCATGGGAATGGTATTTCCCGTCTCGACCCACAACTACGAGCTCCGCTATTGGCTCGCCGCCGGCGGCATCAGGCCCGGCTACTATTCGAAGAGCGACGTCAGCGGCACGATCCAGGCGGATGCTCTGCTGTCGGTGACACCCCCGCCGCAAATGCCGGCGACGCTCGAAGCCGGTACGATCCACGGCTATTGCGTGGGCGAGCCATGGAATCAGGCCGCGGTCTTCAAGGGCATCGGTGTTCCGGTGATCACGGACTATCAGATCTGGAAGAACAACCCGGAGAAGGTCTTCGGGATCACGGCCGGATTCGCCGCCAAGTATCCGAAGACGACGCTGGCGCTGACCAAGGCGCTGATCCGGGCCGCCATCTGGCTCGACGAGAACAACAACGCCAATCGTACCAAGGCGGTGCAGATGCTCTCCAAGCCGGAATACGTGGGCGCCGATGCAAAGGTGATCGCCAACTCGATGACCGGAACCTTCGAGTATGAAAAGGGCGACAGACGGCCTGTCCCTGACTTCAACGTGTTCTTCCGCTACTACGCAACTTACCCGTATTACTCCGATGCCATCTGGTATCTCACCCAGATGCGCCGCTGGGGACAGGTCACCAAAGCCAAGGATGATGCCTGGTACGCGGACATCGCCAAGAAGGTTTATCGCCCCGACATCTACCTCAAGGCAGCAAAACTGCTGGTCGATGAAGGCCGGGCAAAGAAGGACGACTTTCCCTGGAACAGCGACGGTTACCGTGCGCCGACGCCTGCATCCGACATCATTGACGGCGTTCCCTACGACGGTCGCAAGCCCAATGCGTACCTCGAAAGCCTGAAGATCGGGCTGAAGGGCAAGCAGCGTGTTGAGGGCAACACCGTCGTCAATTGACAAGAACTGCAGTTTGACCGGGGCGGCCGCGCAATATCTTGAACCGGCCGCACCCATCGAACGCCTTCAGACATCAGGGAACTGATCATGGCAATGGCTTCGGAAGCGGTTGACGCTTCGATCGCAGCTACGGAGAAAAAGGCCCGGCGGGGAAGGATCTTCTCCCGCATCGCCCGTGCGGGCGTCTATCTCGGGCTGATCGGCCTGGGCTGGATGGTGCCGATCCTGAAGATCGCCGCCGGAGACGAGCCACGTCAGCAGCTCAAGGAGCTCTGGCAACAGCTCGTTGTTCCATTGATCGGAATCGTCGCGTTCCTGCTTGCATGGGGCTATCTCGCCCCGCAGGTCACGACGTCGCTGGGCGCAATCCCGGGACCGGCGCAGGTCTGGCAGCAGAGCGTCAATCTGTATGAGGATCACCGGGCCGAGAGAGCCAAGGAGGCGGCCTTCTACGCCAGGCAGGACGCGCGTAATGCCAAGCTCGCGGCCGAGGGCAAAAGCAACCTCATCAAGCACCGCTCATACACTGGCAAGCCGACCTATCTCGATCAGATCGTGACGAGCCTGCTGACCGTGGCGCTCGGATTTTTCATCGCCACCATCATCGCCGTTCCGCTCGGGATCATGTGCGGCCTGTCGAAAACCGTGAACGGGGCGCTCAACCCGCTGATCCAGATCTTCAAGCCGGTTTCGCCGCTGGCCTGGTTGCCGATCGTGACGATGATCGTTTCAGCGCTCTATTTGAACCCCAGCGAGTTGCTACCGAAATCGCTGGTCATCTCGGCCGTGACCGTCACCTTGTGCTCGCTTTGGCCGACGTTGATCAACACCTCCCTTGGCGTTGCATCGATCGACAAGGACCTGCTCAACGTCGGCCGCGTGCTGCAGTTGCCGACTTGGCGAACCGTCACCAAGCTCGTCCTTCCGTCATCGCTTCCGTTGATATTCACCGGTCTCCGGCTTTCTCTAGGCGTTGGCTGGATGGTCCTGATCGCCGCGGAGATGCTGTCTCAGAATCCAGGCCTCGGGAAATTCGTCTGGGACGAATTCCAGAACGGCTCGTCGCAATCTCTCGCAAAGATCTTCGTTGCCGTCTTTACGATCGGCATCATCGGCTTCCTGCTTGATCGCATCATGTATGCGCTGCAGGCCGCCTTCACCTACTCCTCGAGCCGGTGAGGAAGGCACGATGGCATTCCTCGAAATCAACAACCTCTCGAAGGCTTATGTGAGCGGCAGCACCGTCACGCCGGTCCTTGCCGATATCAATCTGGGCGTCGAAGAAGGCGAATTCATCGCCATCGTGGGCTTCTCGGGCAGTGGCAAAACCACACTGGTCTCCGCTGTCGCCGGTCTCATCGAGCCAGACGGCGGACAGGTTCTGCTGAAGGGCAAGCCCATATCCGGCCCGGGACCGGACCGCGGCGTGGTATTCCAGTCCTATTCCCTGCTGCCTTGGCTGACGGTGGAGGGCAACGTCGCGCTCGCGGTCGACCAGGTGTTCGCGCATGAGAGCAAAAGCGAGCGCCAGGCACGCATAGGGCGATACATCGACATGGTCGGACTGTCGCACGCGCTCGACCGCCGGCCCGCAGAGCTGTCAGGTGGCATGCGCCAGCGCGTAGCGGTTGCGCGCGCCCTGGCGACAAGTCCTGAAATCCTTCTGCTCGACGAGCCGCTCTCGGCGCTCGATGCGCTGACCAGGGCCAAGCTGCAGGACGAGATCATCGACATCTGGTCTCGCGAGAAGCGCACGGTGCTGCTCGTCACCAACGACGTCGACGAGGCGATCCTGCTCGCCGACCGCATCATCCCGTTGCTGCCGGGGCCGAACGCGACACTCGGCACACCGTTCGCGGTCGATATTCCCCGGCCGCGCGACCGCGTATCCATCAATCAGCACCAGCGCTTCAAGCAGCTCCGCCAGGCTGTGACGAACTACCTGATGAAAGTCGCAAGCAACCGCGTGGCCGTATCCGGCGAGAACAAGTACTCGCTGCCGAACGTCATACCGATCACGCAGATGGAACAGCCGCCGCACACGTATCTCAAGGCTGGCGCAGCGACATCGAAGGCAACGGACCGCTACCTGGAATTTTCGCAGCTCGCCAAGATCTATCCGACGCCGAAAGGCCCGCTGACGGTCGTCGAAGAGTTCGACCTCAAAGTCGCCAAAGGCGAGTTCGTCTCGCTGATCGGCCACTCCGGATGCGGAAAATCGACGGTACTTTCCATGACCGCCGGTCTCAATCCGATCAGCTCCGGCGGCATCATCCTCGACGGCAAGGAAGTCGCAGCCGCCGGGCCGGAGCGTGCGGTCGTGTTCCAGGCCCCCACGCTGTTCCCGTGGCTGACGGCGTTTGAGAACGTCGCGCTCGGCGTCGACCGCGTCTATCCCCATGCGCCCCGCAGCGAGCGCGATGAGATCGTCTCCTATTACCTCGAACGCGTTGGCCTTGCCGATGCCATGCAGAAGCTGGCCTCCGAACTGTCGAACGGCATGAAGCAGCGGGTCGGCATTGCGCGCGCATTCGCGCTTTCGCCGAAGCTTCTGCTGCTCGATGAACCGTTCGGCATGCTGGACAGCCTCACACGCTGGGACCTCCAGGAGGTGCTGATGGAGGTATGGAAGCGCACGCAAGTGACATCGATCTGCGTCACCCACGATGTCGATGAAGCGATCCTTCTGGCGGACCGTGTCGTGATGATGACCAACGGCCCCAATGCGCGCATCGGCAAGATCATGAAGGTCGACATCCCGCATCCGCGTACGCGCAAGGCCCTCATCGAACACCCGCGCTACTACGACTACCGCAAGGAACTGCTCGATTTCCTGGAGGAGTACGAGCACGGAGCAACCTCAAAACCGGCGAGCCCGGCGCGCATCAAGGCTGCCTAGGCAAGAGGCGATCATGAAACAGAGACTTGTCGTCGTTGGAAACGGCATGGCGCCCGGCCGGGCGCTCGAACGCCTGTTCGAGCTGGCTCCAGACGCTTACGAGGTGACGATATTCAACGCCGAGCCTCGTGTGAACTACGACCGAATCATGCTGTCGCCGGTGCTCTCGGGCGAGAAGACATTCGACGAGATCGTCATCCACGGCGACGGCTGGTACGTACGTCACGGCGTTACGCTCTATAAGGGCGCCAAGATCACGGCGATCGACCCTGCGAAGAAAACCGTCACGTCCTCGACAGGCATCACGGCTGAATACGACAAGCTGATCATCGCCACCGGCTCACTCCCGATAATCATTCCGGTCCCGGGCCACGACCTGGCGGGGGTGTTGACCTATCGCGATCTCGACGACGTGCACGCGATGCTGCTTGCGGCCAAATCGCGTGGCCGCGTCGTGGTCATCGGCGGCGGCCTGCTCGGACTCGAAGCGGCTGCCGGTCTCAAGGAACAAGGGATGGAAGTGACGGTCGTGCACCTCGCCCCCACGCTGCTGGAACGTCAGCTCGATGCCGCCGCCGGCCACCTTCTGCAGAAAGCAGTCGAGGCGCGGGGCATCCGTGTGCTGACGGGCGCCAACACCAAGGCCCTGGCGGGCGACGGCAAGGTCGAGGCCGTGCAATTGGAGGACGGCACGGAGATCCCCGCCGACCTCGTCATCATGGCGGTCGGGATACGGCCCAATGCAGGCCTTGCAAAAGACGCCGGGATCGAAGTCGGACGCGGCATCATCGTCGATCCGATCATGCGGACAAGCGATCCCAGCATCTATGCGTTGGGAGAATGCGTCGAATTCAACAAGCAGACCTTCGGGCTTGTTGCCCCCCTTTACGACATGGCCGGCGTGCTCGCATCGCACCTCGCGGGCGATGCGACAGCCGCGTTCAATCCGTCGGCCACGGCGACGAAACTCAAGGTCACCGGCATCAATCTGTTTTCGGTCGGCGACTTCGCAGACGGCAAGGACCGTGAGGAAATAGTCCTGCGTGATGCAGCGCGACGGATCTACAAGCGGCTGGTGCTGAAGGATAACCGCCTGATTGGCGCGGTCATGTACGGCGACACCGCCGACAGCGCCTGGTTCTTCGATATCGTGCGCAGGGGCGAGGATATTTCCGCAATCCGGGACACCCTGATTTTCGGACCGAGCTTCGGAGCTGCTTCCTCCGACCCGACCGCCGCCGTATCCGCGTTGCCGGACGATGCCGAGATTTGCGGCTGCAACGGCGTGTGCAAGGGACGGATTACGGCTGCGATCAGCGAGTTCGGGCTGAGAACGCTGGACGATGTGCGCGCCAGGACCAAGGCGTCCGCCTCATGCGGATCATGCACCGGCCTCGTCGAGCAGCTTCTCAAGCTGAGTCTCGGCGACGCCTATAATCCCGCCGCCGTACAGGCAATGTGCAACTGCACGCACCTCGGCCACGACGACGTACGCCGGCTGATCGTGGCCCAAGGCCTGAAATCCATTCCCGACCTCATGCAGCAGCTCGAATGGAAGACGTCTTGCGGTTGCGCCAAATGCCGGCCCGCCCTCAACTATTACCTGCTGGCCACGTGGCCGGGCGAGTATGTCGACGACAGCCAGTCCCGCTTCATCAACGAACGTGTCCACGCCAACATCCAGAAGGACGGCACGTACTCCGTCGTACCGCGCATGTGGGGCGGCATGACATCCGCAAGCGAGCTCAGGGCCATCGCCGATGTCGTCGACAAATTCGCAATCCCGTCGGTCAAGGTCACCGGCGGCCAGCGCATCGATCTGCTCGGCGTAAAAAAGCACGATCTGCCGGCGGTGTGGGCCGATCTCAACGCTGCCGGCCTCGTCTCCGGCGCGGCGTACGCCAAGGGCCTGCGAACAGTGAAGACCTGCGTCGGAACGGATTGGTGCCGGTTCGGCACCCAGGATTCGACGGGGCTCGGCATCAAGATCGAGAAGTTCATGTGGGGGTCCTGGACGCCGGCCAAGGTCAAGATGGCGGTCTCGGGATGCCCACGCAATTGTGCGGAAGCGACATGCAAGGACGTGGGCGTCATTTGCGTGGATTCCGGCTACGACATCCATTTTGCCGGCGCTGCGGGCCTCGACATCAAGGGCACCGAGTTGCTCGGCCACGTCGATACCGAAGAGGAGGCCATCGCGGTCATCGCCGCCCTCGTCCAGCTCTACCGCGAGCAGGGGCGCTATCTGGAACGGATCTACAAGTGGGCCAGGCGCGTCGGCATCGATACCGTCCGTTCCCAGATCATAGAAGACGAAAGCAGACGGAAAGATCTGTTCGAGCGTTTCGTATTCTCACAGAAATTCTCTCAGAAGGATCCTTGGGCCGAGCGCGTCGCCGGCAAGGACCTTCACGAATTCCGCCCGCTCACCGACCTCTCCACCTTGCGGGCCGCGCAATGACGATGCCGGAGAAAGACTGGATCGATGTCGGCGCCATCTCCGACATTCCCGTTCGCGGCGCGCGGCTGGTGAAATTGCAGACCGGCTGCATCGCGATATTCCGCACCGCCGAAGACGAAGCTTTCGCGATAGAGGACAGCTGCCCGCACAAAGCCGGTCCGTTGAGCCAGGGCATCGTACACGGACGGCAGGTGACCTGCCCGCTGCACAACTGGGTCATCAGCCTCGAGACGGGCGCAGCCGAGGGCGCCGACGAAGGCACGGCGAGAACATTCGCGGTGAAGGTCGAGAGCGGCAGGATCATGCTTGATCCGGCTCAACTCACTGCAAACAAGGCCGCTTGATGGAAGCGCGTTCATGAGCGGCCCGGTGCGAACGACGTGCCCCTATTGCGGTGTTGGCTGCGGCCTGATCGCGACAACGCTCGCCGACGGCAGCGTGGAAATTGCCGGCGACCCGGAGCATCCCGCAAATTTCGGCCGCCTCTGCTCGAAGGGGGCAGCGCTGGCTGAGACGCTGTCGCTCGACGACCGGCTGCTGGAGCCGTCGATCGACGGCAGGCTGGCGGACTGGGACACGGCGCTCGATCTCGTCGCGAGGCGCTTCAGCGAGACGATCGCAGAGCACGGTCCCGAAAGCGTCGCCTTCTACGTGTCGGGGCAGATCCTCACCGAGGATTACTACGTCGCCAACAAGCTGATGAAAGGCTTCATCGGCGCCGCCAATATCGACACCAACTCCCGCCTGTGCATGGCATCGTCCGTAGCCGGACATAGACGCGCGTTCGGCTCCGACACGGTGCCGGGCACCTACGAAGACCTGGAACTTGCCGACCTCGTCGTCCTGGTCGGCTCGAACCTGAGCTGGTGCCATCCCGTGCTCTACCAACGGCTGGCCGCTGCACGCGCCAAACGCGGCACCAGGATTGTCGTCATCGATCCCCGAGAGACGGCGAGCTGCGAGATCGCGGATCTGCATCTGGCACTGAACTCCGGATCGGATGTCGCGCTTTTCAACGGACTTCTGGCCCACCTTGCCGCGTGCAACGCCTTCGACGCCGCCTACATCGATTGCCATACGACGGGTGCGGACAAGGCACTTGCGGCGGCAAGGCAGCTTAGCCTCGCAGACATCTCGCGGATCACCGGCATCGGCGCGACGGAGTTGCGCGCCTTCTACGACCCGTTCGCTTCGACCGAACGCGCCGTGACGGTCTACAGCCAGGGTGTCAACCAGTCCTCGTCCGGCACCGACAAGGTCAATGCCATCATCAATTGCCATCTCGCGACCGGACGCATCGGCAAACCCGGCACGGGTCCGTTCTCCGTCACCGGCCAACCCAACGCGATGGGCGGCCGCGAAGTCGGCGGACTCGCGAACATGCTGGCCTGTCACATGGAAATCGGCAATCCGGAGCACACGCGGATCGTCGGCGAGTTCTGGCGCTCCGATCGGGTCGCGACCGAACCGGGCCTGAAAGCCGTCGACATGTTCCGGGCCGTCGCCGAAGGCAAGGTCAAGGCGATCTGGATCATGGGCACCAATCCCGTCGTCAGCATGCCGGAAGCAGACGCGGTAAGAGCCGCCCTGCGGGCGTGTCCATTCGTCGTCGTATCGGACGTGATCGCGCGAACCGATACGACCCGCACGGCCCATGTGCTGTTGCCATCGGCGGCCTGGGGCGAAAAGGACGGAACCGTCACCAATTCCGAGCGCCGTATTTCGCGCCAGCGGGCATTCCTGCCGATGCCGGGCCGGGCCCGAAACGATTGGTGGCAGATCTGCGAAGTCGCCAGGCGCATGGGGTTTGCTGAAGCATTCAACTACGAGTCCCAATGGCAGATTTTCGCGGAGTATGCCGCGCTGTCTGGCAAACAGAATGCAGGAACCCGCGACTTCGACATTTCGGCACTCGAGGCCGCGGACGAGCAGCAATACAACGCACTCGCACCATTCCAGTGGCCGCGCCCGTCAGCAGATGACGCGCCGAAGCCACGTTTCTTCGCTCAGGGCAATTTCTTTACCCCGAGCGGCAAAGCGCAGTTCATTGCGGTCACCTACCGGGACCCTGCTTCGACAGCCACCGCCCGGCATCCCTTGATCATGGGTTCCGGGCGGATCCGCGATCAATGGCACACCATGACCCGCACCGCCAAAAGCGCGCGCCTGATGAGCCACATCGCAGAACCCACGATCGAGCTGCACCCAGCCGATGCCGCTCAGCGTGGGATCAGGGACGGCGCACTGGCAACGGTTGCCAGCGTGCACGGCGCCATAGTGCTCCGTGCGCAGATCACAGAACGTCAACGTCCGGGACACGTCTTCGCGCCGATGCATTGGACCAGCGAACTTGCGGCCAACGCCCGCACAAATGCGCTGGTGACGGGAAATGCGGACCCGGTATCGGGCCAGCCGGAACTGAAACACGCCGCCGTCGAAATCCGGACGTTCGAAGCCGCGTGGCACGGATTTGCCGCGGTCCGCGCCAGGCCCTGCGTCGGCAGCGAGGACTATTGGGCGTTGGCCAAGGCAACGACCGGGTGGAAAGTGGAACTCGCCGGAAGATCCGCCCCGGAACACTGGGGCCGATACGCGCGCAGCCTGTTCCAATGCGACGATGACGTGGAAATCCTCTCCTACCACGACCAAGCTGCCGGTCAGTATCGTCTCGCCGCATTCCGGGGATGGAGACTCGACGGCGTCCTGTTCGCAGCGCGCTCGCCTGTTACCGTTTCGCGAACATGGGCCATGTCCCTTCTCGATGGCGAATACGATCAGACATCGGATCGAGTCCGTATCCTCGCCGGCCGGCCCGGCCAGGACTACGCAGATGCCGGCCGGATTGTCTGCGCCTGCTTCTCCGTCGGGCTGAACCAGATCATCGATGCCGTCTCGGCGCGGAACTGCACGACTGTGGAGGCGATCGGCACGGCCCTGAATGCCGGAACCAACTGCGGCTCCTGCCGCGCAGAAATCGGAAGGATCATCCGTGAAACTGATCTCAAGAAAGCCGGCTGAAACGCCGCCGCCGCATATGCAGGCTCTCGCCAAGCTCCCCATCTTTCTCGACCTGTCCGGCAAGCGCGCCGTCGTTGCCGGTGCGGGGCCGGCGGCGGCGTGGAAGGCGGAATTGCTCGCCGCAGCGGGCGCCCAAGTCGACGTGTTCAGCGCTCACCCCGGCGAAGAGATGCTGGCACTGTTCTCGCGACGGACCGCTTCCGGCTCGCTCCACCTCGTCGACCGCGAATGGACCCCGACGGATCTTAAAGGCTCCGCCATCGCCGTCGCCGAAGCGGCAGACGACAGCGATGCGGCGGCGTTTCATGCCGCCGCACGCGCCGCCGGCGCCCCGGTGAACGTCATCGACAAACCGGCATTCTGCCAGTTCCAGTTCGGTGCGATCGTGAACCGCTCTCCCGTGGTCGTCGGCATTTCCACCGACGGCGCGGCACCCATTCTCGGACAAGCCGTGCGCCGGCGCATCGAGACGCTGCTGCCGTCCTCGCTCGCGGCCTGGGGACGTCTCGCCAAATCCGTGCGGACGACGGTCAACGCGGCACTGCCATGGGGCCCTCGGCGTCGCGCTTTCTGGGAGAAACTCGCCGATCGCGCGTTCGCCCGCCCTGCCGCCGAAGCGACGATGGAGAACGCAAACGACATCCTGCGCGAGGTCACCGGAGAAGCCAGCCGCTTCGGCGGTCATGTGACGCTTGTCGGAGCCGGTCCCGGCGACGCGGAGCTGTTGACGTTGAAGGCGATGCGCGCGCTGCAGTCGGCCGATGTGATCCTGTTCGACGACCTTGTTTCGCAAGACGTTCTCGAACTGGCCCGGCGCGAAGCGAAACGCATGATCGTCGGCAAGCGCGGCGGGCGCCCCTCCTGCACGCAGGCCGACATCAACGAGCTGATGATCAGGCTAGCGCGACAGGGCAAGCACGTCGTTCGCCTGAAGTCGGGAGATCCGATGATCTTCGGACGCGCAGGCGAGGAGATCGAGAGTCTCAGGGCCGAGGGTATTCCGCTCACTGTCGTTCCAGGCATCACCACGGCATTGGCAGCGGCTGCGCATCTGGGCGTGTCGCTCACACATCGCGACCATGCCCGCTGCGTCCGGTTCGTTACCGGACATGCCCGCAACGGAGAACTGCCGACCGACATCGAATGGAACAGTCTCGCCGCCCCGGCCTCGACATCGATCTTCTACATGGGCGGCCGCACCGCCAGTGCGATCTCGGCAACGCTCATTCGGAACGGGATGCCGGGTG
>JBFWYV010000133.1:0-12494 GCA_050186055.1 Hyphomicrobiaceae bacterium | reverse complement strand
GCGTGCCGACCATCATCGGTGCGGGCGGCGCCGAGCGGGTGATCGAGATCGATCTCAACGTCGGCGAGCGCAGCATGTTCATGAAGTCGGTCGAGTCGGTGAAGACCCTGGTCGACGCCTGCACGAAGATTGCTCCGCAGCTCGGCGCCTGAGGCCGGTTCCATGTCCAAGCAGGCGATCGATGCGCCACCGCTGAAAGCGGTCGGACCCTATAACCTGGCAGTCGAGAGCGCGGGGACGCTCTACGTCTCCGGACAGATCCCTCTCGATCCGGCGACCGGCAAGCTGGTAAGCGGCGACGTCAAGGCGCAGGCCGAGCAGGTGTTCGCCAATGTGAAGGCGGTGCTGGCGGCGGCCGACCTCACGCTCGACCATGTCGTGAAGGCGACGGTGTTCCTGACCGACATGAACGATTTTGCCGCCATGAACGAGGTCTATCAGAAGCACATGCCGGCACCTTATCCGGCGCGTTCGACGATTGCCGTGGCTGCGTTGCCGCTCAGTGCGCAGGTGGAAATCGAGGTGGTCGCCGTCAGACCCGGCGATGACTGGCCGACCAGCATCGCCTAGACTTTGAACAACGGTCGGCCTCTCTGAAGCTGACGCATCACGACGACAGGATCAGGATCGCCAAACCATGAACATCCACGAGTACCAGGCCAAAGAACTTTACCGGGCGTATGGTGTGCCGACGCCGCAGGGCATCCCGGCCTTTTCCGTCGGCGAGGCGGTCAACGCATCGCAGGCGCTGCCTGGCCCGGTCTGGGTCGTAAAGGCGCAAATTCACGCCGGCGGCCGAGGCAAGGGCAAGTTCAAGGAGGCGGACGCCGGGGATAAGGGCGGTGTGCGCCTTGCCAAGTCGCACGACGAGGTCAAGGCGTTCGCGCAGCAGATGCTGGGCAATACGCTGGTCACGGCCCAGACGGGCGAGGCCGGACGGGTGGTCAAGCGTCTCTACGTCGAGGACGGAAGCCAGATCGAGCGCGAGCTTTATCTCTCTGCGCTGGTCGACAGAAGCACGTCACGGATTGCATTCATCGCGAGCCAGGCCGGCGGCATGAACATCGAGGAGGTGGCTCACGAGACGCCGGAGAAGATCTTCACCATCTCGATCGATCCGGCTTCCGGCTATTCGCAATTCCAAGGGCGGCGCATAGCGTTTGCGCTCGGCCTCAAGGGCGATCTCGTCAACCAGTGCGCGAAGATGGTCGGCAGTCTTTACCGGATGGTGACCGAGAAGGATATGAGCCTGCTCGAGATCAATCCGCTGGTGGTGACGCAGTCGGGACAACTGATCGCGCTCGACGGGAAGATGAACTTCGATTCCAACGCGCTCTACCGGCATCCGGATATCATGGCCATGCGCGATCTGGACGAGGAGGACCCGATGGAGATCGAGGCCTCCAAGCACGAGCTGAGCTATGTCAAGCTGGACGGCAACATCGGGTGCATGGTGAACGGCGCCGGGCTGGCGATGGCAACCATGGACATCATCAAGCTCTATGGCGCGGAGCCGGCCAACTTCCTCGACGTCGGCGGGGGGGCCTCCAAGGAGCGGGTGCAGGCGGCGTTCAAGATCATCCTCTCCGACCCGAACGTGAAGGGCATCCTGGTCAACATCTTCGGCGGGATCATGCGCTGTGACATCATCGCGGAAGGCGTGATCGCGGCGGCCAGGGAGATGGCGATCACAGTGCCGCTGGTGGTGCGGCTCGAAGGAACCAACGTCGAGCTGGGCAAGAAGATCCTCAACGAGTCGGGCCTGAAGATCATCGCGGCCGACGATCTGGCCGACGCGGCCCGGAAGATCACGGATCAGGTCAAGAACAGCTAGCCGGTACCGGCGCCGATTTTACAGCGTATACGTTTGGGACGGCAGATCGCCTCGGCGGGCCTGCCGCTGTGCGTCGGAGTCGAGCTGCCGGGCATTTCGGGCGGTGAAGCCGCGATGCCCTCGGATTGTGCAGTCCCCCACGCGTGCCGAGCCTGATTTGAAGGTGATCCGGGGCATTTGTTGCCACATTGGCGGAAAGTATCCGGCCCTACCCTTTGCCGCACTTGATCATTGCGCCAATCTGGCCCAAAACCCGGCGGGATAGATCAAGGGGCGCATACCCGCATGGCAATTCTCGTCGACAAGCACACCAAGGTCATCTGTCAGGGCATCACCGGGAGCCAGGGTACGTTTCACACGGCCCAGGCGCTCGAGTACGGCACCAAGGTCGTGGGCGGTGTAACGCCGGGCCGCGGCGGCTCAAAACACCCCGATCCGGTGCTGTCCGACGTGCCGATATTCGACACGGTGGCGGAGGCCAAGGCTAAGACCGGCGCTACGGCGACCTCGATCTACGTACCTCCCCCGTATGCGGCGGATGCCATACTGGAGGCGATCGACGCCGAGATCCCGCTTATCGTCTGCATCACCGAGGGCATTCCGGTGATGGACATGGTGAAGGTGAAGCGGGCTCTGCAGGGCTCGTGGTCGCGGCTGATCGGACCCAATTGCCCGGGCGTGCTCACGCCGAACGCCTGCAAGATCGGGATCATGCCGGCCAATATCTTCAAGAAGGGCACAGTCGGGATCGTGTCGCGGTCAGGCACGCTGACCTACGAGGCGGTGAAGCAGACGACGGATGCCGGGTTCGGCCAGACGACGGCGGTCGGCATTGGCGGCGATCCGGTGAAGGGTACCGAGTTCATCGATGTGCTCGAGATGTTCCTCGCGGATCCCGAAACACAGTCGATCATCATGATCGGCGAGATCGGAGGCTCGGCGGAGGAGGACGCGGCGGATTTCATCAAGCGCGAGGCAGCCAAAGGGCGCAAGAAGCCGACGGCCGGTTTCATCGCTGGCGCTACGGCACCGCCGGGCCGGCGCATGGGGCATGCCGGCGCCATCATTTCAGGCGGAAAAGGCAAGGCCCAGGACAAGATCGAGGCCATGCGCTCGGCCGGCATTGCGATCGCCGAGAGCCCCGCCGCCCTGGGTACGACGTTGTCGACGGTCTTAAAAGGATGAGCCTTGCGCACTAGATATTGCTAGCTGATCCTAGCGCACCGATTCGTAGCCTGTCTGCCTGTTGATGCATACGGATGTTGTCGGCAGGCGACGTGGCGCGTCCAATCCGATCGAAACCCAAGGGCGTTCGAGATATGTCCCGCCAACCCGAGAATGATGCATTTGCCAAGACCTCATTTCTGCATGGTGTGAATGCAGCCTACATCGAGGAGATGCAGGCTCTCTACGACAGGAACCCCGGGGCCGTCAGCGATGAGTGGCGGCTGTTCTTTCAAAGCCTGAACGACGACGGGCGCCATGCCAACGGCGGTGCATCCGCAAACGGGGGAAGCGCAGGTCCGTCATGGGGGCGGCCGCTCGAGGAAATCGAGGCAACGGGCAATGCCGATCTGCTGGGGGCTCTGACCGGCGACTATCAGGGCGCTGAGCAGCATATCCGTGACAAGATCCAGGCGCGGGCCCAGGCCGGCGCCTACGAGCTATCGATGGCGGCGAGCCTGCGGGCGACGCAGGACTCGATCCGTGCGCTGATGCTGATCCGGGCGTACCGGGTGATGGGGCATCTGGCGGCCGATCTCGATCCGCTCGGCATCGCCGACCGGAAAGTGCACAAAGAGCTGAAGCCGGAAACCTACGGGTTCACGGAGGCCGACCTCGACCGTCCGATCTTCATCGACAAGGTGCTCGGCTTTGAAACGGCGACGATACGGCAGATCCTCAGGATTCTGCGTCGGACCTACTGCCGTCACATCGGCGTCGAGTTCATGCACATCACCTCGCCGGCGCAGAAGTCCTGGATGCAGCAGCGGATCGAGGGCGAGGAGAAGGACATCCGGTTCACGCCGGAAGGGCGCCGCGCAATCCTCAACAAGCTGATCGAGGCGGAGAGCTACGAGGGGTTCTGCCACACCAAATATACAGGGACCAAGCGGTTCGGCCTCGAAGGGGCCGAGTCGATGGTGCCGGCGCTGGAGCAGATCATCAAGCGGGGCGGACAGCTTGGCGTCAAGGAGATCGTGATCGGAATGCCGCATCGCGGCCGGCTCAATGTGCTCGCCAACGTGATGTCGAAGCCGCATCGGGCGATCTTCAACGAGTTCAAGGGCGGGTCCTTCAAGCCGGATGACGTGGAAGGCTCGGGTGACGTGAAGTACCACCTCGGCGCGTCGTCCGATCGTGAATTCGACGGCAACAAGGTGCACCTGTCGCTGACCGCCAACCCGAGCCATCTGGAGATTGTCGATCCGGTGGTGCTCGGAAAGGTGCGGGCCAAGCAGGACCAGCATCACTGCCCGCGTCACGACCGGACGGCCGTGCTGCCGTTGCTGATCCATGGCGACGCAGCTTTTGCCGGACAGGGCGTGGTGGCCGAATGCTTCGGGCTGTCGGGGCTGAGAGGACATCGCACCGGCGGTTCGGTGCATTTCATCGTCAACAACCAGATCGGGTTCACGACCAATCCCAGGCTGTCGCGGACGTCGCCTTACTGCTCCGACGTCGCCAAGATGATCGAGGCGCCGATCTTCCACGTCAATGGCGACGATCCGGAGGCGGTGGTCTATTGCGCCAAGGTGGCGATCGAGTTCCGGCAGAAATTCCAGAAGCCGGTCGTGATCGACATGTTCTGCTATCGCAGGCACGGTCATAACGAGGGCGACGAGCCGGCATTCACGCAACCCTTGATGTACCGCAGTATCCGGTCGCATCCGACCACGGCTGAGATCTACTCGAAGCGGCTGATCGAGGAAGGGGTTGTCACCTCCTCCGACGTCGATCAGATGCGGGACACGTATCGGGCCGTGCTGGAGACGGAGTTCAAGGCGGCCGACGGCTACAAGCCCAACAAGGCGGACTGGCTCGATGGCCGGTGGTCCGGTCTCGGCTTCGCCGAGGACGACGCGCGGCGCGGCAACACGGGGGTCGAAATCTCCGATCTGAAGGAGATCGGGCGGCGGATCACGCTGGTGCCCAACGATTTCAACGTGCATCGCACCGTGCATCGCCTGCTGGAACGCCGTCGCGAGATGGTGGAGACCGGGGAAGGCATCGACTGGGGCATGGCCGAGCATCTGGCGCTGGCGACGCTGCTCAAGGAGGGCTTCCCGGTCCGGCTGTCGGGGCAGGACGTGGAGCGCGGGACTTTCTCGCAGCGGCACGCGGTGCTGGTCGATCAGGAGACGGAGCGCCGCTATACGCCGCTCAAATACGTCTCGCCGGACCAGGCGCGGTTCGAGGTCATCAACTCGATGCTGTCGGAAGAGGCGGTGCTGGGATTCGAATACGGCTATTCGCTCTCGGAGCCGATGGCGCTGACACTGTGGGAGGCGCAGTTCGGCGACTTCGCCAACGGGGCGCAGGTGGTGATCGATCAGTTCATCGCCTCGGGCGAGCGCAAGTGGCTGAGGATGTCGGGACTGGTGATGCTGCTGCCGCACGGCTACGAAGGGCAAGGGCCGGAGCATTCGTCGGCACGCATCGAGCGCTATCTGCAGCTCTCGGCAGAAGACAACTGGCAGGTTGCGAACTGCTCAACGCCCGCGAACTACTTCCATATCCTCAGGCGGCAGATGCATCGGAAGTTCCGCAAGCCGCTGGTGCTGTTCACGCCGAAATCGCTGCTTCGGCACAAGCGGGCCGTCTCGCGTCTTGCCGCGTTCGGTGCGGGGACGACGTTCCACCGTGTGCTGTGGGATCACGCAGACCCGGTTCACGGAAGCGGGGAGACCACCGTGAGCCTGAAGCCGGACGGCGAGATCCGCCGCGTGGTGCTGTGCTCGGGCAAGGTCTACTACGACCTGCTTGAAGCCCGCGAGGCCGCAGGTATCGACGACATCTATCTGATGCGGGTCGAGCAGCTCTATCCGTTTCCGGCGCGGGCCCTGATTCAGGAGCTTGGCCGCTTCAAGCAGGCGGAGATCTTCTGGTGCCAGGAGGAGCCGCGCAACATGGGGGCGTGGTCGTTCATCGAGCCCAACGTCGAATGGGTGCTCGATCACATCGGCGCCGCCAACCGTCGCGTGCGGTATGCCGGCCGCCCGTCGGCAGCGTCGACGGCGGCGGGACAAGCGTCGCGGCACGCAAAGGAGCAGAAGGCCTTGGTGGAAGAGGCGCTTGCACAATCGACCTAGAGGAGATCGGGCCGGCGCATGACGCCTGGCCCGCTGGTAACCGATCATAAGCAACTGACCACAGGGCGGGTCATGAGATGAGCATTGAGATAAAGGTACCGACGCTCGGCGAGAGCGTGGCGGAGGCGACTGTCGGGACTTGGTACAAGAAGCCCGGTGACGCGGTTGCGGTAGATGAGCCGCTGTGTGAGCTGGAGACCGACAAGGTCGCCGTCGAGGTGCCGTCGCCGGCAGGGGGCGTGCTTTCGGAAATCCGGGCGGAAAAGGGCGCCACGGTAACACCCGGCGCCGTGCTCGGCGTGGTCCAGGAAGGCGCCGGCGCCGGTGCCGGTGCTGCCTCCGCCGCCCCGAAATTAGAACCTGCAGCGAAGCCCGCGCCTGCCGCGCCGCCTCCGGCGCCTGCGGCCAAGCCTGCAAACGGGCCGGCGATGCCGCCGTCTCCCGCCGCCCGCAAGATCCTCGAAGAATCCGGCGTGGCTGCCGAGGCCGTCGCGGGCTCCGGCCGGCGTGGACAGGTGCTGAAAAGCGATGCCGTGGCGGCAGCGGCGAAGGCGCTTGAAGCGGTGGCCAAGCCGATCGCCCAGGCGCCCTCGGTTCCGGCAACGATGCCGGCCCGGATGCGGGCGCCCTCGCTCCCCAATGATGCCGTGCGCGAGGAGCGGGTGCCGATGTCGCGGCTCCGGCAGACGATCGCGCGCCGGCTGAAAGAGGCGCAGAACACGGCGGCGATGCTGACGACGTACAATGACGTCGACATGAGTGCAGTGATGAAGCTGCGCGGCGAATACAAGGCGCTGTTCGAGAAGCGGCACGGTGTGAAGCTCGGGTTCATGAGCTTCTTCGTGAAAGCCTGCATCCAGGCGCTGAAAGAGATCCCGGCCGTCAACGCCGAGATCGACGGCGCCGATATCGTGTACAAGAACTATTACCATATCGGCGTTGCGGTGGGTACGGATCGCGGGCTCGTCGTGCCGGTGGTGCGCGAGGCAGATCACATGAGCCTTGCCGAGATCGAGGCATCGATCTCGGATTTCGCGAAGCGCGCGCGCGACGGCAAGCTTGCGATCGAGGACATGCAGGGCGGAACGTTCACGATCTCCAACGGCGGCGTCTACGGCTCGCTGATGTCGATGCCGATCCTCAATGCGCCGCAGTCGGGCATCCTCGGCATGCACAAGATCGAGGAGCGCCCGGTGGCCCGCGGCGGGCAGGTCGTGATCCGGCCGATGATGTATCTGGCGCTGAGCTACGATCACCGGATCGTCGACGGCAAGGAGGCCGTGACATTCCTGGTCCGCGTGAAGGAGTGCCTGGAGGATCCGCAGCGGTTCGTGCTGGAGCTTTAGTCCGATGTCTGATTTCGATCTCATCGTCATCGGCACCGGGCCGGGCGGATATGTGTGCGCGATCCGGGCTGCTCAGCTCGGGATGAAGGTCGCCGTCGTCGAGAAGCGGCCGACGCACGGCGGCACCTGCCTCAACGTCGGCTGCATTCCGTCGAAGGCGTTGCTGCATGCTTCGGAGCTGTACGAAGAAGCGGGCCACGGCTTTGCGGCCATGGGCATCAACGTCAGGCCCGAACTTGACCTGGCGCGGATGCTGGCGTTCAAGGACGAGGGCGTGAAAGGCAACGTCGATGGCGTCGCGTTCCTGCTGAAGAAGAACAAGATCGAAGCGTTTCACGGCACCGGGCGCGTGCTCGGCACGGGCGCCGTCGAGGTGACGTTCATCAACGGCGAGAAGAAGACGCTCTCGTGCAATGCGATCGTGATCGCCACGGGCTCCGACGTTGCACGGCTCCCGGGTGTCGAGATCGACGAGAGGACGATCGTGTCTTCGACGGGCGCGCTGACGCTAGCCGGCGTGCCGAAGCGGATGCTGGTGATCGGTGCCGGCGTGATCGGCCTGGAGCTTGGCTCGGTGTGGCGTCGTCTTGGCGCACAGGTGCAGGTCGTCGAATTTCTCGACCGCATCCTGCCTGGAATGGACGGCGAGGTGGCGCGCCAGTTCCAGCGCATCCTCGAAAAGCAGGGCATGACGTTCAAGCTCGGTCACAAGGTGACGGGCGTGTCGCCGGCTTCGGGGTCAGATCACACCGTGACGGTCGAGCCGGCAAATGGCGGCGCGAGCGAGCAGACCGAAGTCGATGTCGTGCTGGTCTGCATCGGGCGGGCGCCGTACACGCAAGGTCTCGGACTAGAGGAGGCCGGGATCGCACTGGACGAGCGCAAGCGGATCGCCGTCAACGCACACTTCGAGACGAGCGTGGCGGGCGTATACGCGATCGGCGATGTGATCGCGGGACCGATGCTCGCGCACAAGGCTGAGGATGAAGGCGTTGCGGTAGCGGAGATGCTCGCCGGGCAGGCAGGGCACGTGAACTACGATGTGATTCCGAGCGTGGTCTACACGTTCCCCGAGGTCGCTTCGGTCGGCAAGACGGAAGAGGAGCTGAAGGCTGCGGGCATCGCCTACAACGTCGGCAAGTTCCCGTTCACGGCGAACGGCCGCGCGAAGGTGAACAGGACAACCGATGGGTTCGTGAAGATCCTGGCCGATGCGGAGACCGACCGGATTCTGGGCGTGCATATGATCGGCGCGACTGTCGGCGAGATGATCGCAGAGGCTGCCGTGATCATGGAGTTCGGCGGCTCGTCGGAAGATCTTGCACGCACATGCCATGCGCATCCGACGCTGACGGAAGCGGTGAAAGAGGCCGCCATGGCGGTCGAGAAGCGCGCGATCCACATGTGAGGCTTGCGGGCGGCTATCCGCTGAACATCCAGGCCCAGGCCGTCAGCAGCATAAGCGCCACCGCCCCCACCCAAAGCGCGACAGTCGAGGCCCGGCCCTGGCGGGCTTCCTCGGCTGCGATCTTGCCGATGGTCTCGTCGTCGAGCCGGATGCCGTTCTGCGCCATTGCGGCAAACGATTGAGCGGCGGTCTCGGCCTGCTCCAGCACGCGCGGCAGATGGGTCAGGACACGGCCCATCAGCTCGGCGTTCTCCCCGGCATCGCGCAGGCGACCGGGGATGCCGTAGTTCTCCTCGATCCAGTCCCTGGCGATCGGCTCGGCGGCCGTCCAGATATTGAGCTCGGGGTCGAGCGACCGGGCGACGCCTTCGACGATCACCATGCTCTTCTGCAGCAGGATCAGCTCGGGCCGGGTCGCCATGTCGAAGACTTCGGTGTAGGCGAAGAGCTGGCCGAGCAGATCCGCCATCGAGATCTCGTCGGCGGTCCGGCCGTGAATCGGCTCGCCGATGGCGCGCATGGCCTGGGCAAAGACCTCGACCGAATGGTGAGGCGGGACGTAGCCGGCTTCGAGATGGATGGCGGCCGCCCGGCGATAGTCGCGGGTGATGATGCCGTGCAGGATCTCGGCGAGGAAACGCCGCTCCTTCATGCCAAGCCGGCCCATGATGCCGAAATCGACGGCAATGACATGGCCTTCGGCGTCGACCAGCAGGTTGCCCTGGTGCATGTCGGCGTGGAAAAAGCCGTCGCGGATGGCATGGCGCAGGAACGAGCGCAGCACGGTCTGGCCGAGGGATTTCAGGTCGTGACCCTCGGCTTGCAGGCGATTGCGATCGGACAGCGGAATCCCGTCGATCCATTCGATCGTCAGGACACGACGGGACGTGCGCCGCCAGTCAACCTCGGGAACGCGGAATATGGCGCGGTCGTCTGTCAGGCCATCGGCGGCGATGTCGCGCTTGATGTTGTCGGCCATCTCGGAGATGGCCGCAGCTTCGAGCCGCAGGTCCATCTCCAGCTCGGTCGTTCGCTTCAAGGTGTCGACGACGGCGACCGGGCGCAGGCGGCGTGAGGGCGGATGAAAGCGCTCTACCACGCGGGCGGCGAAGTAGTAGCTGTCGAGGTCGTGGCGAAACCGGCGCTCGACGGCCGGCCGTAGAATCTTGACCGCCACGGCCCTTCGATTGCCCTCGGCATCGATCACGGCGGCCTTGTGTACCTGGGCGATCGAAGCGGCTGCGATGGGCGGACCGAACTCGGCGAAGTGCTGTTCCAGCTTGCCGCCAAGGCTTTCCTCGACGGCGCGCCGGGCCTCGGCCATGGAGAACGGCGGCAGCTTGTCCTGGAGATTGGCGAGATCGGCGGCCAACTCCGGGCCGATCAGGTCGGCGCGGGTTGCGAGAAACTGGCCAAGCTTGATGTAGCTCGGTCCGAGCGCCGTCAGCGCGGCGGAGACCCGCTTGCCCTTGTCCTGCCCCTGCCGGAAGGGTGCCGTCAGCACCGAGATCGGCCATGTGGCGAGACGGGCCAGCCTGAGCGCGAGAGGAACCGGCATGCCCTTGGGCACGAAGCTCACGCCGTAGCGCGAAAACACGAGTCCGGCGCGGCACAGGCGATAAAGATTGCCGATCGTGGTTGCCATTCGAGGGGTCAGGCCGGGCGTGCTGCTGGCGAATCTGGATTGAGGTCGAGCATTGAGGCACAATGCGCCTTACCGTCCGAGGGTCAAGCGTCGCTGCCGGAAAAGCGTGGGTAATCAGCCGAATAGGTCAACGCTGGATGTTGAAAGTTCAACATGCCATGGTGCCGACTACTTCGTGTTGTTTCAGTGGGCGGGGCAAGTCGTGGGGGAGTGATTTCAATGGCATACAATTCTGCTCGCCGAGGGCCGGTCCGGTTGCTGGGCGCGCTTGTCGTCGGCGTGATCATGCTCGTCGTCGAGCTGATCCTGACGATGACGATCTACACGGCGCTCAATCTGTTCATGCGCGATACGTTCGGTCATCTGGTTGCGCTCTCGAAATTGGTGGGCGATCTGATGATCAATACGGCCTTCTACTGGCTGCCGAGCCAGGAAAATGCCGCCTATGCATCCCTGATCGGCGATTTCAGTCCAAAAGCGATCCTGCTGTTGCTGATCGGACTTGTGGTGGCGGCGCTGTTGCGCGGCCTGACCGCCCTGCTGAAGCGGGCGTATTCGCCGTATGAGTGACGGTGGCGGTCGGAAGTTCCGTAAGATCAATAACTTGTCGTGGCCGACGGCAGCATTGCCGAAGCCGGCATTGAATTGCTGCACCGGGCAACCATATTTACACCGCGTGAGCCGGAAGGTCGCCCAGGACGGGGGCCTAAGGCTCCCCGGGTGCCGGTCCACGGACCCGCAGCAAGATCAAGGTCGCTTCAACGCGAGGACTTTGACGTATGGCACGCTTATCAGTTCTGTCGAGCCCGCTGTTGCTGGGCTTTGACGAGATCGAGCGGTTGATCGACCGGCTCGGCAAGCATGGGGGTGACGGCTATCCCCCCTACAACATCGAGCGCATCAAGTCCGAGCACGATGGCGCCGAACTGCTCCGAATTACGCTGGCGGTGGCGGGGTTTGCCCGCGATGACCTCGACATAACGGTCGAGGACAACCAACTCATGATCCGCGGCAAGCAGAGCGATGATACCGGGCGCGAGTATCTCTATCGCGGAATAGCAGCCCGCCAGTTCCAGCGAACGTTCGTTCTGGCCGACGGCATCGAGGTGCGATCCGCCGATCTGGCCAACGGCCTGCTGTCCATCGACCTGATCCGCCATGAGCCGGAGCGGCTCGTGCGCAGCATCGCGATCGGTGAGGGCAGCAAGGCGTAGACGCAGCCGTGCCCCGACGGACACACCTCTCGGCGTCTGCAAAACAAGCGCCGGAATCCACGCTTCTGAGACGTTATCCCTGTAGAAGGGCCAAATGCGTCCTCGCGTGGCATCAATGACAAGGAGCATAGAGCCATGAGCCCCGAGAACAAGGAAAAGGCCAAGAAAGCCAGGACTTCAAAGCGGCGCAGCAACAAGGTTGCCCCTGACGTCGCGCGCGAAGAGATCAGGATGACGTCGATCAGCGCGAGCGAGTTGGCGGCCCTGGGTGAAGGGCGTATCGCCTACATCAAGGTGCTGTCGTCGGATGAAGCCCGGAAGATCTACCCGACCATCGGCGCGGTGCCGCCAGGCATCAATCTCTACGCGCTGCAAAGTGCGGATGGGCGCCCGATCGCTCTGACCGACTCGCTGCAAGCCGCACTCGGCCATGCGATGGGCGACGAGCTCGAGGTCGCCAGCGTGCACTGAGCATCGGAAATCGCAGTTCTGACGTTTGGCGCCCGGGTGGAGCTGGAATGGCTCCGTCCGGGCTGCTTTTTGGGAGAGTCGTTTCGGGAGAGCTCAACGGGTGCGTGCGGTGGCGGCTAGGGCCTTTCTGGTTTTGGTTGAATCTCAGAAATGCCCTAGATCTTTGTTTTGTCGTGCGTCTTCTTAGTTGCGCTTGCGACACCCCTTCGGGGAGCCGGCCGCAAGCGAGTCATATCGGAGAACCGGTTCCCACTTTTCCGGAA
>JBFWYV010000132.1:0-12533 GCA_050186055.1 Hyphomicrobiaceae bacterium | reverse complement strand
TTGCGTCCCAAGCGAACTTCAGAATCAAAAGGGACACTAGAATCATAGACTTGCTAGTGTGATTCAGATCGAGAAATTCGCTCACGACCTCGCTGCTTGATATGGCGAATTTCTCGATCATCACACTGGATGGTACGTACACTGGCTATCCGATCATCGAGGGCGCGCACGTGAAATCCGCCCGGGCAAGCCGTCGGCCGCCAGCGGGCCGGCCGATCGTTCCAGGCTGGTTTCAGGCGCCTGGGCAACCAACGGGAACGACATGAAACTGGCAAGCTACGTTGCCGGCGGACGCGCGAGCTTCGGTATCGTGGCGCCCGGCGGATTGATCGACCTGCGCCGCCGCATGGGCGTCGAAAGCCTGCGCGAATTTCTCGCCGGCAACAGTCTGGCAAGGGCTGCGCAGGTCGCCGGTGCTTCGGTCGATTACGCATTCGATGAGGTCACGCTGCTCCCGGTCATCCCCGATCCGGCCCATTGCTGGTGCGTCGGCACCAACTACGCCGACCACTTGCGCGAGGTGCAGGATGCCGGGATAAACCGGCCCGCGCCGACCCATCCTCCGCTCTTCATCCGCTACCCGGCGACGTTTGTGCCGCACGGTGCTCCGCTGCTCGTCCCCGTCGTTTCCGACCGGCTCGATTTCGAGGCCGAGCTCGCGGTCATCATCGGCAAGGGCGGACGCTATGTCGAGGAAACCGAGGCGATGTCGCACGTTGCCGGCTATGCCTGTTTCAACGACGGCAGCATCCGCGATTGGCAGTTCCATTCGACGCAGGTCACCTGCGGCAAGAATTTTGTCGGTACCGGTGGCTTCGGGCCATGGCTGGTTACCGCTGACGAGATCGAAAACCCGCACGATCTGCCCATCTCATTGACGATCAACGGCACCACCTACCAGGACGGCACCACGCGTGACTTGATTTTCGCTGTGCCCCGGATTGTCTCGTATGTTTCGGCAATGCTGCCGCTTGAGCCTGGCGATGTGATTGCGACCGGGACACCGGCGGGCGTTGGCTTCTCCCGCAAGCCGCCGGTGTTCCTCAGGCCGGGTGACGTTTGCGAGGTCACCATCGGCAACATAGGAACGTTGCATAACACCGTCGCTGCCGCCCGCTAGCCGCGCCACCGGCCTTTCCGCGAAGCCGCGCTTGACACTTTGCCCGCGCTCGGGCTCAGGCTGGCCGCCATGAACTATCGTCATGCCTATCACGCCGGCAATTTCGCAGATGTCGTCAAACATGCGGCGCTGACGCTCGTGATCGAGCGGCTCAAGCGGAAGGATGCGCCGTTTCGGGTGATCGATACGCATGCCGGTATCGGCCTTTACGATCTCGGGTCGGAGGAGGCGCAGAAAACCGGCGAATGGCGCTCGGGCATCGGCCGGTTGCTTGGGCCGGATGCGCACACGCCACCAACCCCCGTGGCGGAGATCCTCGGGCCTTATCTGGACGTGGTGCGTTCCGAGAACCCGTCCGGGTTGCTGGAGCGTTATCCCGGCAGCCCTGCACTCGCGCGACGCCTGCTGCGCCCTCAAGACCGGCTCGTCGTGAACGAGCTGCAACCTGAGGACGCTGCCGTACTCGCGGCGGCTTTTGCCGGTGACCGCCAGACCAAGGTCATGCAGCTCGACGGCTGGGTCGCATTGAAGGCTTTGCTGCCGCCGAAAGAACGCCGGGGAGTTATTCTGGTTGATCCGCCCTTCGAGCAGCCTGGAGAGTTTCCTCGGCTGTTGACCGGGCTCCGCGAAGCCGTGAAACGCTTTGCCACCGGTATTTATCTGCTGTGGTATCCGATTAAAAACCCGCTTGATTCCGAAGTATTTAATCGAGATCTGGCCATGCATTCCGACAAGCTGATGACGGTCGAGTTGTTGGTGCGGACTCCTGTAGACATCAGTCGGCTCAATGGCTCCGGCCTGGCGATCCTGAATCCGCCGTACGGCCTGCGGGAGGACCTCGGCGCCATCCTTCCAAGGCTTGCTGACACACTGGCGCAGGGCGACGGCGCCATTGGCAGGGTCCGATTGAGCATAAAGGAGAACCCCAGAAAGTCTTGAGAATTACCGGCCGCAAAAGCGCCCTCAACTTAAATTTCCTTGCGCTTGGTCTTGACTTCGACCATATTCGGCCAAGTTCGGGCGGCCTATCGGACCCGGCGGAGACTGCAGAGCCTGCTGAGACTTTCTACGCCCATGCGTTTCAATCTCTCGGAAATCTCGAGTTCCCCCAAACCGGATCAGCCTGCCTAACTTCAGCGGCTGGGGAACGGAGAGCCGATCCCTGGCCACCCGCAACATACCCCCGGGGACAAGGAGACCTCGCATGCGGCAGACCGGAACGGTCAAGTTTTTCAATCAAACGAAAGGCTTTGGCTTTATTACGCCAGACCAGGGCGGCAAGGACGTGTTCGTTCACGTGACTGCCGTCGAGCGGTCGGGCATTGGAGCACTTGATGAGGGCATGAGGGTGTCTTTCGACACTGAGCCCGACAAGCGCGGAAAAGGGCCGAAGGCCGTCAATCTGCAGCTCGCTGGCGAGTAATCTGCGGCCTTGCCGTAGGGGCGATCGGCGAGAGAAGCGAGCGGGTCGTAGAGGGAAGAAACGATAACGCTGGATTCAGCGGGGTTGAGTTTCTTCTGCGATTGGCAAATTTAAGGAACGGACCGGAAGCAATCCGGTCCGTTTTTATTTTCCGTTTGTTCGTGACCTGCCTGAAACGCGAAGCGTGCTTAATCGGTCACTCAGCCGAGCTAATCGTTTGCACAGGGACGAACGACGATCGGCGGGCGCTATGCGTCTTTACGCAGTTGGTGCATATAGCAGTCGTGGACTTTCACCGATGGATCACTGAAAGTTAGGAGGGGCAAATGCGCATTCTCGCTATTGCGGCGGCGGCGGCGATTGGTTTGTCGTTGGTGGCTGCGGTCGATGTACAGGCCAAGAGCAAGGCCAAGTGCGTCAGGGCTGGCGGTCAGGGGACCGGGATTGAAGAAGGTATCGCCAAAGCGATGGCCAAGGAGGCCCTGGGTCAGTCGATTGCCGCAGGCAAGATGAAGGCTCGCGGCAAGATCGCTTACAAGTGCTCGGGCGGACCGTTGCTTCCGACCTGCACCGCAACGCAGCGCGCCTGCAAGTAAGGCGAGTGAGTCCGGGGGGCACTCCTCGCTGAGAGGGAACCGCGGTACGGGCAGCGATGCCTTCGCTTGCTCGTGCCGCGGTTCAGTCAGGCAGGTGACAGCCGTGATCGGTCAGCGCAGATGAATTCGGTCCAGATTGCATCTGCGAACATGTGCGGAATGTACGGACCTGTCTCGACCGGGACCGCGGTGATGAATCGAAGGCGAATGGATCGAAACGGCCTCATTCGCCGTTAACAGTCGCCGTTAACAGTAGTCTGCTTGGTGGACGTCAAATCGTACCTTCGTTAAATGGCAGCGCCTCGCAGTTGGCTTAACTTTTCATTCAGCAGTCTGGCGTTCTCTGAGAGCCGCTGGGATATGCTAGAGACAAGGATGCGAGGGCCGAGGTTATGATGCGTACGTTTTGTTTGGCGGCAGGTATTGCCGGGTTATTGATTGCTGGCATGCCCGTGTCCGTGAGCGCGGGGTCCTCCGGCAAATCCAAGTACAGCCGGTCGGGCAAGCCGCAGGTGCGCGGCTATGTCCAGCGGCGCGGCGGCTATTCCTACACGCCCGAGGACTCGATCAACACCTATGGCGACAGCCGCGGCCGCTACGGTGCTGCGAACTCGTTCCGTGATCCATGGGCGGATCGGCAGACCAGGTTCGGACCCTTCGACGGGGGCTTCTTCTTCGAATCGGGCATCCAGCCGCGCGGCGGAAATCTCCCCTATCCGAACTGACGCCGCGCTTTCTTGACGGGACCTGACGCCACGCGGCGGCGGGCGCGACGAAAATCGCCCGCCAGCCCGGATGCGCGCCCGCTCGTAAGTCGTCCACACCATAACGCTCGCACCTTGCTTCGTGCGTTCTCCGCGCACTAGGCACGGTTGCGTGCTGCCGCTATTGTCGGCGGCAGCTTCGGATCGAGCGTTTGCGACGTCATCCGCGGTTGCAACGACGGGGAGAGTTACATCATGCGAATCTCAGCATTGACAGTCGCCGCCGCGGCGGCGGCATTGATTGTCGGCGCGGCTGACATCGCTTCGGCCGCGTGCACCAAACTGGCCTTCTCCGTCAACGACTATGGCAAGGAAGGCCCGACCAAGGACGCCAAGAACCTGCTCGACAAATACATTGCCAAGTGGACCGCGGAGCGCAACATCAAGTCCTATCGGGTGGGTCCCAAGGACGTCTCCTGCGAATTGTTCTTGAATTTCATCGTGTTTGACGAGCATACCTGCAAGGCGACGGCAAGCGTCTGCTGGGACGGTCCTGCACCGAAGCCGATGCAGGCCGAAAGCGAAAAGTCGTCGAAGGCAGCCCGGTCGGCGACCTCGCCGGTGACGACGGGCTCGGTGAAGCCGAAGCGGCCGGCCTCCGGCGCCAACTAGAGTGCTTCCGGATAAAGTGGGAACCGGTTTTCCGATAAGACTCGCTTGCGGCCGGCTCCCCGAAGGGGTGTCGCAAGCGCAACTAAGAACAAGCGCAACTAAGAAGAAGCACGACAAAACAAAGATCTAGGGCCTTTCTGGGATTCAACCAAAACCAGAAAGGTCGCTAGTGTGATGATCAGAGCGAATTTCTCGATCTGAATCACACTGGCAAAGTGTCCCTTTTGATTCTGAAGTTGCTCCGGACATCGGCGGCGAGGTAGGGCGAGCTTCCGAATTGGGACATTGGGATAGCGGCTTCGGGTTTGTCGACGTCTGGCCTGCGATGCAGCCGAACGGGGAGCCGGTGGGGTCTCGCCGGCTTATTTCCTGCTCCGTCACGGAGCAGGATGACGTTGGAAGTTCGCAGAGTGATGGAGACGCCAAAGCGTGCGGTCCGAGGCCAAGTCATCGTTTGCCGATCTGGTTCCCTTCCTCCTGCTCGCGACAGCGGCTCTGTGCTGGTCCGGCAACCATGTGATCGGCCGCTGGGTGGCAATGGAAACGCCGCCCGTACCGCCGGGCGGACTCTCCGTGCTGCGCTGGCTTTTGGCCATTCTCATCGTATTGCCGTTCAGTTGGCGCAAGGCCGTCGAGGAATGGCCGCAGATCAGGCAGCGCTGGGGCTGGATGCTGCTGCTGGGCCTGCTGGGCAGCGCATGGTTCAGCTACCTTCAGTACCTCGCACTGCACCACACGACCGCTATCAATCTCAGCGTGCTCAATTCGCTCGGCCCCGCATTGATCATACTTGCGGGTGTACTGATGTTCCGCGATCGGGTCGACATCGGACAGTTGGCCGGCATACTTGTCTCGCTCATTGGCGTGCTGATCATTGTATCGAGAGGGACGATAGAGAGGCTGATCGCACTCGAGTTCAACTCGGGCGACCTTTTCGGTCTTGCCACGGTTGTGATCTGGGCGGTGTTCAGCGCCTGCCTGAGAATGAAACCCGATGTCAGTCCGATGACGCTCATGCTGGCGGCCAGCGTCATCGGGTTCGTGGGCAATTTGCCGATGATGGCCATCGAGATCGCGGCCGGCGATACCCTGCATGCAACCTGGCCGACAGCGTTTGCAGTGCTCTACGTCGGTATTTTCTCCAGCGTCGTCGCCTACATTGCGTGGACGGCAGGCGTTGCCGCTTTAGGCTCGCACCGCGCCGGAATCTTCCTGCATCTGACCCCGCTGTTCAGTTCAATCCTCTCGCTGGCGTTCCTGGGTGAGCAGCCCATGCTCTATCATGCCGCCGGTCTCGTGCTGATCGTTGCCGGCGTAACAATTGCGGCGCGCCTGCCGAATTCTCGTCGCTGAGGCGACGTCGGCATGCCGGCTTTCGTCCGCTGGATTTGAAAGCTATTGTCGAGCCCAATCACTCTGGGGAGATACGCCATGACGGATGAGGAGCGGCAGGCTGCCGGCCTGGAAATGCGCCGCAAGGTGCTCGGAGACGCCCACGTGAATGCGGCGCGGACCAACCGGGACGAGTTCAGCAGCGAGATCCAGGATTACATTCTCAGGCAGGTGTGGGGTTCGATCTGGACCCGGCCGGGTCTCGATCTCAAAACGCGATCATGCATGGTGCTGTCGGTGATGATGGCCTTGGGGCGCTGGGATGAGTTCCGCTTGCACGTGAAGGCAGGTTTCAACAACGGTCTCACCAAGGACGACATAAAGGAGGTTATCCTTCAGAATGCTGCCTACTGCGGCGCGCCGGCGGGAAACCACGCGATGAACGAGGCGCAGGCCGTGTTCTCCAGGGAGAACCTTTAGCCGATGAGCACATACGACATCATCGTTGTCGGCGGTGGCGGCACAGGGCTCATGGCGGCCTGGGCTGCGGCCAAGGAAGGGCGCACGGTACTCCTGCTCGAAAAGGGCGCGCGGCTGGGCGGCACGACGGCAATGTCGGTGGGCACCATCACGGCAACCGCCACCCGCCTGCAGCGCGCCGCCGGTATCGACGACAACGCCGACGCTCACTTCGAGGACATGGCGAAGTTTGCGGGTCCTCTTGTCAATCGCGACAACCTCGAGCTGCGTCGTCTGCTGGTCGACAATTCGAGGGAGACGGTCGAGATCCTGGCCGATCTTGGCGTCGTCTTCGTAGGCCCGATGCCGGAGCCGCCGCATCGGCATCCGCGCATGCATGCGATCATTCCTCATTCGCGGGGCTTCATCCGTCAGCTCGAGAAAGCGTGCCGGCAACAGGGCATTGAAATCAGGACCGGCGCTCCTGCTGCGTCTCTGCTGTTTGAGAACGGCCGGGTCGCAGGCGTGAAGCTGCAAGGCGGCGGGCAGGCCGGTGCGCGCTGCGCCGTCATTCTGGCGTCCGGCGATATCAGCTCCTCGCCTCTCCACTACAAGTCCCGGTTCATGAGCGGGCCGCTGCTGGACATTTCCGGCATCAATGCGCTCAGCACGGGCGACGGCCAGCGCATGGGCGAGGAGGTCGGCGGCGTCGTCGTCAACGGCGATCTGGCATGGGGTCCCGAGATCCGTTTCAAGGCCCCCCCGGTGCCGGGTATCATCTCAAAACTTCCTCCCTGGCCAATCCTCGCGCGACTGATCCGCACGAGCATGAAAGTGTTGCCCGATGCGGTCATGCGGCCGTTTCTCCTGGGCTTCGTGACGACGTTCCTTGCGCCGTCGATGCTTCTGTTTCGAAAGGGCGCGATCCTCGTCAACGACATCGGCGAACGCTTCTGCAACGAACTCGAGCGTCCGCAGGATCACATCGGCCGCCAACCCGGCAAGCAGGCCTGGATCGTGCTCGGCGCCGAAGTTGCCGCGCAGTTCCGTACGTATCCAAACTTTATCTCCACCGCGCCTGGTGTGGGCTACGCCTATTTGCAGGAGTACGAGCGCACGCGCCCGGATGTCGTCAGAAAGGCGGACAGCCTGGCCGAGCTCGCGCGCATGATGTCCGTCCCCGAAAGCGCGTTGCAAAGATCGGTCGCAGACTTCAACGCATCGCTCGCGCCTGGCGACGAACGGCTGCCGATGTCGAGTGGGCCTTATTACGCCCTGGGTCCGGCCATCTCCTGGATCGTCTTCAGCGAGGGCGGCCTGAAAGTGGATACAAGCCTGCGTGCGCTTGATCGCGACGGTCACCCCATTCCAGGCCTCTATGCGGCAGGCTCCGCCGGCCAGGGAGGCGTACTCCTGGAGGGACACGGCCACCATCTCGGCTGGGCCTTCACCTCCGGCCGCCTGGTCGGCCGAAACGCCGCGCGAGAGCGTGCAGTGCAGACGAGCGATGCCGCATAGGAACGCGGCATGGGCGGCTGGATCCGTGCGTATACAGATATACATGCGTATGCCGATATAATCGTGCACTTGACGCCGATATACGGGTGCTGGGTTAGTCGGATCTTGCGAGAGTCGTTGCGAGCGTGGTTGCCTGATTGTGGCTGGTCTGGCAAACTTGCAGCCGCCGTCCCGAAGCGCACACCGACATTATCGTAGCCCACATTCGGGGCACGGTCAGGGAGGACTTGAATGGGAGGATGGCCGACCCGGTCCGCTTTGAACAAGCCGCCGTTCCGCGCCGATCATGTCGGAAGCCTCCTGCGGCCGGCCGAGCTCCTGGCAGCGCGCTACGCGACGGGCGGGGACAAGCCGGCACCGGCACAACTCGAGGCGATGGAGGACGCGCTTATACCCGATGTTATTGCATTGCAGGAAAGGCTGGGTCTGCAAGGCATTACCGATGGAGAGTTCCGGAGGGCATCGTTTCGTTCGCCCGTCGTCAGCAGAGTGGATGGGTTCACCACTGTTCCCCAGGACCCGGTGTGGGCCGCGCGGGACGCCGCCGGTCATTCTCACGCGCTTGGTGATGCGCCTGTTGCCGTGAGCAAACTGGTCCGCAACCGCAGCATTGCGGCGCACGAAGCCCGTTTCGTGAAACAGCACACCAGCCGGACCGTGAAAGTCACCCTGCCGGCGCCGTCCTATCACTGCTTCTACCGGACGCCGGATCCTGCTGCCTACCCCGACATGGACGAATACCTCGACGATCTCGTCCGGATCTATCGCGAGGAGCTTGCCGAGCTGGCATCGGCCGGGGTCGACTACGTGCAGTTCGACGAAGTCATCCAGGCCTATCTTTGCGATGAGCGGATCCGCGCGATCGTGCGCCGGCGCGGCGATGACCCTGACGATCTGTCCAGGCGATACGTCGACCTCATAAACCGCATTGTCGAAGGGCGTTCGAAAGACATGACCGTCGCGGTTCATTTCTGCCGTGGCAACAGCATGGGCCGATGGGTCGCCGAAGGCGGCTATGATGCAATTGCAGAAGCGGTGTTCGGCGGCCTGAATGCGGACGCGCTGTTCATGGAATACGATTCGCCGCGCGCCGGTGATTTCGCACCGTTGCGGTACGTATCGCCCGATAAGGTCGTCGTGCTCGGTCTTGTCAGTACCAAGAACGGCGATCTCGAAGACAAGGATGAGCTGAAGCGAAAGGTCGACGAGGCCGCGCGGCTCGTGCCGCTCGACCGGTTGTGCCTCAGCCCGCAGTGCGGGTTTGCCAGCCGGGACAAGGGCAATCCGGTCACCGTCGATGATCAGATCGCGAAGCTGGCGCTTGTGGTGGAGACGGCGACCGACATCTGGGGCGGCGTAAATCCGTCGCGCTGATCGGCTCGACTTGAACGGATATGCGGTTTTCGCGGGCCAGCTTCGTACGGAGGCTATGCCATGTTTATTCAGTCCGCTCCTTCAGGTCGTCCCAGTCGCGCAATCATGATGCACGACCACACCGCTCTGTCCGGCCAGTTCGCACGTGCATTCGGCAATGCGGAGTTCGAAGCGCCGGCACCGCTCGATCTCGTCGTCTACATCATCTCCAATCACGATGCCGGTTGGGCCGAGTTCGATCGTAACCCAACCACTGATCCGGCGACAGGTCTGCCGTACACGGTGTTCTCTACTCCAACGCAATATATCTTGCCCACCAGCAAAGGGTCTCCCGACTTCAATCAGCGGCACCATGCCTATTGCGGGCTGTTGTCCTCGATGCATACGTGGGGCATCTACAATGGCCGATACGGCTTCTCGAGTTCAGGTCGCATCAGGCGCACCGACCCGAGCGAGCGCGCTTCGATAGACGCCATGCTCGCGCATGAGCTGGAACGCCAGAATGCGTTGAAAGCGGAGCTTGGCGGGTCGGATACAACGGAAAAATGGATCGCGAAGGGGCGTCTGTTCCAGAACTACAAGTTGCTCCAGTTCTGCGATCTGCTCGCGATCTATTACAACACCATCCATCCTGAGCAGCGTGCAGAGCAGACCTTCACGCATGTGCCCATGAGCACGGACCGTGATGTGACGGTCACCATCCGTCCGAAGACGACCGGCGTCTATGCCGTATCCCCGTTCCCCTTCGCCGCCGAAGGTACTGAGTTTGCGTTCCCGGCCCGCACGCTTGCGCCCGGTCGGCATCAGCGCGACGGCGGTTGGTCTCGAGTGCTGGCGACCGTGCCGACCGAGTGGGAAACGTTCAGACTGGTGGCGGGCTGAGCATCACCGATCCGGCTGCGCTCTATCGCCCGCGGACAACGGCAGTAAGCCTCAGCCGCCGCTCGTCCTGAACTGCGCCAGGTTGAGCGGCCGAATCGCACCCATCCAGATCGCATGATCCGTGTGATCCTTGAGCGCATCACCCGTATTGGGATGGCAGAAGACAACCAGGCCGTTTCGATGCAGCGCGAGCCACGTGAGGACATCGCCGAGCTGCGAGGTCTTTATCGTAAGCTGACAGCTCCAGTCTGGATGAGGTCCAACCGGCTTCTCGTGAACCCGGCCCATCGCCACGCCGAACCGATCCTTGCAGTCGAGGCATAGCTGCCGCGCTTGATCAATCGTGCTGGCATCGAAATAGACGTGGGCATGAAACGTGTCGACGTCGCTCATATCGTGTACCTCGCCGCTCCGTTTGTCGTCAGCTTACACGCATTGCCTCGGCCGACAAATCCACCGGCCCTGATGCGCGGAGCTTGACCTATCTCCGCAGCGGACATTCGGCCGCAGATGCCGTGAGATGCGACGGGAACCAATCTGCGAAGGCGTTGTTTAATGCGGGTGGCGTCGCAGTTGCCCCCCCTACGTTCCCCACACACTGCTGCGGCGCCACACGCTGCGAGGAAGCCCCGCGCCACCCTTCTCTCTCGCTTGCGGGGCTTCCTCCACTCGACATGACGCGTTGCCCGCGTCGGCATGGACCGCGCACGGATCGCCGGCTTCCAAACAAACTTTTTTCAGTGATGGCTCGTTTGGGGAAATGCACGCGCTATAAAAGTCGGTGGGTTCCAGGCACACACGTTTGTCGCCGCATTGTCTGCGATGGACGCGGCCTCAGTCGCGGTAAGGCGGACACAGATACATCGGGCTTTGATATCGGAACGGCCGGAGCGAAATCCCGCCCGATGGCCGGCTGAGGAACGAGGTATTGTCGACGCTCCACCAACTGCTGGTCATGAGTCCGACGTGCCTGAACAGAACGCCGGATTTCTGCATCGGGTCCACGTGTACGCCGCGGCCGATCCGCGGAAGATTGCCTTCCGCCTGTGAATTCCACGCCACGAGGCAGCCGCCTGTCGGCGTCGATGAAGGCCGCCATCCCTCGCGATAGGCCATGTCGTAGATGGCTTTGGCATTGGCTGTCCGCCGTGCCCAGTGGCAGCCGGCTTTCTGAAGAATGGCGTGAACGACGAGCGCGCAGGAATTGTAGCCGGGCATGTCGTTGACCGCCGTAGCGTCCGTATGCGTCCTGACGCCGAACAGCAGCCCTTTCTTTTCAATGTGAAATTTACCGGGCGCAATCGACGCATAAAAGGCGATCGCTTTCCGCGAGCAATCGGCTTCGGGGGCATTTGCCGGAGAGGCAGTGCTGGAGTGAGCGTGTGCTGCTGCGCCCGATATGAGCGAGCAAGTCACAATGGCCGTTAGGATCCTGAATGAATTCAACCGGACCTTGTGCCTGTTCGTTGAAAGCCGGGTTATGAGGAGCAGCGCATTGTGAGAGGCCATCAGCAATCCTCTGTGAACCTGCCTCAGCCGAACCCTTGCCTTGTCGATGACGCGGAAGCAACGGAAAACGCAAACACACTCACAAAGAGTCCTGAGCAGTATAATGATGGCGCGGCCGAGTGGCATCATAATGGCACGCCTCGACCTTCGAAACGGGCGGCTATCTGCCGCCACGCGCGCTGAGACGGCCAGCGTGGATTTGTCCTTCCCATCGCGACATCGAGTCGCGACGTCGTGGAATGAGCAAGCGACGCGGTCTGCCAGATCAGCGGCTCAGCCATGCGTCCGTATCCACAAATTGCTTCTCGCGCTTCGGTATGAGCGTCACATTCTTCGTTTAGCTCTGGCCTTCCCAGAGGCCACATAGAAATTGCCATGCCATTCAAAACGCTTGGACTTCTCGTCGGCGATCAGATTCTCATCAAGTATCGGATGTGGAGCTTCGACGATCTGAACGATGAGCCTGCCGATCGCTGGATCAGAGCAGAAATTCTCGAGAGCGAGCCCGACGCCTGGCCGCTTGCACGCCTTGTCGACGGTCAGCTTACTGAAATACGCCCCTATATGACGTGGCGGCTCCTCAGCCGTACCACACGCGGCGGGCCGCAGCGCATGGTAGCGTGATCCCGCGTGCCTTGACGAACAGGGGGCCGGGTCGTGGCGATGGCTGCGCGGATGGTCGGAGACGCCGGGCTGTCCGCCGGCTGAGTCAGGATGCTCCTAAAGCGTCGGACCTTAATGCGACCCACGCCTGGGTCGATCTCGAAGTCGCATTCAAGGTCCAAAGACGCTTTGAAGTCATAGTGTTCCAAAGCAACTTTGGACTTGAAATTCACGCCCCGCCCAGAGTGCTTCCGGAAAAGTGGGAACCGGCTTTCCGATAAGACTCGCTTGCGGCCGGCTCCCCGAAGGGGAGTCGCAAGCGCAACTAAGAAGAAGCACGA
>JBFWYV010000131.1:0-12652 GCA_050186055.1 Hyphomicrobiaceae bacterium | reverse complement strand
CCATGCTCGCACGCAGCACCGGCAGCAATGCCGCGGACTACATCGCCAGCAAGGCCGGCATTCTCGGCTTCGCAAGATCGATCGCGATGGAGCTTGCGCCCGAGGGCATCCGCGTCAACACTATATCACCGGCCATCGTGGATACGCCGATGCCGCGCGCCGTCTACGGCGACGACACCTTCGCCGCACGCGCCGCCGAGAGCCCGATGAAACGCCTCGCCACGACCGAAGATATGGCGGCGACCGCTCTCTTCCTGCTCGGCAGCGACGCATCTTTCGTGACCGCACAGGACATCAGGGTGTCCGGCGGCGCACGCCTGTTCTGAGGAGGAGCGGCGATGACAGTCCTCATAACCGGCGCGGCAAGCGGGATCGGCGCGGCCACCGCCCGCAGACTATCAAAACGCACGGGCGTCGTGATCGCCGACCGGAACATCGAGGCGGCAGCCAGGCTCGCAGACGAGATCTCGGCCGGCGGCGGCACCGCATGGGCTGCCGAGATCGATGTGACCTCGCGCGCCTCCATCGCCGCAATGATGGACAAGGTCGCCGCCGAAGCCGGCCCCGTACACGGACTGTTCAACAACGCCGGCATCTCGATCCGTCAGCGCATCGAGGACATCACCGAGACCGCCTGGGACGCCGTGATCCAGACCCACGTGAAGGGCACTTTTCTCGTCTCGCAGGCCGTGCTTCCGCAGATGCTGGAGCGAGGCAGCGGCGTCATCGTCAATTCCTCGTCCGATTTCGCCGTGATCGGAGTTCCCCGCGCCGCCGCCTACGCTGCCGCCAAGACGGCCGTGTATGCGCTGACCAAGGCGATGACGGTGGAGTTCGCCGGCAGCGGCATTCGCGTCAACGCCATCGGCCCCGGCCCGATCGACACGCCGATGCTCCGCGCCGGCAGGTCGCCCGCGGAAGCCGAGGCAGCCATCGAAGCCAATCGTCAGCGCGTGCCCATGAAACGGCTTGGCCGGCCCGCGGAAGTTGCCGCCGTTGTCGACTTCCTCCTGAGCGAGCGATCCGCCTATATCGCCGGCCAGTTGATCCATCCCAATGGCGGCGTCCTGAGCTGGTAGGCCTGCCGTCCGCCCAAACAAGACACGCGGAGGAAACGCATCGATGAGATACGGCATCTGGACCCCGCTGCCGCACACCGTACAGCCGGAACCTGCGCTCAACGCCGCCGTGGACCAGCTCGTCACGCATGGACGGTCAGGCGAGCCCGATCTCTCGCTCAGGTTCGCCGCCGATGTGCTTCAACGCGCCGAGGACTATGGTTTCGACCTGACACTGATCGCCCAGCGCTGGCTCGGCAGCGACCCCGACTGCTTGATCCTCGGCACGGCGCTCGCGGCCATGACCCGGAACATGCACATCATGCCGGCGCTGCATCCCGGCATCGTGCCGCCGCAGGTCGCCGCCAAGCTGACCTCCACGCTCGACCGGATCAGTGGCGGGCGCCTCTGCGTGAACATCGTCACCGGCTGGTGGCGCGACGAGTTCAACCTGTTCACGGGCGGCGGATACATCGACGACGAGGACGCCCGCTTCCGCCGCGTCGACGAGTACATCCAGGTACTGAAGGGCATGTGGGAGCAGCCCACGTTCTCCTTGAAGGGCGAGTTCTACGACATCGACGGCATTCAGCTCCTGAACCGCCCCGCTCAAGCACCGCATCCCCCTCTGTATGCAGCCAGCCGCCACGAACAGGGCAAGGACATCATCGCCCGCACGTGCGATGTCTGGTTCGTGCCTGTCAGCGGCGGCATCGATCGCTACCAGGAGAATTTCGCCGCGATCGAGCGGGAAGTGGAGGATATGCGCAAGCGCGCCGCGCACTACGGCCGTACCCTCGGCTTCGGCATCAGCGCCCACGTGATGTGTGCGCCCTCCGATAAGGAAGCGCATGCCAGCGCGATGGATCTGGAAAACTACGGCAAGGAGAACCGGCTCGCTTCAATCGCCGCCAAGGCCCTGGGCGCCGGACTGTTCGGCTCGCCCGGAACGATAGCGAAGCGCCTTCAACGCTACGAGTCGATCGGCATCGATACCCTGATGCTGCATTTCCACCCGATGATCGAAGGCCTCGACGCCTTCGGTCAGGAGGTCATGCCCATGATGGGCGACAGCGCGCCGGCTGCCTTCCGGCCGGAAAGAAGCATTGCACGATGAGCACCATCAAACCGCCCGCCGGGCCATTCCCGTATTTTCCGTACTCCGCCATTGTCGATCGCCTGCCCGTGACGTGGCCGGGCGACGCCAACGTCGCATTCTGGGTGGTGCCGAACGTCGAGCATTTCCACCTCGAAATGGGTCCCGACGCGCCCGATGTCCGCAACTATTCCCGCCGCGACTACGGCAATCGCGTCGGTATCTGGCGGCTGATGGAGGTTCTCTCCCGCCACCGCATCCGCGGCACGGTTGCCCTCAACGGCGAAATCGCCGAGCACTATCCGCGCATCATGCAGGGCATGGTTGATCTGGATTGGGAGCTGATGGGCCATGGCCAGACCAATTCGTCCCGGCTCACCGGATTGCAGCCGGACGTCGAGCGCGAGTTGATCGCAAGCACCCGGCGCGCCATCGAAAGCGCCGGCCTCCGCATGCGCGGCTGGCTTGGTCCGGGCCTTACCGAAACCTGGTCCACGCTCGACCTGCTGAAGGAAAACGGCGTCGACTATGTCGCCGACTGGACCAACGACGATCTTCCTTACCGGATGAACAACGGGATGATCTCGATCCCCTATTCGATAGAGATCAACGACATGCCGCTGTTCAACGCGCCCAGCATCACGGCGCGCGACTTCCATGACCGCATCTGCGACACCTTCGATGTGCTCTATCGCGAGGGCGCGACGCTGCCCCGCGTCATGTGCATCGCCCTTCACCCATTCCTGATCGGCGCCCCACACCGCATCAAATGGCTCGACCGTGCGCTGGAGTACATCCTGGGCCACGACCGGGTCTGGCGCGCGACCGGCTCGGAGATCATCGATGCCTGGACGGCCCAGGTTCCCAAAGGCTGAGTACGAGCCGCCACCGGGGCGAGCAGCTTGCCAGGGGCTGCCGGGTTCTTGCGCAGTGACGTTAATCCTCTTTCAAACCAAACCTGGTGCGGCGTCTCTTTCCCTATTTTCGCCTGCCTGCGCCGCTATTGTCATCACCGCATGGGTAATGTCGCGGGGCGGGCAGGCTTCTCGTCTGGAGATCGGCTGCCTTTCAATCGGCATTGAATTGCGTTAGGGACGGCGGGCAGATTCCGGGCAGCCATGGGTAGGGAGTTTGGCATGGACGGCGGCCCTGTGGACGCTTCGTTGCGGCGCGTCCGTTGCGTCTCTTCGATGCGACCTGGCTCCCTGTCGATGGTGGAGGGACGCTGCGGATCGCGGCGCGGCCTCGTCGCAGGGAGTCTGCCGTATCCGGATTTACCGCGTCCGTCCGAACCGGGAAATATTCAGCGCGGTCCGCAATCAGGCCTCACCGGGCTGCCGGTCGGCATCGACCGACCGTCGCTGGCAATGCGGGCTCCGGGATGACGCCTTAGGGTTCAACACTGGCGGGAACAGCGCGCCGCTGGCCTCGGCATGGTGGCTGGCCCGCACCAATAGGGAGTGTAGACAAATGTTCAGGCGCCTGATCTTGGCCGGTGTGGCCCTTGCCGCCGCCGGCATGGTGTCGTCCGCCTCCGCACAGGACCGCTGGGTCAACATCGGCCAGCGGGAGATCAGCCTGTTCCGGGGCTTTGACGTGATCGATCTGGGCGGCGCGAAGGGGTCCTACAAGGGCTTCAGGATCGTGCTCACCGACGGCAGGATGGTCCTCAGCAACATCCAGGTGCGCTACAGTGACGGCACCGCCCACAACGAACGGCGGCCGATCAACCTCAATCGGGGCGAGCGCACGCGGCCGATGGACCTCGGCCGCACCGAGCATTTCGTGGAGGGCATGACCTTCTGTTTCAATGCCGTCGCCGGCGGCAAAGCCACGATCCGCGTCGAAGGCCTGCAAAGCCCCGGCGGCCGCAAGGCATCGAAGCCTCCGGTCACCGCAGCGATCACATGGCCCGCCGCATGCCCCGGATCGAAGCCCACGGTCATCGCCGGAGCGTCAGGGCACGTGGAGACCAGGCCGACATCGGCGGCCAAGGTTGAAAAGCCGGCCGGCACCGTATTGCCCGGCGGCGCCGTTCTGTTCGGATGGCAGAACGTCGGTCTCATTCGCGACCGCGACGTCATCCGCATCGGCGCCAATCTCGGGCAGTTCGACCGCATCCAGTTCCGGGTGCTCAACAACGACATCCACATCCGCGATATGGACGTCGTCTACGTCGACGGCACCACTCAGAAGCTGGTGGTCAACGCCGACGTGAAGCGCAATTCACGGACCCGTTGGCTGGATATCCAGGGTGACAAGTTCATCAAGGAGATCCAGATGGTCTATCGCTCGAAGGTGGCAAACCTCAAGGGGCAGGCGCGGATCGAAGTCTACGGCCAGTTCTCGCCGGGCTGGCTTGGGCCCGACGGCCGCGGCCGCAAGTACAACGAAGGCTGGGTGCTGCTCGGCTCCCAGACGGCCGAGCGGTTTCTGCGCACGGAAACCGACGTCATCCCGGTGGGCCGGAACGAAGGCCGCTTCAAGCGCGTCCGCATCACCGTGACGGATCGTGCTCTGGTCTTCGACGAGCTGCGGATCGTCTATACCGACAACCAGGAAGAGGTCATTCCCGTCAAGACGACGATCGCGGCGAACAGCACATACGGCCCAGTCGAACTCAAGAGCGGCAGCCGGTCCATCAAGGAGGTGCGTGCCCGATACAGATCGGCCGTCATCGACGCAAAAGCAGCCGGCCGCGGCGCCTCCGTCGTGCGAATCTGGGCGCAGCACTGATCCCTGCCGCATGCAAAGCAAAGCCCGCCCACTCTGCGGAGCGGGCCCTTGCTCATGCTCTTGTCGTGCCGCCGACCCGATGACGTCAGGCCGCATGCGACGTCGGCGCGGCAGTCAGCAGGGTGAATAGCGCGGCGGCATCCCGGGCGCTGCGCAACCGCTCCAGCGCGCTCGGTTCGTGCAGGAGACGCGAGATTTTCGCCAATGCCTTCAAGTGATCGCCGCTGGCATGCTCCGGCGCCATCAGCATGAACACCAGATCGACAGGCTCGCCGTCCGGCGCCTCGAATTCGACCGGGTGCTCCAGCCGAGCGAAGATGCATTGGATCCGGTCCAGACCGGCCAGCTTCACATGAGGGATCGCGATCCCCCGGCCAAGCCCGGTAGACCCCAGCCGTTCCCGCTGAAGCAGCGACTCGAAAATCTGACGTCCAACCAATCCCGTCAGTTCCGCTGCCTGTTCGCTCAGGTCTTGCAGGACCTGTTTTTTGGTCTTCGCCCTGAGACACGCGATCACACGCTCGCGAGTCAGGATGTCGCCTAGATCCATGGCACGCAGGCCCCCTTTGGGATCGATTGCGCCTGCACCCGGCCGATACGTACGCGATGCAGAGATTCGCCAAGACCGCAACCCCTGCCGGGTGCGGGATACTCGCCGAGCACGTCGGGACGCAGATTATGTGCCAGTTCGACCGTTCCCTTTTCTCTCCGTCGGGTCGATCCAGCCGATATTGCCGTCGGTGCGTCGATAGACGACGTTGATCGTGCCATTTGCCGCATTTCGAAACACCAGAAACGCCTCGTCCGTCAAGTCAAGTTGCATGACCGCGTCGCTCACTGTGACCTCGCGGACGGAACGCTCCGTCTCTGCAACCACGACGGGATGATCCGACACCCCCGTTGCCTCGCCGGTTTCGGCGTGATCAACGCCATCCTCCTCGGCAACGCGCACCACATAGTCATTGACCAGCGTCTCGGGAACCTCCCGCCGGCCCGAGGCCATGCCATTGTGGTGATGGCTGGTCAGACGGCGCTTGTAGCGGCGCAGACGCTTCTCGAGCCGCTCGAAGGCGTTCTCGGCGCTGGCATAGGCATCCGCCCCTTCGCCGGAGGCCTCGAGCACGAGCCCCGTGTGGAGGGTTACTGTGCAACTCGTCAGAAAGCGCCCCCGCTCCTTCTCCGCTCTGATATGCGCCGACAGATGCCGCCCGACGTACTTTTCTATGGCTGCGTTCAGCCGATCATCCACATAATTTTGAAACGCCTCTCCAAGCTCGATGTTCTTACCGGTGACTTGCAGCGACATGGTTCGCCCTTGTGTTGCAGCATCATGCACTGCGGCATCATGGTCCAATGCCGCGCTATGCTGAGATGAATTGAGACCGCGGCCAAGAGTGGCTCCCGATTATCCGGGTCCGGGCCCTGGAGATTGATCTGGCCCGGTGAAGGCAGCGTCGATCCGACGAACGCGAAAACGCTAATGCCCCGCACCGGTCGAGTCAATTCACGCCACGTAACAAGACCCACATTTTAGATTGTAGGTCGAGGCCGCCCGTGCAAGCCTTGCCGTCACGGCCACGAAGGTGGCCGTCTACGGCAAGTCTCCGCTTGCGCGGTGCTCGCGGTGAGCCGCGTGGATGGCCGCCGTCCCCTGGGGCCGACGTTCCCACGTCACCCCGGCGCGGCCATGACGTACTTTCGTGGTCGACAATCTCACCCTCCGCACCGTCACGGCCACGAAGGTGGCCGCCTACGACAAGCCTCTGCTTGCTCAGTGCCTGCGGCAAGCCACGTGGATGGCCGCCGTCCCCCGGGGCCGACGTTCCCACGTCACCCCGGCGCGATCACGACGGTCCAACCAACGGGCGCTAACCGAGACTCGCCATCTTGTATTTGAGCTTCTTTTCTCGCCGGCGCTGCAGGGACGACGGGATTCTCATCGATTCCCGATACTTGGCGACGGTCCGGCGCGCGATATCGATGCCGTCGGCGCGCAGACGATCCACTAGCGAATCGTCCGACAGGACATCTTCGGGCGGCTCTGCATCGATCAGTTCGCGAATCCGGTGGCGGACCGCCTCCGACGACAACGCCTCGCCTTCCCCGGACGCCGCTATGGCCGAAGTGAAGAAGTACTTGAGCTCGAACACGCCGCGCGGCGTCGCCATGTATTTGTTCGACGTCACTCGGGAAACGGTAGACTCGTGCATCTTGATCGCATCGGCGACGGTCTTCAGGTTGATCGGCCGCAGGTGCCGTACGCCGAGCGAAAGAAACGCATCCTGCTGGCGCACGATCTCCTCGGCCACCCGAAGGATCGTACGGGCCCGCTGGTCCAGGCTCTTGGCCAGCCAGTTGGCCGTGTTCAGGCAATCGGCGATGAAGTCCTTCTCCCTCGCATCGCGCGCCCGCTTGTTGACCCGCGCGTAATAGGATCTGTTGACCAGCACCCGCGGCAGCGTGTCGGAATTGAGCTCGACGATCCACCCGCCGTCCGATGCCGGACGAACCAGAACATCCGGCACAACCGGCTGCAGTTGCACCGATCCGAATCGCAGGCCCGGCTTCGGCGAGAGCTGCTTGATCTCGCGGATCATGTCCGCAAGCTCGTCCATCTCGACGCCGACCTCCCGCCTCAACCGCGGCAGGTTGTGCTCGGCCAGCAACTGCAGGTTCTCGAGCAGCAACGCGATCTGGGGGTCGTACCGGTTCTGATCCTTGAGCTGGAGCGCGAGGCATTCTGCGAGGCTGCGCGCACACACGCCGGTCGGATCGAACGTCTGCAGAACACCGAGGACCCTCTCGATCAGCTCGGCCGGGCATCCAAGCTTCTGGGCGAGTTCATCCAGATCCACCGACAGATACCCGGCCTCGTCGACCATATCGATCAGATGCTGCCCGATCAGCCGCTCGACAGGGTCCTTCACCGTCACCAGCAATTGCTGGGAGAGGTGATCCTTGAGCGACGGCTCGCTGGAGACGTAGGCTTCCAGATCGGCCTCGCCATCGCCCCCGCCGCTCATTCTCAGGCTGGTCCAGCCTCCGGCGCCGAGTTGCGGATCGATCTCCATCGGCGTGGTGTCAGGATAGACATTCTCCGGATCGGTATCCAATGCGGCGGGCGCATCGGTCGCCGGCGCCGACAGATCCAGCCACTCTTCGGCTTTTTTCCCCTCGCTTTCGCGGGATGCCCGCTCGTCCGGTCCCAAGGCTTCGGCCGGGTTGACCGGCTCGCCTGCCTCAGGACGCTCGTCCCGCTCCAGCAGCGGGTTACGCTCCAGCTCCGCATCCACGAAGGCGGCGAGTTCGATATTGGAGAACTGCAAAAGCCGGATCGCCTGCTGCAGCTGCGGTGTCATCACCAGCTGCTGGCCCTGCCGGAGCTCCAATTTCGGCGAAAGCGCCATATCGCTGCGAACCCATCAAACCATCAAAGGTGACCAGGATTACGCATGGCTGCTTAACCAAACATATCCCCCAGGTAGACCCGACGAACGTCTTCGTTGGCTATGATTTCCTCAGGATTACCTTGTGTCAGAACCTGACCATCATAGATGATATACGCCCTGTGGATCAGGCTCAGCGTTTCCCGCACATTGTGGTCGGTGATGAGTACTCCGATGCCCCGCTGGGTCAAGTGCCGGACGAGTTGCTGAATATCGCCGACCGCGATCGGGTCGATTCCGGCAAAGGGTTCGTCGAGCAACATGAACGAGGGGCCTGTTGCCAGCGCCCGGGCGATTTCGCACCGTCGCCGCTCGCCGCCCGACAGGGCGATCGACGGCGATTTCCTGAGCCTGGTGATCGAGAATTCCTCCAGCAGGGAATCGAGCTTTTCCTTGCGTCTGCGACGATTGGGCTCCACCTGCTCGAGCACGGCCATGATGTTCTGCTCGACCGTAAGCCCCCGGAAAATCGAAGCTTCCTGAGGCAGATAGCCGATGCCGAGCCTGGCGCGCCGGTACATCGGCAGGCGGGTGACCCGGTTCCCGTCGATGAAGATGTCGCCGGAATCCGCCGGCACCAGCCCCGTGATCATATAGAACACCGTGGTCTTGCCGGCGCCGTTGGGCCCCAGCAGACCAACCGACTCTCCGCGTCCGACCGCCAGGCTCACGCCCTTGACCACCATCCGCTTGCCGTAGGTCTTCTTGATGTCGTACGCGCTGAGCCAGCCTTCGGCGGCAACCGGCCCGGACATTGAGCCGCCCTTGGCAGATTGCGGCGGCATGGACCGCGGCGCCGCAACAGCAGCCACCGCTTCGCCATGACCGTTGTCATAGTCGTAGCCCGGATCGTCCCAGTCATCGTCCGGATCGCTTCGGCGGTCACGCAATTTGATGCCGAGAATTCTCACTGATCATGTCCGTCGATCGATTATTGCCCTGGAGAGCCCGATGGGACCTTCGCCACCCAGCCGCCCGCATCCTTTGCTGCCGAACCCGCGGCTGGTGATTTTCCGCCCTTCGCTTTGGCCTCAGACGCCTTCTGCTTATCGGCGACCGATTGTTGCAACTGGTGCGGGTACAGCAAGGCCTCAACCCGCTTCTTTGATATCGTACTTCCGCTTGTTGCACGAGCCAGCGCATTCTCCAGGATCTGCATTGTCCCGGACTTCAGATCGATCAGCGCACGCGATCCTCGTGCCGCCGACTTGTTTTGCGTCAGCATCACGTCGCCGCTGAGCACGATCGTATTCGCGGAGAGATCAAATTCGGCCGAGCTTCCCCGCGCGCTCCGGCCATCCTTGGTCGCCACCGACACCCGGCCCGGCGACCGCACCTTCTCGATCTGCGCGCCGGCCTTGTCGCCTTTTGCCGGGTTCGGCTTCACCGCAGCCCCATCCGCGCCGGCCATCATGCCTGTATCGCCGGAGTAGACGGCGACGAGCTCCTCGGTCCGCATCGTATAGTCGCCCTGCTTCGCCACCACGTTCCCGCGGAATATCGCGGTCTTGGCGCGATCATCCACATCGAGACGGTCAGCTTCGATATCGATCGGCAGATCCGGGTCGGCGTTGAACGTCTGTACCATCGGATTGCCGTTCTTCGGATCGGCGGCAGCCCATCCCTTGCGCTTTGCCGCCTTGGCGCCCGCCTTCGCGTCAGCCTGATAAAGCCGTGCCGAAATGCGCCGCGAATGCACGTTCTGTGGCTGCCCCGGCACGGCATGAGCGGTCATCGACATTTTGCCGGTTTTTCGCTGGACGAGCAGCTGCGTGCCCTTGAGCACGTTGCGCTCCTGCACGACGACAACGTCACCGGTCAGCAGCATGATATCGTTCTTGTTGTCCATATCGGCCCGGTCGCCCGTCGCCCGGCGGTCTGGACCTGACGTCAACTCGACCGGCCCATGCAGAACGGCTTTTTCCGTCACCGTGTCGAATTCGCCCGAAGCGCCCGTGACGCGGTCCGCACCGCGCGTCATCACCAGCGGCGTCTTCGCGATCAGGCGCTTGACCCGACCGCCGGACAGCGCCGTATCCGCGCCGCTCTTCGCCAGCGACCCGGCCGCTTGGGCCGGAGCATCCCCTTCGTAGGCGACAGCCAGAACCTCGGTCTGCAGCGTCGCGCCGTCCTGCGTCGCCACCACGTTCCCGGTGAACGTCGCTGTCTTCGCGACATCGTCGATCACCAGGCTGGCCGACGTGATATCGACCGGCTGATCGCTGCGCATCATTGTCGGCGCTGTGCCCGATGATGGTCTTTTGCCCGCCGCGCCATCCTCCTGACGCTTCAGGTGAGCGGTGACCCCGCCTGATAGCGTTGCCCGCCGCTCCTTCTGTTCGATCCGCAGAGCACGGCCGCGCACCGTGCCGCTCGGCATCGTGATCAGCACGGGCCGGTCGGAGGTGATGATGCCGTCCTTCGTATGCACCGTGGCCCGGGTCAGGTCGGCCCGCATTCCGTTCTGCGAGGCGACCTCGATCTTCTCGAACAACTCCAGCACGTTCGTCTCGGTATCGAATGTCCCAGTCGGCGCCTTCAATACCGTGACCATGTCGTTGGCGTCGGTCAGCGTCCCGTCGATCGACTGCAGTTGGACCGGCCCTTTCTGTCCGATCGTCTGCCGGGCCGTCTTCGAGTGGACCACGAACCGGCCCCCCTTCTTGTCGAATCCCTCATAGCGCGGATCGTGAGCGACCAGAGCCTCGGTCGAGATCGAGACGTGTCCGATGCTCAGTTGCTGCCCCTCCGACAGGCTCAGCCTGAACGAGCTCCGCAGGAACAAGCCGTAGGTGCTGAACAGCCCGACCGCGATGACGGGCAGCGCGATGCGCAGGACGCTGACCAGGCGCGTGTGACGGCGCGCACGGCGAAACGCCGCCGACCGATCCTGATCGAAATCGATGGCAAGGCGCGTTCGCGCTCGCGTCGGCTGCTGACTCAGGTCTGCATCCTGGGGCATGGAATTCCGTCAGGAGTGAGCGGGATGGTTCCGCCTGCGCACAAAGGCGGCGAGTGTCATCCCAACGCCGATCCGCATACCAGGGCAACTTGGCTGAGATTGAGGCCGATTAGCAAGATGGGCCGGTTATCTTGCACCTCAGGTTGTGCAAATGGCACAAGTTGACGTTCATGCGCCACATCATGCGCACAACGCCGGAAGCGACGGGTCTCCGTCGGCGATTGCCGCAAACCATTCGGACTTGCACCGGCGCCCATGTGGAACTATATCGGAACATTGAATGAACATATTCGCGCTTTAGGGAAACCCGTGGACAACGCCAATTCAGCAAAGGTGACCTCGGGCGCGATCAGGATAGGCTGATGCAACGCGAATCATAGGCGCGAGTTCACACTGACAACGGCCGTCGGTCCATCTTTGCAAGGACGCGGCCGGCGGACATGATCTTCATCGACCAAGGAGCATTCCACATGGCCGGATCCGTCAACAAAGTCATTCTGGTCGGCAATCTCGGCCGAGACCCTGAGATTCGTCGCACCCAGGACGGCCGTCCGATTGCAAACCTGAATATCGCGACGTCCGAAACCTGGCGTGATCGCACATCCGGCGAGCGCAAGGAGCGCACGGAATGGCATCGCGTCGTCATCTTCAGCGAGCCGTTGTGCAAGGTTGTCGAGCAGTACCTCAAGAAGGGATCGAAGGTCTACATCGAAGGCCAGCTCCAGACCCGCAAGTGGCAGGACCAGCAAGGCCAGGACCGTTACTCCACCGAGGTCGTGCTTCAGGGTTTCAACAGTGTGCTGACCATGCTCGACGGCCGCGGCGGCATGGGGGGTGGCATGGGCGAGGACAGCCAGTCCGACTACGGCGACGGCCCCGGCGATTTCGGTGGCGGTGGCGGATATGGTGGGGATCGCCGGCAGGCGCCCGCACGGTCGGGCAATAATAGTGGTGGCGGCAGCAAGGGCTTCGACAAGCCCCTGGACGATGAGATCCCGTTCTGACCCCAACCGACAGCCAGGATTTTCCGGGCGGCGGACCTCCAAGGTCCGCCGTTGCCGTTGAAAGACACGCCAAGCCTCCGCATCCACAACCTTCGCGAGCATATACTCAATTAAAAGTAGCATAACTGATTGAGCATGCTAAATCCTACAATCATAGATTGCGGGAGATTCAGCATGAAAACCCGGACAATGCACCAGCAACGGGCTGCGCTTGCCAAACCGCTCTACAGTCAGGTCCGCGACCTCGTCCTCAACCGCATCCGGTCGGGAGAGTGGAAGGCCGACAGCGCCCTGCCCAACGAGTTCACCTTGTCCACCCAGTTCGGCGTCAGCATCGGGACGGTCAGGCG
>JBFWYV010000130.1:0-12720 GCA_050186055.1 Hyphomicrobiaceae bacterium | reverse complement strand
CAGCCCAAATTGCAATCTATCCGTGATCATATGGGGTCCTCTATTTCCGCCAGTCGACGTTACTTCTCGCGGCGCAGATCCGCGGGGGCGGGCCTGCTGATGCACGCATTCGCCGCGTGCGGCCTCACCTTCTTTCCGGCACCGCTTTCTGCAGCAGACAGAACAAGCGACTCGTGGCCCGCGTCGGTCCACGCTCGATACCGGTTGCGCTTCAACGGCATTAACGTCGGACGTCTCGATATCAGCTCGAAACTTGCGGCCAGAACCTACTCGCTCTCAGGCTCCGGGCAAGTGTCTGTGCTGTTCGGCGCCATCAAGTGGTCAGGCTCGGCCAACGTCTCCGGAGCAATCAGCTCCGGCGTGCCTGCGCCGGAAAAATACGCGTTCTCCTGGCGCAACAACAGGAAGTCCGGCCGCATCAATATGGGTTTCAAGCATCGCACTGCGACAAAAATCGCTGTGATCCCCACGCCGGAAATCCATTCCGATACCGTGCTCTTGTCTCCGGCGCACAAGATGGGAGCGCTGGACCCTGTCTCCGCCATATTGATGCTGACGAAATCGGACAGCCGCCCGCCATGCGACCGCCGGGTGGGCATTTTCGACGGCAAACAGCGCTATGATATCGTTTTCAGCTACAAGAGAACGATCCGCATGCCGCGCACCTCCGCGGACACGTCCGACGCTCAAGCCTATGTCTGCCGGGCCACATACGAACCGATAGCCGGGCACCGGGCCAATGCCGACACCAGGACTTATGCGTCGAACCGGGACGTGGAAGTCATGTTGCGCAGGATACCAAGATCCGCGATGCTGATCCCCTATTCGGTCACCATTCCAACCTTCTGGGGAACCGGCTCCATGGTCGCCGAGCGCATCGAGATCGCTACCGAAAGCGCCGGCAAAGTCGTGCTCGCCCAATGACGACGATGGCAAACGAACCATAAGGGTCCGGTGCGCATGGCAGACAATGCGATTCTCGTGAGAGACTCTACGGATGCCGATATGTCCGCTGTAACCGATATCTACGCTCGGCATGTTCTGCACGGCCTCGCCACTTTCGAGGAAATACCGCCAAGTCAGGAGGAAATGCAGCATCGCCGCACGAGGGCTGCGTCCCTGGGGCTGCCTTATCTCGTGGCGGAACGTGACGGTACCATCGTCGGCTTCAGCTATGCTGCAACGTATCGGGATCGACCGGCCTATCGCTACACCATCGAGGACTCCGTCTACGTCGTGGATGGCTTATCTGGTCTCGGGATCGGTAGCGCCCTGCTGGACTGCTTGATCAAGCAGTGTGAAGCCGGACCGTGGCGGCAGATGCTGGCCGTCATCGGAGACAGCGCAAACACCGGCTCCATCGCCCTGCACTACCGGTTCGATTTCAAGTTGATGTGCACATTGGACTCGGTCGGCTTCAAACACGGACGCTGGGTCGACACCGTCTTGATGCAGCGTGCGCTGGGACCGGGCGGTTCGACGCCCCCGATGCCTGCTGATATCGGGCGCCGCTGATACCCGATCGGTGCTGCGCGAATTGAGCAGCATGGGTCGGGCCGCGAAACTCAAATCCCGAGCTTCTCCACCAGCCTGTCGAGAAACGGCGCCTGTCCCGCTATGACCTTCTTCTTGGCGATGTCGACGGCGAACCATTGAGCCCGATCAACTTCGGGAAATGACCGCATTTGCCCGCTTCTCGGCGGCCACTCGATCTCGAATGCGTTGCTTTTGATCCTCTCGGCGTCGAGATCGCCTTCGAGCGCAAAAGCCAGAACGCGCTTGCCGCTACGCTGGCGCTCCTCGCCCAGCGGCAGCGGCTCGCCGGACGGTCGAACTCCGGTTTCCTCTTCGAACTCGCGCAGAGCGGCGTCGCGTGCAGCTTCATCCGGTGCATACTCGCCTTTCGGTATGGACCACGAACCCAGGTCCTTGTTCGCCCAATAGGGACCGCCGGGGTGAACCAGCAGCACTTCGAGTCCCGCCTCGCGGCGGCGATACATCAACAATCCTGCACTTCGCGCAGCCATATGTGCTGCTCCGGCTATCGGATCGGGGCCGGCTCGAAGCGACAGCGGCAGACCCAGGCCGCCATCTCAACGAAATGCATTGTGCACGTCAACGGACGACGGCCCTTGACAGGGAATTATTTAGATATATCTATTAGACACAACGAAACGACATATCGAAAGGAAGAGCATATATGAGAGACCGAGAGCACCATGCTTGCAGGCACAGGTTCATGCGAGGGCACAAGCGCTACCGCGAACTCGGACCGGAACACCGGGACGCAAGACATGGCAGACACGGCAAATTCGGCAGGGGACGCGGCGGCGGCCGCTTCCTTGACCACGGAGAACTGCGGTACGTCGTCCTTGCCTTGCTGGCGGAGCGCGAAAGACACGGCTACGACATCATCCGCGCCATCGATGAAAGTACAGGCGGCGCCTACAGCCCGAGCCCCGGCGTGATCTATCCGACGCTTCAGCTCCTTCAGGACGTCGGCCACGCAACACTGATTGTGGGCGAAGGCGCCAGGAATACCTTCCAGATCACGCCTGAAGGACGCGAGTTCCTCAAGGTAAACCGTACGCTCATCGACGACATCATGGACCGCATGAAGCGAGTCGGACGGACGCAGGCTTCACCCAGGATCGCAGCGGCAATGGACGATCTCAAATCGGCGCTTCGAAGCAGCTCCCATATCTGGTCGGAGAAAAATGGGCGAGAGATAGCCGCAGCAATCCATTCGGCCGCGGATCGCATCAGAGCCCTCCGCGACGGCGCGGATACTGAAGCGAAATAACAGCAGCGAGGAGCAAGTTCATGCTTCATTCAAATGCCCGCATCGAAACCGAGCGCGCAAGCCAGTATCTCCAACAGCTCTGCAAGCATTTCTCTCACAAGATGCCCGTCGAATTCTCGCCTGAACAGGGGCGGATTCCATTTTCGACGGGCACCTGCCGGCTGGAGGCAAAGGATGGTGTCCTGACGCTCATGGCCGAAGCCGAAGATGAAACCCAACTCGAGCACCTGCAAGGCGTCATTGACAGACATCTGCTCCGATTTGCATTCCGCGATCCGCCCAAGATCCGGTGGCAATTGGACACCGGCGAGGACGACCAGGTGAACGCATCACGTCGAGGCACGACGATCGCGTGAAGAAGCCGATTAAATCCGTGTGCGGTGTAATCGAAGCCGCGCATCCGATGGCTTGCGGAGCCTTGATCGCACGTTTGCAGCGACGGGGTGTTTGCAGCAGGGAGCACGGCGTGCAAGTCTCCGCATCATGACCACACCGACACCATCAGCCGTATGCCTGGCCGACTACGAGGACCTTGCAGCCAAACGCCTCGATGCCGGAGCCTGGGCCTATTTCTCAGGCGGGGCCGCAGATGAGCTGACGTTGCGCTGGAACCGCAAGGCGTACGACCGGCTGGCGCTTCTGCCCCGCGTTCTCAACGGCGGCCCGGGCGGGAGCGCACGTATCCGTCTGTTTGGCCGCACCTATGCGCATCCGATCTTCGTCGCGCCGGTTGCCCACCAAGGGCTCGCACACCCCGAAGCCGAGCGCGCCACCGCAATGGCAGCCGCCGCCCAGGGCGCCGGAATGGTGCTCAGCACGCTTGCGACCGTCGCGATGGAAACCGCAGCTTCAGCCGGCGAGACCTGCCGCTGGTTTCAGCTCTACATGCAGGCCGAGCGCGACAGCACGCTCCGGCTCGTGCGGCGCGCCGAAGCAGCCGGCTTCGAGGTGCTTGTCGTTACGGCCGACGCCCCCATCAGCGGCGTCCGCAATCGTGAGCACCGTGCCGGCTTCCATATTCCGTCATCGCATATTCCGGAGAATCTGAAGGGACTCGCGCTGCCCCCGACGCCGCACCAGCAGGATGGCGGCAGCATCATTTTCGATCATTTCATGGCTATTGCGCCGCGATGGCAGGATATCGAATGGCTGCGCAGCGCGACCGCGCTACCCATCGTCGTCAAGGGGATAATGACAGTCGACGATGCAAGCCGCGCGCTCGACGCAGGCGTCAACGGCATCGTGGTCTCGAACCATGGAGGACGCACGCTGGACACGGTGCCCGCAACCATCGACGTGCTCCCCGGGATCGCCGAGCACGTCGCCGGGCGTGTGCCGCTTCTCGTCGACGGCGGCATCAGACGCGGCACGGACGTCCTGAAGGCCGTCGCCTCAGGCGCGGCCGCCGTCTTGATCGGCCGCCCGATCGTCTACGGCCTCGCCGTCAACGGCGCGATGGGCGTGGCGCATGTGCTGCGCCTGCTACGCGACGAATTCGAGGCCGCCATGGCTCTGACCGGCGTCAGGACCGTTGCGGACATAAGCCCGCGTCTGCTGCGCCGCTGAGGGAAGCTTGTCCACCACCTAAAGGTGAACTGGATGTGAATCACCAGTTGGACAGTCTCTCCTGGTCCGAGCACCGATCCGTCGTATGCTGACGACGTGTTCCTAACCTCCTCCATGGCTTGGCGGATACAGTCATCCGCCACCGGTGCCGCCGCCATGGCTCAAGTTCATAGGCGTTGGCTGCATGAAATCCGTCAATCCATCCGACGCGCCCAAAGGCCCAGATGCGTTCGACCACGCGTCGGCGCTTGCCGTCACTGGGAGGCAACTTGGCGTTAATGGTGAAGTAATGTTGACCTTACATGCGAGATAATCTTACGACGCCTGTCAATTTCCGCAGGACGCGGCAGATATTGTTGCGTCTGCCTTCGAGTATCGATGGTGCCGTCGTTCGCTCGCTTGGGACGACGGATGCTTGGCCCATAGCTGACCACTGCTCGGAGCGAGGAGGATGCAGTTCCGCTTGCTCAAGGGCTAATGCGGCTATCTCGCGCAGGCGCTGGTCGGGATGCGCGGCGAGGTAGGCACCTAGTTCAATATTGAAATTGGGAGGCCCCGCCTTAACGGCTCGCTCCAGCCATCGAATCGCACCGTCGACATCGCCCTCGGACATGTTCTGACGCGCGAGGTTGAATTTACCTCGGTAGCAACCGCGGCGCGCCGCCCGAGCATACCACCTTCGCGCGGTCCCCGGTCTTGGCAATCCACACCAGCCCTCTTCGCAGGCCTGGCCGATGAAGCTTATGGCCGGAGTGATGCCTCGACGGGCTGCTCGCACAAGCAGTGAAAGGATCTCGCGTCTCCGCTGATCGGTCTCTCCCCGTGCCAGCATCAGCATTGCGAGATTGAAGCACCCCCAGGCGTGACCCTTCTTTACTGCCAAGCAATAGGCCTGCTCTGCCAGGCGGATGTTCTGCGCCGTACCCCAGCCAAGTTCATGACAGCGGCCGATCATGTTGATGGCATCGGCGTTGCCGGATCGCGCCGCCAGTCGGAACCAGCGAAACGCAGCGTCCGGATCACGCGCCGTACCATATCCGTTGAGCAGCACGTGCGCCCAACCCACTTGAGCCGCGACATCGCCGTTCACGGCCGATCTCCGAATCCGCTCGACAAGAAGCGCGGACTCTTCTGAAAAGTGCGCATTCAGCAGAGAGCTGGCCTCCCAACTGCACACCAACAATCTAGGCTGATCGTCGTTACGCGTCACATCTCAGACCAATGACGAAGGAGGTTATGGTAGTGCGCGGTCAGCGCGGTTACGGCAGGATCGTCATCCGACATTATAGTGCGTATCCGGATGATTGCCATATCGAGATCATAAAGCATGTTGCGACGCCAGTCCTCCTTGACCATGGACTGGGTCCAGAACACCGCACTCCAGCGGCTTCCCCGCGTTATGGGCGTCACGCTATGGAGGCTTGTTGCCGGATAAATCACCATGTGTCCCGGAGGCAGTTTGACGCTGTGCGCACCATATGTGTCGTGCACGACGAGTTCGCCGCCGTCGTAATCTTCCGTCGGGGTCAGAAAGAGAGTGGATGAGACATCCGTCCTGAGACGCTGACCGGACGGGAGGGACTGGACGGAATTGTCAACATGGGCGCCAAAGGTCATGCCGACGTCGTAGCGATTGAACATCGGGGGCAGAACGCGGAGCGGCAACGTCGCCGTCGTGAAAGCAGCGCTGCGCCCCAATGCGCGGAGAATAATATCGCCGAGCTTCTGTGCCTCAGGAGAATTGAGCGGCACCTGCAGATTGTTCTTTACGACCGTTGCCTGGGCGCCTGCCGTTGCCCGTCCATCCTGCCACGGTGTGGTTTCGAGAACCCGCCGGATATGGGCGGTCTCCTCGGGCGTGAGGACATCTGGAATGGTGACAAGCATCGATCCTCCCAATACGCGAAGATTGCCGGATTGATCCGGCAATCTCCTTATTCGACGCGCTTGGCTGGTCAGTACTTGAACTTCGCACTGAGCCAATATGTCCGGGGCGCACCAAGGTCGGCGCGTTCCGCGCTCCAGTTCAGCGAACGGGCGTACTTCTCGTCGAAAATGTTGTCTACGTTCAACTGGAGCGTAAACTTTTCCGTGACGTCGTAGGCCGCCATCGCATTGACCAGGAAGTACCCGGGCAACTTGCCGTATTTGCCATTGGCCACGATCCGGTTTGCATCGTCCGGCCGGCCAACGATCGACTCACCGACGTATTGTATGCCGGCGCCGGCTGTGAAGGCGTCGGTCAACTTGTAGGTCGACCAGAGGTTGGCCGTGAACTCCGGCGTAAAGGCAAGCTTGTCGCCATTGGTGGTGGAGACGACAACGCCGTTGACGGTGTAGTCAGATGCCTGCTGCGTGCGATCCACAGCAGCACCGTGTTGACGCTCAGTATCGAGAAGAGCGAGGCCGCCGAATACTTTCCAGCGCTCGGTCAGGTTACCGGCAATGGTGAGTTCAAGCCCTTGGACAATCTGCTTGCCATAGACCGGGTCACCAACGTTGGCGACATCGCCCGCCGTGACATTGGCCGCCCGTGCGGGATAGGCCGCATTGTGCTTCTCGGTCCGGAACAGGGCCGCTCCCGTCGTGAGCCGCCCGCCGAAGAAGTTCCACTTCACGCCAACTTCGTAGTTGTGGAAGCGGACCGGATCCGCATCGGCGACGAGCCCCGGGAAGGCGTTGTCGTTGTTGCGGGAAATGTCGGAATTCGACAGGAACGAGCCTGGCGGCAGCGTCGTCGTGCCGTATGACACATAGAGGTTGCCATCCTCCACCGGCTTGTAGACCAGCCCGACCTTGCCGCTCCAGGTTGTTTCCGACTGCTGATAGCCGTCGAATGCGCCGGAGGAAGCGCCGGCCACCGTCTTGCTCTCGATATCGACCTTGTAGTGCTCGACGCGCACACCGCCCGTCAGTTGCAGCTTTTTCGTCAGATCGATGGTGTCGTAGAGATAGGCCGCCACAGACTTGACGACAACGCCATTGACCACGGTCGGCGACGGGAAAGGCGGATTGGCCCGATTGGGATCAGGATCAAGGGCGCTGTTGTTGGGAGCCGCCGTGACGTTGGTGCTGCCATAGCGATTGGCATCCGAATCCTCGCGCGACATCTCGACACCCATCGAGACGGTATGCTTCATGCCGCCCATGAGCATTCTCGTCGTCAGGTTGGTGTCATTGGTCAACGACGAGCCAACGCGATCATAGTAGTTCCGGGTCGTTGAGATGGTCGTGGGCGAGGAAAGCGCCGGCGGGGAAGCGAAGATGGTATAAGCGGAGAACCGATCGACCTTCGCGTAACGCGTTTGATTGCTCAGGGTGGTTGACGGGGAAATGTCCCATTCCATCCGCGCGAGGACAGAGTCGGCCTTGATCCGATCGGTATCCGAGTTCAAGCCATAATACTTGTCGCGGCTGGCAATGGGATTGCCGGGGACATAATTGTACGTCCCCTTCACGAATGCGCCCGGATAGCCCCAGTCGGGCCGATCATCGCGATCGATATGCTCATAGGCGAAGGTGAGGCGCTTGTCCGTCGCCATGCCAAAAGTAATGGACGGCGCGAATCCCCAGCCTTTTGTCTCGGCCACATCGCGCCCGGCGACACCACCGTCTTCAATCATGCCATTGATACGCACACCGGTTGTGCCAACACGCTGGTTGACGTCAAAAGTCGCCCGTCGGCGCATCTCGGAATCGTACTCATCGAAGCCGATGCCCACCTCGCCGGTGGCGAAGTTTTCCATCTTCGGTGTCTTGGAGACAATATTGATGTAGCCGCTGCCACCTCCACGCCCGTTGTCGGCCGCGGCACCCTTGTAGACTTCTACGGTCTCGATATTGAATGCGTCGCGTGGATAGAGTCCGGAGCTACGCGATCCGTCGATATAAATATTACCACTGGCGTCGAACCCGCGGAGCTGAAAATTCAAAGCCGAAGTTCCAAAACCGTTCTCGCCGGCCTCGAAGCTGATGCCTGGTGTGTTCTTGAGCACCTCGGTGAGATTTGTCGCCTGGCGCTCATGGATGATCGTTCCCGGAATCACCGTGACAGTCTGCGGCAAATCAAGCAGTGGCGCTGTTTGCTTCGGCGAACTTGCCGTCGTGGCAACATAGCTGCCGGGCAGCAGCGAAGGATCGATGGCAGCCGGAGGTGGCTGTGCGACCACGGGCGACGGCGCCGGAGTGGTATTTGGCTGGGGTTTGGCCTTGGGTTTGGCTTTGGCTTGAGCTTTCTTTGTTTCGACTACCAAGGGCGGCAGATTGGTTTGGGCAGTTGCTGCCGATGCCATGAACATCGAGGCAGCGACACCAAGAGAGAACTGAGCAACGAGCCGATTATCAACGTGACAGGCTGCATGATCCGACGTTGCGTCAGCTGAATAGTCTTCACGAACGTACATATTGGCCCCCAATACGCGCGAGCCGCGCTACTGAACTCAATGAGCGGTCGCTTCACCACGACACCGCAGCATTCTGCATAAGTGGCGTCAGCGTTGGGTAGCTTGGAAAGAATCCTGGCTGCCTATGCTCAATACGAGTTCACATAGATGAATACCATACTCTCTCCGTCAAGTTTTCACCGCGTACTTCTCCGGATATGCTCGGTGAGCCGATGCAATATAGCAACAGATTGGAGACCAATGGACGATGCAAACTGCCGCCTGCGATATGAATTCGCGATCAGCCAAAGAGCATTCGGATCGTCGCTTTTTTCGCAGTAGCAGCCGCCGGGCAAGAAGCATCTCGGAACTGATCTCCGGCAATTGGATTGAAGGTCGGGCCTCGCCCAGGAGCAAACACGGCATTCGCCCTCGCACCCTTCCAATCTTCGATGAACTTTCTTGACCCATATCAAAGCAATCAATACGTGGGGACAACCTACTCTTTCGCAAATTCTTGCAGCCGCACTCAGAGGATCACAGGAGGACGCCATGGGCGACAGGGGCCGGATGAGGCTGGGCGCTTATTTCAACCCTACTGGCCACCACGTCGCATCCTGGCGGCATCCGCGCGCGCAAAAGGATGCCAACGTAAACATCGCTCACTATGTCGAAATCGCGCAAACGGCGGAACGTGCCAAGTTCGACATGATCTTTCTCGCAGACTCGGCGGCCACGCGCAGAGCAGACGTGGAGGCGCAGAGCCGCTCCGTACAGTTCATCGCCAATTTCGAGCCCATCACGCTGCTGTCGGCAATATCGATGCAGACATCGCGCATCGGGCTCGTGGCAACCGCGTCGACAAGCTACAACCCGCCCTACCACGTCGCTCGCAAGTTCGCCTCGCTCGACCGTATCAGCGGCGGCCGGGCGGCATGGAACGTCGTCACCTCCGGCTCGGCGGTCGAAGCGCTGAACTTCAACCGGACCGAGCCCTATCCGCACGCGGACCGCTATAAGCGGGCCCACGAGTTCGTCGATGTCGTAACCGGCCTGTGGGATAGCTGGGAGGACGACGCGTTCGTGCGCGACGTGGAGAGCGGGATCTATTTCGACCCGGAGAAGATGCACTACCTCGACCACAAGGGGGAGTACTATCAGGTCAAGGGGCCGCTCAATGTGCCGCGCACGCCGCAAGGCTGGCCGGTGCTGGTGCAAGCCGGCGCCTCCGACGACGGGATTGTGCTTGCGGCGCAGTATGCCGAAGCGATCTTCAGCCCGCATCTCACGATCGAGGCGGCCAAACCATACTACGACAAGCTCAAGGGCAGCATGGTCAAGCATGGCCGCGATCCGGACCATTGCAAAGTGCTGCCGGGCCTCAGCGTGTTCGTGGCCGAGACCGAGGAAGAAGCACGCAGGGACTATGAGTTCATTCAATCCCTGATCCATCCCGTTGTCGCCCGCGAGATCCTGTCGACGATGCTCGGCGAGATGGACCTGACGAAGCTCCCGCTCGACGAGCCGTTGCCCGCCGTGCTGCCTCCTTCCAACGGCAGCAAAGGCCATTACGACAGCATTATCGAGATGGCCCGGCGCGAGAACCTTTCCATCATCGAGCTCGGACGGCGCGTGGCCGGCGCGAGGGGCAAGAATGTTTTCGTCGGCAACCCGGTGCAAGTGGCCGACTACATGGAGGAATGGTTTGTCAAAGGCGCCTGCGACGGTTTCAACGTGATGCCGCCGTATATCCCGGGTGCGCTCGACGATTTCTGCCGGCTCGTCATCCCCGAACTGCAGCGCCGCGGCCTGTTCCGCACCGAGTACGAAGGCACGACGCTCCGCGAAAACCTGGGATTGCCCCGGCCCGAGAACAGGCATGTCGCCGGTCAGGCCGACCGCAGGACGGCGGGTTGAAATCGGCGCCGTCCTCGCAGGCTCTCGCCTGAATGTGCCGTGGAGGCGGAGCTCCGGCCACTGCTCATTCCCGTTGCGCTCTCAATTCTCGATGCCGCGAAACGGCGTGTTGCAGTGCCGCGACGCCTTCTGCCTGTGTCGTTGCAAGGCTACGATGAATTGTTGACTCTAATAGTAGACTATTGATACGGCATAGTCGCTTCAGGCAGCCCAGTATTTTCTACTCAGCCACCCAGCAAGCACACGCAATCTGCAGTTTGTTGGGGGAAGGCTGTGCGCAGATCCAATGGAAGCATTCGGCCGCGGAGACTCGGCGGCGCGGGGAGGTTATTCGGGCTCCGGGCCGGTTCACAAGCGGCCCGCACAGGCGCCGTTTTGATCATCGGTGCCGGGCTGATCGCCGGCAGCCCAGCCTCAGACGTCCTCGCCCAAAGTGCGAAGCAGCCGACGAGCCTTGCCCCGGTCGTCGTCAAAGGAAAGAAGGCGAAGGCAGTCAAGAGAGCGAGGCCGAAGCAGAAGCAGAGCGCACCTGCGCCTCAGCAAGCCCCGCAGCCGACGGCATTGCCACCCGTTGCCGAGACTGCAACTAGCCCGGTTCGCAATTATGTGGCGACGCAGAGTGCGACGGGGACCAAGACCGACACGCCGATCAGGGAAACCCCGCAGTCGATTTCCGTTGTGGGCGCTGAGCAGATCCGCGACCAGGGCGCGCAGAACCTGGGCGAAGCCGTTCGCTACGTACCGGGTGTTCTGGCCGACGGGTTCGGCTTCGACAGCCGGGGTGACTACGTCATCGTGCGCGGCATTCCCGCCAGCTATTTCCTCGACGGACTGCGCACGACGTTCGGGTCGTACGCCAACACCGCCGGCATCGAGCCGTTTGGACTCGAACGCGTGGAGGTTCTGCGTGGTCCCGCTTCGATGCTGTACGGCCAGAGCTCGTCAGGCGGCCTCATCAACGGAGTCTCGAAGCGTCCGCAGGACAGGCCGCATGCGGAGTTGGGCGCGGAATACGGGTCGTATGACTGGCGGCAGTTCCAGTTCGATTTCGGCGGCCGGGCCACTGCCGACGGGCGCTGGCTCTATCGCTTCGTCGGGGTCGCACGCGACGCCGGAACGCAGGTCGATCAAGTCGACAACGACCGCATCTATCTGGCGCCCTCGCTGACGTTCCGCCCGACGGCCGCCACCAACATCACGCTGCTCGGCACCTGGCGCAAGGATCAGGGCGGATCGGTGCAGCAGTTCCTGCCGCACGAGGGCACACTGTTCCCCAACTCCATCACCGGCAAGCGCGTCTCGAAGAGCACGTTCATCGGCGAGCCCGGGGACTTCAACGACACCGACCAGCAGTCGATCACGTTGCTTGCCGATCACAAGTTCACACCATGGCTGCGTTTGCACCATGCCTCACGCTACACGCACACGGAGAACACCTACAGCACGCACTATACGGCGCCGTTGACGGCGGACATCGCCAATCTCATCAATTTCACGGTAGGCTTTCCGGCGCTCAATCCAGCAAACGTGCCGTTCGTCGATGCCGCGCGCGAGAACATCGCCAGAGTCTATTTGTGGCGCAGGACCGAGACCGACGTCTTCAATTCCGATACCAATCTTACCGGCATCTTCAACTCCGGTCCTCTCGCCCACAAGGTCACCGCGGGTTTCGACTATATGAACTACGAGACCGGAGGGCGAGGGACAGGTCCGTTCCTGCTCGACAACCTGTCGCCCCTCGGTCAGCCTGCCTTCAATATCTACAGTCCGGTCTACGGTCAGGGTGCGGCGTACTTCGCCTACGACGGCACCTCGTTTTCGGTGGTGCCGAAAGACATGGTTTCGACCACCATCATCGGCCGCGCCACAGAAACGCAAGAACAGCGCGGCATCTATTTCCAGGACCAGATCAAGCTCGGCGGCTGGACAGCCGTGCTCGGCCTTCGCAAGGACTGGCTGAGCATCGACTATGCCGCCAATCCGAAGCTTGATGAAAGCGCCACGACCGGCCGCGCCGGATTGATGTACAGCTTCGGTTTCGGGCTCACGCCT
>JBFWYV010000129.1:0-12776 GCA_050186055.1 Hyphomicrobiaceae bacterium | reverse complement strand
GTAGCTGGATGCCCCTTCGGTGACGCAGCCGCCGGCATCGACGACCCAGGCCTCCAGCGCACCGCTGGCACGCGCGGCTACCATGGCGAGCACCGCGGGGAGCAGCATGACCGTCTTGATGTCACACCGCGACCACCGCGATTCAGGGAGCGTCACCACCGCAATTCCACGCGCTGCGCGTCCGTCCGCCACGGCGCGCGGACTGCTGCGCGCAATACACACGACGGTCTGGCGGACACTGTCAGCCGCCGGAAACAGAAAGTCACGCGGACGAGCACCCCGGCTCACCTGCAGATAGACCGAGCCTTCCGTGACGCGGTTTCGCCGCACAGTCTCGCGGATGACGCGTGTCAGCGCCTCGGGGCTCATCGGCATACCCATCGCGATCTCGCCCAGAGAACGCGAAAGCCTGGCCAGATGGCGCGTCAGATCGACCAGCTTCCCGCTTCGAACCTCGATGACCTCGTAAACCGCGTCGGCGAACTGAAAGCCGCGGTCCTCCGCGTGAACGAAGGCCTCGCCATAGGGGCAGTAGCGGCCATTGACATAGACCCAGCGGCTCATCGGCATACGCACTCAGACAGCGCCACCGGCCCGATGCTCCGAACTGACGCCCAGCGCACGCAGCTTGCGGTGAAGCGCGGAGCGCTCCATGCCGACGAACTCCGCCGTCCGCGAGATATTGCCTCCGAACCGGTTGATCTGCGCGAGAAGATAATCGCGCTCGAAGATCTCCCGTGCCTCGCGCAGCGGCAGCGACATCAGGTGCTCCGAGCGTCCGCTCACGGGCAGCGCAACGTTGGAGCCGATTTCCTCCGGCAGCATGTCGGCGGTGATCATCGCGTCAGGGTCGCCGCCGGACAGGATCATCAGGCGCTCGACGTTGTTCCGGAGCTCGCGCACGTTGCCCGGCCAATCGTGCGCCTGCAGGACCGCAATCGCATCCTCGCCGATTCTCCGGGCCGCGAGTCCCGAGGTCTGCGCGATCTGCTGCACGAAGTAGGCGATCAGCTCGGGTACGTCCTCGCGCCGCTCGGCCAGGCTCGGCACCCGCAGCGGAACGACGTTGAGGCGGTGGTAGAGGTCTTCGCGGAACCGCATCTCGGTCATCTCGCGTTCCAGGTCGCGGCTCGTCGACGAGATGACGCGAACGTCGACAGCCACCTTCTGGCTGCCGCCGAGACGGATGAACTTCTGCTCGACCAGAACACGCAGGACCTTGCCCTGGGTCTCGATCGGCATGTCGCTGACCTCGTCGATGTAGAGCGTCCCGCCGTGCGCCTCCTCGAGTGCGCCGACCTTGCGCGGTCCGCCGCTCTGGTCCTCCGTGCCGAACAGCTCCTCCTCGACCCGGTCCGGCGCCATCGCCGCCGCGTTGAGCACGACGAACGGACCTTCCGCGCGGTGCGACTTGGCATGCAGCACCCGGGCGGCCAGCTCCTTGCCGGAGCCGGATGCGCCACGGATCAGGATACGGCTGTTGGTGGGCGCGACCTTTTCGATCTGGCTGCGGAGCTGGTTCACGGCCGCCGACTTGCCGATCATTTCCGAGCTTTGCGTCGAGCGCTCCTTGAGGTGCTTGACCTCGCGCCTCAGGTTGTAGGTCTCGAGCGCCCGCATGGTGACCAGGATCAGCCGGTCGGCCGAGAACGGCTTTTCGATGTAGTCGTAGGCCCCGCGCTTGATCGCGGTGACCGCGGTCTCGATGTTGCCGTGTCCCGAGATGATGACCACCGGCAGATCGGGATGCGCGCGTTTGATCGCGGACAGCACCTCGAGCCCATCGAGACGGCTGCCTTGCAGCCAGATGTCGAGGATCACCAGATGGGGCCGCCGTTCTTCGATGGCGCGAAGAGCCTCGTCGCTGTCGCGCGCCATGCGGCAGCCGTGCCCCTCGTCCTCGAGAATGCCGGCGACCTGCTCGCGAATATCCGTTTCGTCATCGACGACCAGGATGTCAGCAGCCATCTGTCACTCCTTGGAGGTTAGCTGTAGCGCAATCTATTGGATACGAATGGGGTCATTCGGCAGCCGCCGCCGGCTGTCCGGGACTTCCACTCGCAGGTACACGGCACGGCAGTGAAATTCGGATAAGCGCACCATGCGGGCGGTACGGAGCCGGCGGAGCATCCTCCAGCGCCAGCGCCCCCCCATGTTGTTCGACGATCTTCTGGACGATGGCGAGGCCAAGGCCGGTGCCCTTCGTGCCTTTGCTCGTAACGTACGGTTCCAGCAGCCGCGAGCGGTTCTGCTTCGGCAGGCCGGGACCGTTGTCGATGACCTCGATCTCAAGCCGGTCCCGCTCCTGCCGCAGGACCGCATCGACCCGCCCATGCCACTCCGGCTCCGCGCCCTCACCCACCCCCTCGACAGCCTCCGTCGCGTTCTTCACGAGGTTGGTCAGCGCCTGCGAGATCAGGCGGCGGTCGACAAGCGCCATCACCGGATGCTCCGGCATCTCCAGGTGATAGGTCACGGACGGATTGCTTTCGCGGAACAGAATGACCGGGTCCTGCACCACATCGCGCAGATCCTGCAGCTCCATCTGCGGCGTCGGCACCCGGGCGAACGAAGCGAATTCATCGACCATCGTCTTGATGTCGCCGGCCTGGCGCTCGATCGTCGCCGTGAGTTTGTCGAAGGTCTCGCGATCCTCGCTGATCACGCGGCCGTATTTTCGTCTGATCCGTTCCGCCGACAGGATGATCGGCGTCAGCGGGTTCTTGATCTCGTGCGCGAGGCGCCGGGCGACCTCGCCCCAGGCGCTCGTGCGCTGGGCGGAGACAAGCTCGGTGATGTCGTCGAACGTCAGCACCGCACCCTGGCCCGCCGCGCCGCCGTTCTGGCCTCCGACCGCACTATCACCCTCGCGGGTCACGCGAACGGAGAACGTGCGCTCCTCGCCGCTGATCAGCAGCTTCGTCTCGACCCGGTGATGGCGCTTGATGTCCTCCGCGCTCGCAGCGTGGATTTCGGCGAACTCGGGGACCACGTCCGACAGCCGCTTGCCGATCAGCGCATCCGCCTCGACACCCAGCAGGCGTTCCGCCGAGCTGTTCGAGATCGTGATGCGGCCGTCGCCGTCCAGGCCCAGAACGCCTGCGCTGACGCCGGAGAGCACCGCCTCCATGAACTGCCGCCGCTCCGTGAGCTGACGATTGGCCGACATCAGCGCGTCCTGCTGCGATCCGAGTTCAGCCGTCATGGTGTTGAATGTCTGTGACAGGCGCCGCAGATCGCCCTCGCCGCGGATCACCGGCAGTTGCACGCCGAGATTGCCGCGGCTCACCTCCTGCGCCGCGCCGATGATGCGTCCGATCGGGTCGACAAAACGCCGCGCGAACCAGAATCCGGCCCAGATCGCGGCCAGCATCGCCGTCAGCGCCGTCATCGAGTACATGATGCCGTGCACCACCGTCAGGGGACCGCGCGTCTTGCGGATCTGCTCGTACTCGTCGAGACGGTCGCGGGTTGCGTTCAGATAACGGATGACCTGGGGATTGAGCCCGCGCGCGACATAGAGATAGTAGCCCGGGAAGCTCTTCAGCCGCGCCACCGCCGAGACCCTGTTGGTGGCTCCCGAAATCACCACCGGGACTTGACCGTCCGAGGCCTGCTTCATCGTCGCCGCGCCCGGGGCCTCATACTTCACCCTGTCGTCCTCGATGCCGCGTATGGCGACATTGCCGCTGACGTCGATGATGTTGGCGATCGCCAGATCGCGCAGGCCGGCCTGACCGATCAGTTGCGCATGCAGGCGCTTGGCATTGGTGCGCACGTCCAGCGGCGCGCCGTCGAGATCGCGCGCCATGTTGACGATGTCGGTCCGGATGATCTGTCCATGCTCGTAGAGATAGGCCTGCGCCACGCCGACGGACTGCTGGATGATCTGCCTTGGCCTGCTGGCAAACCACGTATCCAGGCTGCGCGCAAAACTCATGGTGGCGGCCAACGCGAGAAGCAATGCCGGTATTGCGGCGATGATGCTAAACAGGGCGACGATGCGGATGTGCAGGCGGATGCCGGCAACCTTGGCGCGCCACCCCTTCCACAACCCCCAGATCTGCCAGGCGATGACGCCGATCATCGCCAGGATGAGCACGACGTTGACCGCGAGCACCACGAACACGACCTCGCCGCGCGGGATGATCGGGGTCAGATTGGTCAGGATCAGGTAGGTCGCCAGGCCGGAGACGAGAGAAAGCACCATCACCACGAGCCCGATCCAGAACGACCGGCTCGGCGCAGGTTGTGCCGCCCGCCCGATGACCGGCGGCGGAGGAGAACCCGCTGTCTGATCGTGGTCGAGCACCGTCATAGGGCCCGAATCTCCCATTCAATTTTTGCGGCGGAAGCGATCGTGAGCGCACCGCCACAACCATCCAGCGTGCGATGGAGTTCCTTTGACGCAACAGCGTGTCTGAAAAAAGACGCCCATCGCGATCTCCAACCAATTATATGTGATAATTCTGCGACAATCGGGCGCAAAGCGCCAGCGAATCCGATGCAAGTAGCACACAGAGTAAATCACCGCTGAGCCCGTTGTGGAGGCTCTTCAGGGCGAACACCACTGCCTATGGGGCCGGCGTGCGCACGACTTGTATGTCGAGATCACGAATCCGGCTGCGCAGCGTATTCCGGTTGAGACCGAGCAGCTCTGCAGCCCGGATCTGGTTGCCGCGGGTCGCCGACAGCGCCGCAGTCAGCAACGGCACCTCGACCTGCCGGATCACGCGGTCGTACAGGCCCGGCGGCGGCAGCTCGCGGCCGAACCCGGCCATGTAGTGGGCGAGATACCTCTCGACCAGCTCGGACAGCGTCTTGGCTTCGCTGTCGGTATCCTCCAGGCGCGGCGGCGCGACTTCGCTCAGCTCCTGATCCACAACATCGACCGTGATGGTGTCCTGTGTGTAGAGCGCAGCGAGCCGCCGGACGAGGTTCTCGAGCTCCCGCACGTTGCCCGGCCAGGCGTGCCGCTTCATGCGTTCGATGGCACTTTGCTCGATCGACTTTTCTCCGAGCCCTTCCCGGCCGGCCTGGTGCAGGAAGTGGCGGACGAGGTCGCCGATGTCATCCAGCCGCTCGCGCAAGGCCGGCAGCCGCAGCGGCACGACGTTGAGCCGGTAGAACAGGTCTTCGCGGAACAGTCCCTGCTGGATCTGACTCTTCAGATCGCGGTGGGTGGCGGCGACGATGCGCACGTTGGTGCGGATCGGCGTGCGCCCGCCGACCGTGGTGTATTCGCCTTGCTGCAGCACGCGCAGAAGCCGGGTCTGGGCATCGAGCGGCATGTCGCCGATCTCGTCGAGGAACAGCGTGCCGCCTTCGGCCTGCTCGAACCGCCCCGATGCGCGGTTCTGGGCCCCCGTGAACGCACCCTTCTCGTGCCCGAACAGCTCGCTTTCGATCAGCTCGCGCGGAATCGCGGCCATATTGACGGCAACGAACGGTCCGTTCCGGCGACGGCCGAAATCATGCAGCACCCGGGCGACCAGCTCCTTGCCCGTGCCGGATTCGCCGGAGATCATCACGGTGAGGTCCGTCTGCGTCAGACGGGCCAGCACGCGATAGATCTCCTGCATCGCGGCCGAGCGGCCGATCAGGGGAAGCTGATCGCCCTCCGCTTCGGGTTTCGAGCGCACCCCTTTGCGCCCCGGCTCGGAGAGCGCACGCCCGACGACCGAAATGAGCTGGTTCAGGTCGAACGGTTTGGGCAGGTACTCGTAAGCGCCCTTCTCGGCCGCCGTCAGCGCCGTCATCAGCGTGTTCTGCGCGCTCATGACGATGACCGGCAGCTCTGGCCGGATCTTCTTGATGCGCGGGATGAGGTCGAACGCGTTCTCGTCCGGCATCACCACATCGGTGATCACGACCTCGCCCTCGCCTTGGGCGATCCAGCGCCAGAGCGTGGCGGCATTGCCTGTCGCACGCGGCAGGTAGCCGGCCCGGGCCAGCGCCTGGTTGAGCACGGTGCGGATTGCGGTGTCGTCGTCGGCAATGAGGATGGTGCCCTTAGCCATCTTGCGGCTCCGGTGTGGTGATCTTGGCAGGTGTCGACTGCAGCGGCAGCAGGACCCGGAAGATGGTCCGTTTCCGCTCGGTCTCGCATTCGATGATGCCGCCGTGGTCGCGGATGATCTTGGCGACGAGCGCCAGGCCGAGCCCGGCTCCGTTGCGCTTGGTCGTGACGAACGGGTCGAAGAGATGCGGCTTGAGATGGTCGGGAACGCCGGCGCCGTTGTCCTCGACCTCGATCATCAGCGGCAGCGAGACACGGTTCCGCGAGCCCGGCACCGACAATCTGACCCCCGGCCGGAAGGCGGTCTTGAGAGTGATACGTCCCGGCTCGGGCTGGCCTTTCACGGCTTCGGCGGCGTTCTTGACGAGGTTCAGGAATGCCTGCACCAGCTTGTCCCGGTTGCCGGGAACCGGCGGCAGCGAGGGATCATAGTCGGCACCGATCCTGATCCCGGACGCGAAGCCGGTTTCGGCGAGCTTCCGCACATGGTCCAGTACGGCATGGATGTTGACCGGCTCCAGCGCCAACGGGCGCTCGTCGCCAAATACCTCCATGCGGTCCACCAGGTTGCGGATGCGGTCGGTCTCCGCACAGATCAATTGCGTGAGCGCCCGGTCCTCGTCCCTGAGCGCGGGCTCCAGGAGCTGCGCAGCGCCCCTGATGCCGGACAACGGGTTCTTGATCTCGTGCGCCAGCACGGCGGCCATCCCCGATACCGTGCGCGCCGCCGCCTGATGGGTCAGATGACGCTCGATCATCTGCGCCATCGATCTTTGCTGCAGCATCAGCAGGATCAGGCCGGACTGCTCGGGAAGCGGGGCGCTGTGGACATCGACGAGGCGCGGTCCATCGAACCGCGGCATCGTAACCTCGATGCCGTACTCGTTGACGCTCGATTCACTGCCGCGCACCTGCGCAACCAGACTGATCAGCGGGCACCCGAACCCGATGAGCTCCGACAGCCGCTGCCGGCGCAGTACGGCGAGACTTGCAGAGAAGAACACCTCCGCCGCCGGGTTCGCGTAGACGATGCTGTCTTCCTCCGCGAGCACCAGAATCGGATGCGGCAGCGCCGCGACCAGCAGATCGTGCTCCACCGGACGCCGTGCGGAGATTGCGGGGGACCGGTCCGGCGGTTGTCCAGCGCTCATGCCGCCTCCCTCTCGACGGCTTCATAAAACGTGGCCAAACCAATCAAGACGGCGCTTGGGCTCTCCTCCCGGCACAACCGCGAGCGCCATTGCCTGACCTCTCCGGCGGGGCAGCCGCTGGTCTCCAGGTACCAGCCGATATGCTTGCGCGCGATACGGACACCCAGTTCCACGCCATAGCAGTCAAGCATGTCCTGGTAGTGCGCCTGGGCGATTTCGCATTGGCGCTCCAGTTCGGGCGCGCCCGGGTCTTGGCCGGCGGACAGCGCAGCCGCGATCCGTCCCGGCAGCCACGGCGCCCCATAAGCACCGCGCCCGATCATCACGCCGTCCGCACCTGACGCCTCGATCGCCGCCTTGGCATCGGCGACGCTGGCGATGTCGCCGTTGACGATCACCGGTATCCCTACCGCCTGCTTGACGTCCCGAACCGCCGGCCAATCCGCCTTGCCCTTGAAGAAATCGCAGCGCGTCCGGCCATGCACCGTGATCATCTGCACGCCGGCCGCCTCAGCCCGCCGTGCCAATTCAGGTGCGTTGATGGTGTGGCGGTCCCAGCCCAGACGCATTTTCAGCGTTACCGGAACCTGCACTGCGCCAACCGCTGCATCGATCAGCGATACGGCGTGGTCCAGATCGCGCATGAGCGCCGAGCCCGACAATTTGCCGGTGACCTCGCGGGCCGGACACCCCATGTTGATGTCGACGATGTCAGCGCCCAGGTCGACGGCGGCTTTCGCTCCGGCGGCCATCCACTCTGCTTCACGACCCGCAAGTTGTATCACGAATGGCGAGCAGCCATGGCCGACCGCTTTGCGCAATTCGCTGCGGCGCGCACGGACGAGCTCATTGCTGGCAACCATCTCGGAAATGACGAGCCCCGCCCCCAGCCCATAGGCTAGACGCCGGAACGGGGCATCCGTCACCCCCGACATCGGCGCAAGCAGCACGATATTATCGGCTTGAATTTGCCCGATTTTTAGCTGGCCCTTGATCGGCCACATGATCATTTGCCTGATATTTTTGCACTACTCGATACTGCACGGCATTTAAGCACAATAAGCGGCTCAGCCGTTGTGCGCAAGGCCTTGCTGCGGTGCAGCGTCAATATGGATGGCCCGAACAGATTGCCCGGTTGATGGCGCTTTGGCTGATTGCGGCCCCTGATGCCGCCCGCTAAACCTGCATCATGCGCTGCCAACTCTTCAGGAGCCGATCTTGACTGCCGCCGCCCTCATTGTTGCTGCCGGACGCGGCACGCGGGCTTCGACAGACGGCTCGCCGGTCAAGCAGTACGCGGCACTCGGCGGAAAGCCCGTATTGGCGCACAGCATTGAGAGGCTGGCAGCGAATCCTCTCATCGACCGCATCCAATGCGTCATTCACCCGGATGACGCCGCCCTCTATCAGACAGCGGTCGAGGCGGCGTCGCGCAAGCTCCTCCTCCCGGTCAATGGCGGCGCCACGCGCCAGGCGTCGGTCCTCGCCGGCCTGAGGGCATTGAGCGCCGCGCCGCCGGACCACGTCCTGATCCACGATGCAGCGCGGCCTCTGCTCGCTTCCGACGTGGTTGACCGCATCATTTCCGCGCTGTCTGAGGTGTCGGCGGCAATCGCCGGACAGCCGCTCGCCGACACCTTGAAACGGGCATCGCCCGATGGGCGTGTCGAGGCGACGGTCAGCCGGAACGGTCTCTGGCGCGCGCAGACCCCTCAAGGGTTCTCTTTCCCGAAGATCCTGGCCGCGCACGAGAAGGCGGCCGCCGCCGGACTGGCAGACTTCACCGACGATGCCGCCGTCGCCGAGTGGGCCGGCATGGAGGTGCGGATGGTCGCGGGCAGTCCGGACAATCTCAAGATCACGACGGCGGAGGATCTCGCCATGGCGGAAGCTTTGCTTGGCCGGGCTGGTGCCGGCCTCGAGACGAGAAATGGGACAGGCTTCGACGTCCACCGCCTGGTCGAAGGCGACGGGCTCTGGCTGTGCGGCCTGAAAATCCCGCACACGCACAGGCTGGAAGGCCACTCCGACGCCGATGTCGCCTTGCACGCCGTGACCGACGCCCTGTTGGGAGCCATCGGCGCCGGCGACATCGGCCAGCATTTTCCGCCGACGGACGCGCGCTGGAAGAATGCGGCCTCCCACACGTTCCTTGCCCACGCGGCGGCACTTCTGGCGCAACGCGGCGGCCGTATCGTGAATGTGGACGTCACGATCCTCGCAGAGGCCCCGAAGATTGCGCCCCATCGCGAGGCGATGTGCCGGCGGGTGGCTGAGATTCTCGGCATCGACACCGTGCGCGTGTCCGTTAAAGCCACCACAACCGAAGGCCTTGGCTTCACCGGCCGCAGGGAAGGAATCGCCGCCATCGCGTCCACGAATGTCGAGTTGCGCGCAAGGAATTGATCACCGGCACAGCATCCGAGCTTGAACCGCTCTCCCGAATCGGCACATGAGCGAGGAAGTGGTTGTATGCTCATTGGCGCGCAGGGGATCCTCCATGAATATTATGACGCCCACAGCCGAGACGAAAACAACCGAGCTCGAACGCATCGCGGAGACGACGGCTACGTCTTGCATCGCCACCAGGGTCCGACAGCTTTCACGCATCGTCACTCGGGTCTACGACGACGCCATGCGTCCGCTGGGTATCACCGGCAGCCAGTTCACGCTGCTGACGCAACTGGCGGCCCGCGACGGGATTACCGCGGTCGAGATCGGAACCGAGCTCGACATCGAGAAATCGACGCTGTCACGCAACCTGAAGCGGATGCTGGCGCTGGGCCTGATCATAATGGACCCGCCTGCGGGACGTCGCGGACGCGGGCTGCATCTGACGCCGAAGGGCGCGGACGTCATCAAGCAGGCCTATCCGGTCTGGCTGTCCGCTCAGGAGCGCGCCGTCGCCGTCATGGGGCCGACCTGCCGGGCCACGCTCGATGGTCTGCTGTCGCAAGCCGGCAGACTGGCCACCTGAGCTCGCGCCGGATCGCATTTGCCGCCAATCGGCATCATCGGTACGCTGCCGTCAATAATGATGGCAGCATGAGGTGGTGCCAAATGTTCTCCGAAGACCTGGTTTCACGCGCTGCCCGCCTCGAGGCAAGCGCCCGGGAACAGCGCCTGAAGATCGCTACGGCGGAAAGCTGCACCGGCGGTCTGATCGCAGGCCTGTTGACGGAAGTCCCTGGCTCCTCCGATGTCGTCGAGCGCGGCTTCGTCACCTACTCCAATGAGGCCAAGATCGAACTGCTGGGCGTGCCTGCCGAGGTCATTGCCGCTGTCGGCGCAGTGAGCCGCGAAACGGCGCTGGCCATGGCCCAAGGCGCGATCGGACATTCGCACGCAGACATCGCCGTCGCCGTTACCGGTGTCGCGGGTCCTGGCGGCGGGAGCGCGGAGAAGCCGGTAGGCCTTGTCCACCTTGCGCTGCATCGGCGCGGCGGCGAGACGGTCCACCGCGAAATGCGATATGGCGATCTCGGCCGCGGCGGCATACGCCTCGCAACCGTCACCACTGCGATTGATATGCTGGAACAGGCGCTCGCCCAGCGCGGATGAGACATCCGGAGGTCGAACAGCGCCGTTCAGGCCGGATAAGGCATCGCCGACGGAGGCTGATAGCCATAGATGGTTCGCGCTCTGGCCTCGAACGCTTCGGCAAATCGGCGGAACGCCTTGTCGAACAGCGCGCCGACGAGCAAGCCCAGCATCCGCGATTTGAACTCGTATTCGATGAAGAAATCGACATCGGTGCCGCCCGGGACAGCGCGGAAGGTCCAGCGGTTTTCCAGATGGCGGAAAGGGCCGTCCAGGTATTCGACCAGAACCCTGTTCTCGTCCGGGACCAAGGTCACACGCGTCGTGAAGTGCTCTCGGATCGCCTGGTAGCCGGCCGTCATTCTCGCGACCAGCACGGTACGGCCTTCAATCTCCTGCCGCGAACGCAGCGTCAGGCCTTCGCACAGCGGCAGAAACTCCGGATACCGCTCCACATCCGCGACGAGATCGAACATCTGGCGTGGCGTGTACGGCACACGGCGAACGGTATGGAACGACGGCATGGATTGTCTTCTGATGGCGAACGACTTCCGACAATATGGTGAGTCTTGCGCTCAGGCCATCGTGGCGAATGCGCGCGGGCATCACGCAGGCAGCTTGCCGAGGCTGGCCGCTCTGGCCGTCTTCAGGCGCACGAAATCGTCGTCCGCGTGATAAGACGACCGCGTCAGCGGGCTTGCCGAGACAGTCAGAAAACCCTTGGCCAGGGCTGTGCGCTCGTAGGACTTGAAGGCTTCCGGAGTCACGAACTCCTTCACTTCGGCATGCTTGCGCGTGGGTTGCAGATATTGGCCGATGGTGAGGAAATCGACCCCGGCCGACCGCATGTCGTCCATCACCTGCAGCACTTCTTCCCGCGTCTCTCCCAGCCCGACCATGATGCCGGACTTCGTGAACATCGCAGGATCGAGCTCCTTGACGCGCTGCAGAAGCCGAAGCGAGTGGAAATACCGGGCGCCGGGCCGGATTTTCAGGTAAAGGCCGGGCACCGTCTCCAAGTTATGGTTGAACACGTCCGGGCGGGCCTCGACCACGGTCTCCAGCGCGCCGTCCTTCCGCAGGAAATCGGGCGTGAGAACCTCGATCGTCGTTGCGTTGCAGCGCGCACGAATCTCGCTGATGACGGCTGCGAAATGCCCCGCCCCGCCGTCAGCCAGATCGTCGCGGTCGACTGACGTGATGACCACGTGAGCGAGACCGAGCTTCTCGACCGCGACTGCGACACGGCTCGGCTCTGCCTCATCAAGCGGACGCGGGAGGCCGGTCGCAACGTTGCAGAAGGCACAGGCCCGCGTGCAGATTGCACCCATGATCATCATCGTCGCATGGCGATGCTGCCAGCACTCCCCGATGTTCGGGCAGCCGGCTTCCTCGCACACCGTCTTCAGACCGTTTTCGTGGACGATCCGGCGGGTCTCGGCGTATTGGGCCGACGTCGGCGCCTTGACCCTGATCCAGTCCGGCTTGCGCAGGACCGGGGTATCCGGCCGGTTGGCCTTTTCGGGATGGCGCGCACGAATCGTGTCAAGAACAGTGACCATGCGCTGATATCTAATGCCTTTTGGTCAGGCGCGACAGTCCAAACCCGTCGCGCCCGCTAAGCCATGCGATTAGAGCATGACCGGTCAACCCCGTCCAAATCCTACGCCTGACAGCTTCGATGCTGTCAGCGCCCGCCCAGAAAACGCGCGAGCAGCACCACGATAGCGGCACCGATCGTCGAGATCAGGATCTGCGTGCCATAGGGCACCAGATTGGTGATATCGGTGATGCTGGCTGGCAGCGTCAGCCAGCCTTGCTGCACCAGCGCCCCGCCGACAACGGCGCCGATGACGCCCACGACGAGATTGCGGAGAAATCCGCCGCCTCCAAGAATCTGGCCGACGATCCAGCCGGCTATCAAGCCGTTGATCGCCATGATGATGAAAGGCCAATAAGGCTCGAGCTGAGCCATCGTCGGAAGATTTTCCATAGGTCCCCCACGGATCCACTGCTAATTCTTTGAGCATATCCGATCGAGTTGGACTTGTTTACGACAATCGCCA
>JBFWYV010000128.1:0-12907 GCA_050186055.1 Hyphomicrobiaceae bacterium | reverse complement strand
ACGGCGCACGCTCTCACGCCGGTCTCGGTGGCACGGATCCGCATCGTCACCGTGCTCGCTATGCTCGCATTCTGGGAGAGTCTCGCCGCGCTCGGACGTGCCGGCATCCTCTATGGAGATATCGTCCCCTCATCGTGGCAGATCGGCGTCGCCGTATATAATGAATTGATATCGAAAGATTTCTATCACGACCTTGGCGTTACAGCGATTGAACACTCGGTCGGTTTCGTGATCGGCGCGGCGATAGCTCTTGCGGTCGGCATCGCCATGGGCTCCAATGCACTTTTGCGCAAGGCGCTCGAGCCCTACCTCAATGCCATTGGATCGACACCCAAGATTATCTTCCTGCCGATTTTGTTTCTGATTTTCGGGACAGGGATCGAATCCAAGATCGCGAAGGGGGCGCTGTCGGCGTTCTTTCCCGTGGTGTTCTCCACCGTGCTGGGCATGCTGCTGATCCCCAAGGTGTTGATCAAGGTCGGCAAAAGCTTCAACATCTCGAACTCGCAGATGATCCGGAAGATCTACCTGCCCGCGATGTTGAACCCCGTGATCACAGGTTTCCGATTGGGAATCGCGATTACCGTCATCGGCGTTCTGGTCGCCGAATTGAAGTTCGCCGATGCCGGACTTGGACACCGTATCGGCATCTATTACGAGCAGTTCCGGATTGCGCCGATGTACGCGATCATTCTGATCATTTTCGTGCTCGCCGCCGTGCTCAACGTCGTCATGACATGGATCCAGACCAGGGTGAACCGTCACGTCTCACCAGGGTCCCGCAAGGGTACGACGGCGCGCGCATCGAGCAGCCTCGGCTGACGGCCGCCCGTACACCGCCGCCTAGAGTGCTTCCGGAAAAGTGGGAACCGGTTTTTCCGATAAGGCTCGCTTGCGGCCGGCTTCCCCGAAGGGGTGTCGCAAACGCAACTAAGAAGAGGCACGACAAGACAAAGATCTAGGGCCTTTCTGGGATTCAACCAAACCAGAAAGGCCTTAGCCTGCGGCCTCGAGTTCCGCCGGCTGCAGCAAGGCCTTGCCGGCGATCAGATCCGCCGCCTTCTCTGCGATCATGATCACCGGCGCGTTGATATTGCCGCCGACGAGATCCGGCATCACCGACGCATCGACTACCCTCAGGTTCCGCGTACCGATCACCTTCAGAGCAGGATCGACGACAGCCATAGGATCGCTTTCCGGACCCATCTTGCAGGTGCACGCGGGATGATGGACCGTAATCCCGGTCACCTTCACGTGCTCGTCCAGCGCGTCATCCGACCAGTTGTCCGTACCCGGCTGCAGCTCCCGCGCGATGAAATCTTGCATCGGCTTCTGGCTCATCACCTCGCGCACCATCCGCAACCCCGCCCGCTGGGCACGTTTGTCCCGCTCGGTCTGCAGGAAGTTCTGCTTGATCCGCGGATGCTCGCGCGGATCGGCTGACTTCAGCGTGACCTCGCCTCGGCTGGTCGGCCGGAGCACGGCGGCACGGCAGGCGAACCCGTCTTCATACGGCTTGACGAACGGCGGCATGTACGGCGTCGCCGTCATCGGTGCGGCATTGAATAGGAATTGAATGTCTGGCAGCTCCTCGCTCGGATCACTCTTCAGGAACGCCATCTCGCCGCCCGGCAACTCGGTCGCAATGCCTTTGCCCCCGAAGTAGCACTTGCCGAGCTCGGCCGTGATGCGGTCGAACCGCATGGCGCGATGGAACGGACCCGGCTCGCGCCTCGCAAAGGAAACATGCGAAGAAATATGATCCTGAAGGTTCTTCCCGACCCCCTTCAGCGCCACACGCGCCTCGATCCCATGCCGCTTCAATTCGTCGGGATCGCCGATGCCTGAAAGCATGAGCAGGTGCGGCGAGTTGATGACACCGCCCGCCAGGATAACGTCCCGCGCCGCGAATACACGGCGCGTCTGGCTTCCCATCACGTACTCGATGCCTGTCGCGCGGTCGCCTTCGAACAGGATTCGGGTTGCCAGCGCCTTGACCTGCACCGTGAGATTGGGGCGCGTTAGCGCCGGGCGCAGATAGGCAACCGCAGCGCTGCAGCGGCGCCCGTTACGCGTCGTCGTCTGCCAGGCGCCGAACCCTTCCTGCTGAGCGCCGTTATAGTCGTCGGTATGCTGATAGCCGGCCGCCGGCCCGGACGCCGCGAATGCTTGCACGAGCGGATCCGCGAAACGGTTGACGGTAACTGTCAGCGGTCCGTTGCCCCCGCGAAACGCGTCGGCGCCGCCGCTCCAGCTCTCCTGGCGGCGGAAATAGGGCAGCACATGCGCATACGACCAATCCGGCGACACGCTGCGGGACCAGCGATCGTAATCGCCGCGATGGCCGCGAACGTAGGCCATGGCATTGATGGAAGAGGAGCCGCCGATCACCTTGCCGCGGGCGCACTCGATGCCGCGTCCGCCCATCGTGTCTTCCGAATCTGCGAAGTACATCCAGTCATGCATGCGGTTGAGCAGCAGCTTGGGCCATCCGAGTGGTATATGAATCCAGGGGTCCCGATCCCAGCCGCCGGCCTCCAGCAACAGCACACGCGCGCTCGAGTCCTCGGTCAGCCGGGCCGCCAGCGTGCAGCCGGCCGATCCTGCGCCGACGATCACGTAATCGAATGTTTCACTCGGGCCCGCCATTGCAGTCGTTTCCTCTTAAGGTTCTCTGCCGATCCCAGCCGATGCAGACCTTAAGGTCTGCCGGCTCATTTGCCCCGCCCGCCGGCTGATCCGCATGGCTGTGCGCTTCGGCGGACCTGTGGCTGGCGCCGCAGGCCGCCACATCATATGTTCAAGGGCAACGACCTGCCAGATCATCGGAGGCAACGGGCATCATGTCCAGTCAGCATTCGCCGGTCCAGACCGATCGGCCGGCAAAGCGCGTAACGGCGCCCGGCATAACTGCAATGAAGGGCGTGCAGCCGATCGTCTCGCTTACGGCCTATCATGCGCATACGGCAGCGCTCGCCGACAACTACTGCGACTTCCTTTTGGTCGGCGACAGCCTGGGCATGGTGATGCACGGCTACGAGACGACCGTGCCCGTGCCGCTCGAACTGATGATCATGCACGGACGCGCCGTAGTCCGTGGCGCCAGACGGGCCCTGGTCGTCGTCGACATGCCTTTCGGCTCCTACGAGGAAAGCCCGGCGGTGGCGTTCCGCAATGCCGCGCGCGTGATGAAGGAGACCGACTGCGGCGCGATCAAGCTGGAAGGCGGGCGACGCATGGCGGAGACCATCAACTACCTCGTCGAACGCGGCATCCCCGTGATGGCGCATATCGGCCTCACGCCGCAATCGATCAATGTGCTGGGCGGCTTCAAGGTCCAGGGACGCACCGAGGCGCAATGGACGGCGCTCGAAGAGGACGCCAGACTGGTCTGCGAAGCCGGCGCCTTCTCGGTCGTGGTCGAAGCCGTCCCGGCCGCCCTTGCCGACCGGATTACCAAGTCGATCCCGATCCCGACCATCGGCATCGGCGCCTCTGCCTCCTGCGATGGCCAGATCCTGGTCATGGAGGACATGCTGGGCCTGTCCCCCCGCGTACCGAAGTTCGTCAAGCAATTCGGCGAGATCGGCAGGGCCATCGAAGCGGCCATCCGCGGCTACTCCGAGGAGGTGCGCGCGCGGCGATTCCCCGCCCCGGAGCACACCTATGCGATGGAGCCAGGCGCCACGGCCAAGCCCCCGCCCGCCGAAGCCTCGCAAGGGGCCGCAAAATCGCCGAAAACCAGCCGCACCTAGTCGCCCGTGCACATATGCTGGAATAAGAGCGGTTGGGCATGAGGTAGCCGCGCGCTGAAGCGACCACGCTGCGGTTTCCCTCGTCGGAGCAATGGGCTAAGAGGAAGCCCCCCACGCGTGCCGGTTCGCTGGCTTGCATGATCAATCGCAGAAGGCCTGTCGTCCATGTCCATTGAAAGCGATGCGCTGATCCGGGAGGTTCGGGAAGAACTGCGCCGCGAACAGCTGAAGCGGATCTGGGACCGGTACGGAACGTATCTGCTCGCCGGCGTGGCTGCCGTCATCATCGGCACCGCCGTCTACATATGGTTCGATACGCAGCACAGGGCGGCCGCCGACGCCGCCGGGGCCGAATTCGAGCAGGCCCTCAATCTGGCGGCGGAAGGCAAGTCGGAACCAGCCGCCAGGATGCTGGAAACCATCGGCAGGAGCGGAACCGGCGGATACGCCACGATGGCAAAGCTGGCGCTGGCCGGGGAAGCCGCGAAGGCGGGCAAGACCGCCGAAGCCGTTACGGCGTATGAAGCCATCGCCGAGGGCGGTGGAACCCAGCTCACGCGCGACTTCGCCCGCCTTCAGGTTGCGGCGTTGAAAATCGATTCGGCTGACTGGACCGAGATTCAGAATCGCCTCAAGGATCTCACTGTCGAAAGCAGTCCCTGGCGCTACTCGGCACGCGAGCTGATGGGGCTCGCCGCATTGCGGGCCGGCAAGCTCAGCGAAGCACGCGAGGTTCTGGCGCCGCTGTCGTCCGACCCCAGGGCGCCTGGAGACATTCGAGAGCGGGCCGGTGCATTGATGAACCTTGTCGTGGAGGCAGAGCTTGCGAAGGGAGCACCTGCAAGCGTCGAACTGGAGCCTGTCGAGGCACCGCCTGCGCCGAATAACGAGCCGCCGAAACCAACCAACCAGGACGGCACGAAGAAGCCCGACTCGCTGCTCGACAAGCTGCGTCGGGGCGAGCACAAGTAGATTGGCAATTGGGGGGCGCTGATGGGCGCGAGGGACAGCGTTATCGCCTGCGACCGCTCCAGACCCGAGGGCACGGATGCCGTTGGCCGCCGTCTGACGGGCATCGCGGCAACGGCAATGATCAGCGCCGTTTTCGTATGTATGACGCTTGGCCTCGCAGGGTGCTCCGACAGCCTTAGCCTGCCCAAGATCAACGACCTCAATCCGTTTTTGAAGAAGACGCCCCCCCTGCCGGGCAAGCGGATCGCCATCATCGAGTCGACCGGCAGCGTAGCCGCCAATCTGGCCCCTGCCGACCGGCCTATCATTCTGCCTCCACCCCAGGTCAACGACAATTGGACCCAACCGGGCGGAGCACCCGGAAATGCACCCGGCCATCTGGCGTTGAACGCCAGCATCAAGAGGATATGGAGCGCAGACGCGGGCACCGGATCGTCCAAGGGCTCGAAGGTTACCGCCAGCCCCATCGTCTACGATGGCCGTGTCTACACCCTTGATGCGGCAGCTCGCGTGAGCGCTTTCTCCGTAAGCGGCGGCGCATTGCTCTGGCGCGCCAACCTCGTTCCGGAGAGTGAGAACAAGCCCGGCAGCTTCAGCCTCTGGTCGCTCGGCAGCAGCAATGCGGGCGGCGGCTATGGTGGCGGTCTGGCCGTGGACGGCGGCCGGCTTTATGTCGCCACCGGCTTTGGCACCGTATCGGCGCTCGATCCGACATCCGGCAAGGTGGCCTGGACGAAGAACCTCGGCGCCCCGATCCGCTCGTCACCGACCGCCGTCGTCGATCGCATATTCGTGACAACCGCCGAAGGCCGGATCGTCGCGCTCGCCGGAAGCGACGGCAGCGAGCTTTGGGGAACCCAGGGCCTGCCCCAGCAGGCGAGCCTGATCGGCAATGCCAGCCCTGCCGTCGATGGAGAGATCGTTGCTGCACCGTTCCCTTCAGGCGAGGTGCTCGGCCTCAAGATCGCGACCGGCGAGACGGTGTGGACCGAGTCGCTGACGCGGATGCGCGGCGCCACTGCAATATCTGCAATGAGTGATGCTGCCCGGCCGGCAATAGCCGATGGCGTGCTCTACGCCTCGGCCCACGGCGGCCGCATGGTCGCCGCTCGCGCCGCCACCGGCGAACGCCTTTGGGCGATCAACCTGTCGACGACACAGCCGCCATGGCCGGTCGGGGAGTATGTCTTCATCATCGACAACGCCGGCCAGCTGCAGGCTTTGAACCGTCGGGACGGCCAGACCTTATGGACCGTAAATCTCCCCGGCTCCAAAACCTGGTCCGGCCCGACGTTGGCCGGCGGACAGCTCTGGCTCGTCTCCAATAAAGGCGCGTTGGTCAGCGTCGATGCCGCAACCGGCCGTGTTACCAGCCAGGGCGCCGTCGGCTCGCCATCCTACATCGCACCGGTGGTCGCCGGCGGACGCATGTATGTGCTGACCGACGATGCGAAGCTGATCGCCTACAACTGAAGCTCACGGCAGCGTTAAAGCGTCGGACCGTAAATGCGACCCTCGATCTCGAAGTCGCATCTAAGGTCCAAAGACGGCTTAAAGTCATAGTGTTCTAAAGCAACTTTGGACTTGAAATTCACTCCCCGCCTAGCCTCGGACTGAGGTGAATTTCAAGTCCGTTGCTTTAGCCGCAGCAGGCCGCCGGATGCAGCCGTAATCTCCTGACTGACGAGTCGCGCAAGCGCGAATACCTCGCGCCCGCCTGCAACCCGCATCGAGCACCGTTCAATTCCAGACCGGATCACAACGTCAGTTGGCGCCCAGCCCGGCTTTCCGTGTGCACTTCTGCAGAGCCTGCTCGCGCTCCAGCGCGGCTTTGCGCCAACGATCGGGACTCACCGAGTTGCACCAACCGCGATGAACCGCAAAATTGGACGACCAGCCATCACCGCTGTAGCCACATTTGCGGTCGACGTTCTGCTTCTGCTGAGAGAGCGCAGTCTTGGCGTACCAGTCGCAGTTCGTCTGGGCACGGGCGGCCCCGGTCAGCGTCACACTGGCCAACATCACGCCGGTGCCGACAACCGCCAAAGTCCGAATGTGCGACGTCACTGTCCACCTCCCTCATCGATAATCTCGAATTGGCCGGCAGCCCTGCATCCCTGGCGTGCCGATCCACTGACTGCCACGACTTGTTCAGCCCGTCCACGCCTACCACGAGCGGCATGAACTCGTCCTGAATGCCACATACTCCCCACCTTCCTGGCCATGCGTCGCTTGGCAGCCAGCACACAAACCACTCGAATCGCCTACGAATGCGGAGTCATCAAGACGCGCCGTGGGGATTTGGGGGTTAGGGAATGGGGCTGCCGGCCATGCGGCACGAAGCTGCCGCCGATGAGGCGCCATGTGACCGCGTGCAGGCGGATACCATGCGGGCGCTCGAAGTTCTGGAGCGCGTGTTCGGGTATAAGCAGTTTCGCTCCCATCAGCAGGCCATCGTCGAGACGCTGATCCAGGGCGGCGATGCTTTGGTGCTCATGCCGACCGGTGGCGGCAAATCCCTCTGTTACCAGATCCCTGCCCTTGTGCGCGAAGGCACCGGGATCGTCGTCTCTCCGCTTGTGGCGCTGATGCAGGACCAGGTCGATGCTCTGCGCCAGGCCGGCGTTTCGGCGCAGTTCCTCAATTCGACCCTGCCCTGGGCTGAACAGGGCGAGGTCGAGCGCCAGCTTCTCGCCGGCGCACTCGATGTCCTCTATGTGGCGCCCGAGCGGCTCGTCCAGGAGCGCACGCTCTCGCTTCTCTCGCAGTCGCGGCTCGCCTTGTTCGCCATCGACGAGGCCCATTGCGTCTCGCAGTGGGGACATGATTTCCGCCCCGAGTACAGACAGTTGCGCGTGCTCACCGAGCGCTTTCCCGGTATCCCCCGTGTCGCTCTGACGGCAACCGCCGACGAGCGCACACGGGACGAAATCGTCGCCGAGCTCAAGCTTGAGAACGCCGCCCGCTACGTTGCCTCCTTCGACCGTCCCAACATCCGATACACGATTGCCGAGATGGGCTCGGTCAGCGCCCGTGAGCGGCTGTGGCAGTTCATCGCCGGCGAGCACCCGGGCGACGCCGGGATCGTCTACTGCCTCTCGCGCAAGAGCGTCGAGGAGACCGCGCGTTGGCTGAACTCGAAGGGCCGTACCGCGCTTGCCTACCACGCTGGGCTGCCCGCCGACGTCCGTCGCCGCACCCAGGAACGGTTTTTGGCCGAGGACGGCCTGATCGTCGTCGCTACCATCGCGTTCGGCATGGGCATCGACAAGCCCGACGTTCGGTTTGTCGCTCATCTCAATTTGCCCAAGACCATCGAAGCCTATTACCAGGAAACAGGCCGGGCAGGCCGCGACGGCGAACCGTCCAACGCGTGGCTCGCCTATGGCCTGCAGGATGTCATGCAGTACCGCCAATGGATCGCGCAATCGGAGGGCTCCGACGCATTCAAGCAGGTCCAGCGGCAGAAGCTCGACGCGCTGATCGGCCTCTGCGAGCTGGCATCCTGCCGGCGCCAGGCGCTGCTCGCCTATTTCGGCGAGGCGATGGGGGAGCCCTGCGGCAACTGCGACAACTGCCTGGATCCGCCGCAAACGACCGATGCTTCGCTCGCCGCACAGAAGGCACTGTCCACAGCGTATCGCACGGGCGAGCGTTATGGCGTGACCTATCTGGTCGATGTGCTCGTCGGCAAAGCCGATGACCGCATCATCCGCAACGGACACGACAAGCTGAAGGTGTTCGGGCTGGGCACGGAGCTCGATGCGGCCGGCTGGAAGGCGCTCTACCGGCAGCTCACCGCCGCCGGCCATCTGACCGGCGACGATGAAGGCCACGGCACGTTGGCAGTGACCGAGCGCGCCCGCCCGCTCCTGCGCGGCGAGGAACGGTTCCGGATGCGCAAGGTCGCCGCGAGCAACGGCAGCAACCGGCGCCTGCGCCGCGATAAGGGGACCAGCACCTCAGTGTCGCCCGGCGATCAGAATCTGTTCTCGGCTCTGAAGGCTCTCCGGGCCCGTCTCGCGGCTGAAGCGAAAGTGCCGCCGTATGTGATCTTCCACGATAAGACGCTTGCCGAGATCGCTGCGGCGCGCCCGGTGGATGCGGCTGCCTTGTCGGATATTCCCGGTCTCGGAGCACGCAAGATTGCCCGCTTCGGTACGGCGCTGCTGGCCACGGTTGGCCGGTTCAAGCCCCATCCGCTGCTCAACAACGCTCTCTCGGCGACGATCAACGAAACCCTGGCACTGCACCTGCAGGGTCTCGACGCCGGCCGGATTGCGGCCGAGAGGCGCATCGAGACCGAAACCGTCATGGGCCATTTCGCCGAGGCCATCGAAGCCGGTCTCCTGGAAGCGCGAACCGTCGTCGGCCTCGACGAAGCCGAGATCGACGAGGTGCTCGCAGCGTTCGAACGCTGCGGGACCCTCGACAGCGGCAAGCTCGGGCCGGCCCATGCCGCGCTCGGAGGCCGCTATGACTTCGGCGTGCTGAAGTGCCTGCTGGCGGAGATCGCCTGACCTTCGCCGAACGACACGGTCATTTCCGCGGCGTGCCGATCCCCAGGGGCTGCGCATCGACCAGCACGATCGCAAGGCGAGCCCGCGCCGTGGAGCGATTGACCCAGGCGTGGTTGGTCCCGCGCTGGACCATGACATCGCCGGCCCGCAGCGTGACCGTGGAATCATCCATGTCCATGTCGATCTCGCCTTCCAGGCACGCGATGTAATCTATCGTCTCGGTCCGGTGCATCGCACCGTCCGATCCCGGATCGAACTCCATTACGATAAACCGTGTGCCGAGGGGAGGCGGCTGCGTCGGCAGCTTGCGCCGGCCGCAGTCCTCGATCTCATCGGCCTCACCCACCGGAATCTCGATCGGCATCGTATCCGACGCCCAGATCGCGATTGAAGCGAAGGCCGGATTCGAACTCTTTATGTTGTCCGCCGCTGCATCGATGATGACCTTCGCCTTGTTGGCTTTGTCGTGCCCCGTCACGACACGACGAACTTTGCGTGCAGGCGATGGAATGGGCGAATCCGGCATCGGCAATTCCTCCAGAAATTATTCTCCTGTGCCGGGAGGATTCCGATCGGCGCGCGAACGTGACCCGGCTTCTCTCGTTGGCTTATCTGATTTCCGCCAGAACCTCGGCTGTATGCTCACCCAGGCGAGGTGGCGCCCGCATCTCCCGGCGCACGCGGACGCCATCTGCGAGCAGCGGGCTCGCGATCCCTGCAACCTCTCCTTCCTCGCCATGCCTCATGCGAGCAAGCGTACCCAGCGCCTCTACCTGCGGATCGGCCAGAGCGCTATTCACATCGTTGACCGGCGCAAACGGAACATCGGTCCCGGCCAACAGCTCGATCCAGTGCTCCCTGCTGCGGCGGCGGAACCGCGCTTGCAGCGTGTCCGCCAGCTCGTGGTAATGCTTGACGCGCGACTGATGCGTCTTGAACCGCTCGTCTCCCGTCAATTCCGGCGCATCGAGCGCGGCCGCCAGCTCACGCCAGAATTTCTCCGTCGTCGACAGATGCACGGCGACCATCAGATCGTCCGCACACGAGAATACGAACGCCTGGCTTCGCGCGATGCGTGCGAACTTGCCGGACACCGTGCCCGTACGCGTGTAGTTGAGGTAGATGTCCTGGATGAAGGCCATCGAGGCCTCCAGCATGTTGACCTCGATCCGCTTTCCCCTGCCGGTCCGCCCCCGCTGCACCAGCGCAGCCAGCACGCCGTGCGACGCATACATCGCCGTTGCGTTGTCCGAAATCGTCGGACCGAACGCCTCGGGACGGGCAGGATCGACGAGAAGGCTTGTAATGCCCGAGAGAGCCTGGCCGACATGGTCGAAGGCCGGCCGGTTCCGATACGGACCGGTTTCCCCGAACCCGGTAATCGAGCAGTGAATGAGCCTCGGATGCCGGGCCTGCAGCGTCTGCGGCTCCAGCCCGATGCGCTCGAGCACGCCGGGTCGAAAATTATCGATCAGCACATCGGCGGTGCCGGCGAGGCGTGCCAACATTTCTCGACCCGAGCCGCTTGTCGTATCGAGCACAACACTTCGCTTGTTGCGATTGAATGCCAGGAACGTCGCGCCGTATTTATCGCCGTGGCTGCCGCGAAAAGGATCTCCCTCCGGCCGCTCGACCTTGATGACGTCCGCACCAAGATCGCCGAGCATCATCGCCGCCAGAGGCGCGGTGATGAACGACCCGAGATCGACGACACGGATTCCCTCCAGCATGCGCTCTCCGCTTCCAATGCCTCGCACTCATGCCTTGCAGGCTCGCTGTGAAGCCCCAATAGGTTGTCCTGATCGAGGGCTATTCGTCTGATCGGCGGTTTGGATTTTAGGCTGCTGTGTGCGCGATGCCAATTGTATCGGTGGAGCCAGACCGGCAACTCCTCGGCTCTTTGGGCTGAGCTAGAGTGCTTCCGGAAAAGTGGGAACCGGTTTTTCCGATAGGAAGCACGACAAAACAAAGATCTAGGGCCTTTCTGGGATTCAAGCAAAACCAGAAAGGCCCTAGCCGGAGCGGCCTGAGACGGGCGTCCTTATGGATGTTCGTCCGGTCCATCGAGAAACCACCGAGGTCTCGCAACCTCTCCTTCCTCGCCCATGACCGGGTCAACCACCTATCGAATGCTCACAGCTAGCGATGCCTGTCAGATGATCCTTGCGTAGATTGCATGCAGGCGCTGTTTGTAGCGTTCGACGGAAAACTCCGCAGCTCGAAGCCGGCCTCGATTGCGAAGCTCCTCACATAGGTCATCGTCCTGATCCAGTGATGCAAAGCCGTTCGCGATATCGTCGACGTCGTAAGGATCAACGAGGAGGGCAGCGTCGCCGGCGACCTCCGGAAGCGATGAGACGTTCGATGTCAGCACCGGCGCGCCTGCGAGCATCGCCTCGACGACCGGCAGTCCGAACCCTTCGTACAGAGACGGAAATGCGACCGCACGTGCGCCGCGCATCAATGCAACGAGCCGTGCATACGGCATATAGCCGAGCCGGCGAACACGCCGCATCGGTTTCAGCACGCCGTCTTCCAGCCGGTAGGTCAGGAACCGCTCATCGGCGATTTTTGCCAGATCGTCTTCGTATTGCCAGCCCGGCTTTCCCACTATGACCAGGGGGCGTCGCACCCCCGATGCTGCGTAGGCGTCGATCAGGCTGGACAGGTTCTTCTTTGGCTCGATGGCGCCGATGAAGAGAAAGTATTCGCCGAGCTCCAGTTCAAAGTGCCGCGCCAGCTCATTGGCGATCTCGTCACGAGGTATCGACAGCAGTTGATCCGGAATATGGACGGACTGGTACGTGTTGGTGACGCGAGACGGCGGGATGTCGAGCAGCTCGATGATATCGCGGCGTGAGCATTCGGACACCGTAATGATGTGGTCGGCCCGCCGGGCGATCTCGCGCACCATGCCGAGAAAGTAGGGTTTTTCATCCAGCGTCGTGTGCGGCAGCTTCAATGGAACCAGATCGTGGATCGTATAGACGTTCGGGCATCCTGGAACCCGGATCGGAATCGCCTGCGTCGCATGGAACAGATCCGGCTGGTCTTCGATGCGGAGGCGCACGCGAGATCCGTATCTATTGAAATGATACCGGGCGAGATCGGCGAGGTCGCGGACTGCAAGTATGGTATCGAAGCGGCGAAGCCGGCCGTCGTCATGCACGGCCGTCGTGCTGCCGATCTTCAATCGGCGCGCCTGCATCCCCAGCGGCAGACCTGCAAGCCAGCTCCATTCCAGGCTGGCGCGATGCAGGACCGGCCGATGGGTGACGGCATCATGCAGCAGGACTTCGCTCAGCAGGGGATCCTTCGTATCGATATGCCGGTTGGTTCCGATCAGTGCGTCTACGCCGTAGCCGAGTCCGACCAGCGCCGATGCAAGATTGGCGGCGTACGTTGCTATACCGGTGCCTTGTCTGAACGTGAGATTGTTTGCCTCGATCAAGACCTTCCTGGTCATCCGGCCGGCTCCATCGGTGGCGCACGCTCGCCCTCCATCGTCGAGGCTGGATCCGGTGGCAGCTTCTCGACCGCGACACCGTGGAGATCCATCTCGCCTTCGATCGCGGCTTCTTCGTTGAACAACCGGATTTGCAGAGGCAAGCTTGCGTCCGTGACGTCGACTTCGAAGGCGCAGCGGAAGCTTCCGGACTG